>JAYVOF010000041.1:0-6239 GCA_043758105.1 Rhodospirillales bacterium | reverse complement strand
CTGCCGATTCGCACGAATCGGCAGCATACCGGAAAGCTCACGAAATCAATCAGGTATTTGAATCCTGTGGACCATGGTTTACGACTCAGTAGTGGTTTCGCATCCCACCGCCGAGAGCACCATCAGATACGGCTGGTGTGCGCGCACTTCCGATGCCGCTTACGAAGCCAGCTTGATCCCATAGTTGGCCGGGTCTGGGTTGAGGATGTTACCATTCGTCCGGCCCTGGTGCTCCGGACTTTCGGAGAAGCTGGTGACGATCGAGGAGCGGCTGTCGCCGCGGTCCAGGGCGGCGGTCCAGTAATCCAGGCCCTGCTGATCGCTGTGGCGGCCCAGGGTGTTGCCGTAAATCTTTTCCACGAAATCCCGGTTGCTGAGTGGACCATAGGACGCCAAGAATTCGGGGCTGGTGACGAAAGAAATTGCGAGGTCGGCCAGGCTTTTGGAACCGCTGTCGATCGCCGTCTTCCAGTAACTCAGGCCGGCCGCGTCCGGCAGGCGGCCGAGCGCGGTGTCATACAGCCGGGCCACCTGGGTCGCGGTCTCGCTCACGTCCCAAATGCCGGACGCAACCAGGCTTGCCGTCGCGGTCTTGTTCTCGGTGCTGTCCGAAATGCCGGCCAAGACTTGCGACCGGTTGTAGGTATTGCCGTTCAACGTGCCGCTCCAGAATGCCAACCCGCCGGAATCCGGCGCACGGTTCAGCACGTTTTGATAGATTCGCGTCACGAAATCCCCGTTAGCGAGCCCGGTGCCGAAGCGGCCGATGAACTCCGCACTGTTCAGGAACCCGGCGGCGATATCCGCCAGCGCCGCGCCGTGCTGCAGGCCGTTGATCCAGTAATTGAGCCCGCCCTGATCCGGTAGCCGGCCGAGCCCGGCCTGATACATCCGCGTCACCGCCGCCGCCGCGTCATTCACGTCGAACACCAGCCGGCCATCGAGGAAGCGCAATTCGGTGATGCCGCGCAGGTAATCGACCTGGCCGCCATGCGTCACGCTGATGTCGCCGTTGGCCAGCAACAGGAACACGTCGCCGCGCAGACCCTCGGAGAACTGCACCGCCGTCTCGCCATTGGCACCGATATAAAGCTGCGTGCCCGGCGTATCCACGAACTGCGTCTGGCCGGCCGTGCCGGTCAGGATGGTGCCGATGCCTGCATTACTCAACACCGTGCCGACCGCCCGGGTCGTGGCGGACGCATCCGCGGGTGCCCCGTCCAGGGTCACGGCAAACATCTGCGTCGCATCGAGTTGGGCACCCCGCAAATTGATGGTGAGCGATGTGAGCGCGATGCCGGCGGCGAAGGTCACGGTGCCCGTCGGGTTAGTGATCAAGCTATACGCCACCGAGTCGCCCCCAGCCGCGCTGGCGGTATAGGCGATGGTCGCGGCCTGGCTCAGATCTCCGGTCCGCGTCATGGTGAAGGTGAACGGCGTGAGGCCGGTGAGGCCGTCGGGCTTGGGCGCGCCGGCGGAGATGGAATAAAAATACGGCACGACCGGCGCACCTTGGATCAGGTTTACGAAGTTCTGCGGTGCCGCCTGCGCTCCGCCGACGCCGTTATAAACCGTCTTCACCAGCGCCGTGCCCGCGGCGGTTCCGTCCGTGACCCAGACCTGGCCGTCCCGCCCGGTGCTGCTGGCCTCGAAGATCGCCTGGCGGTTGCCGATCAGCGTGTAGCCGGAAGCGACGGAATCGCCCATGCCGGGCACCAGGTCCTTCAGCAGCATGGTGCCGGCCGTCGTGCCGTCGGTGATCCACGGCTCGAACCCGGCATCCACGCTCCTCGCCGTGAACAACAGCTTGCCGTTGCCGAGTGCCCGGAAATCGGACGCGTAGGAGTCGCCGTTGCCGGCATAGATGTCCTTCAAAATATGTGTGCTGGCGGCCGTGCCGTCCGTCACCCACAGCTCCCGGCCATTGGTGGCGTCCAAGCGGATGAACACGCCGAGCCCGTTGCCGATCGGCGTGATGGCGACCCCCGCGAGGCTCGTATCGAGCGTGCCGGCCGGCACGAGGAAGGTCCCGGCCCGGGTGCCATCCGTCTGCCAGGTCGTGGGCGTCGTGCTTCCTTGCACCGCCGCCTGAAAAATGACTTTGCCGTTCGGCAGCGCCGTCATGAAGCCGGTGGCATAGGGTGATGGATCGCGGATTTGCACTGTGCCCGCCACCGTGCCGTCCGTGCTCCAGACGCTGTAGCCATCCCCGGCGCTCTCGAGAAACACCGTGCGTCCATTCCCGGCCGAGACGAAGTTGCTGGTGTCGCTGATGGCACGGCCGGGGTTGCTGGCGCTGACGTAGGGCGTTGAATCCTGCAGCTTGATGGTGCCCGCGGCGGTGCCGTCGGTCGTCCAAAGCTGCAGCCCAGCCGCGACCCGGGTCTGGAACACGGCGCGGCCGTTCCCTATCGAGGTGATGCCCGCACCATACAACCGGTAGTCGGATTGTCCCGCTCCCAACACTTTGAGGGAATTCGTGCCCGCTACCGTGCCGTCGGTCGCGAACAACTCGAGCGACGCAAGTCCCTGAGTCGTGAATCCTGAGATTAAATAAAGCGCACGACCATTGTTGAGCCCCAGAAGCTGATAGTTGTAACTCAGGTTGGAACTCGCGACAGGGATCGGGCGCAGTGCGATGGTGCCCGCGAGCGTGCCGTCCGTTCTCCAGATGGACAGAGTTTGGTTTCCAGCGCCGATTAAAATAGCCTGGCCGTTACCGAGCGGGGTGAAATCCGGGTAATTCACGCCGGGCGGTAGCGTGACGTTGCTCAGCGCGACCGTCCCGGCTGACGTGCCATCCGTGACCCAGGGTGTGTAGCCGGTGGCGGTGGCGTAGGCTTTGAAAACCGTGAGGCTGCTGGTCATCGACACACCCGGAACGTTAACATTACATCATGTCATTATGGATTTGTTGCGGAATTGTAAATGGATCCGTGTGCATTTTTTTAGAAAATGTTGATGCTGTGACCGTACCCGACTCATCCAAGTTTTATACCGTCTTTATATCCCCACCGTACGAAACAGATCGCGGCTTTATCCCCTCAGCGTCAAATATTTGGTTGCATGGGGAGTGGGTCATGGCTGACATAATCATTATCGTCCTCGGCACGGGCGGCATCCTGTTGATGGCGCTTTATGCCGTGCTGTGTGAGCGCATCTGATGGTATTCGATCTCATCTTAGGCGGCATCGTTTCCGCCGGGCTGCTGGTTTACTTGGTCTGGGCGCTCGTGCGGCCCGAGCACTTCTAGGAACACATCCATGACAATGATCGGATGGGCGCAGATCGCGCTCGTGCTGGCGCTGGTGTTCGCGCTGGCGGTGCCGCTGGGTAAATACATGGCGGTGGTGCTGTCGGGCGGGCGGAATTTCCTCTCACCGGTGCTGGGGCCGGTGGAGCGGGGCTTTTACGCCGTGGCCGGCGTGGACCCGGCGCGGGGCATGGGCTGGCGCGGCTATGCGGTGGCGTTGCTCGTGTTGAATGCCGCGCATTTCTTGATCCTGTATCTCATGCTGCGGTTTCAGGACTATTTGCCGTTCAATCCGCAAGGGCAGAGTGGGGTCACCCCGCAATTGGCGTTCAATACCGCGATCAGCTTCGTCACCAATACCAATTGGCAGGCCTATACGCCCGAAAGCACCATGTCGTACGGCAGCCAAATGTGGGGGTTGACGGTGCACAACTTCCTGTCGGCTGCGACCGGCATCGCCGCTGCGGCCGCCGTTTCGCGCGCATTTGCGGCGGGTGGGATCCAGACGCTCGGTAATATTTGGGCGGATATCACCCGTATTACGCTCTATGTCCTGTTGCCGATCGCGACGCTCGCGACCGTGCTGCTGATGGTCATGGGCGTGCCGCAGACGCTCGCGGGGTATGTGGACGCCACGACGCTCGAGGGCGCCAAACAGACCATCGCGCTGGGGCCGGTCGCGTTCCAGGAGGCGATCAAGCTGCTGGGCACCAATGGCGGCGGGTTCTTCAACGCCAACTCCGCCCATCCGTTCGAGAATCCGACGGCGCTCAGCAATGTGCTGGAGAACGTGCTGTTCCTGATCATCCCGTTCGGCCTCACCGTAACCTTTGGTGAGATCGTGAAGGATCGCCGGCAGGGGTTCGCGCTGTTCTGGACCATGGCGATCCTGATGGTGCTGTTCGTGGTCGGCACCTACGCGGCGGAGGGCGGGGGCAACCCGCTGCTGACCGCACTCGGCATCGATCCCAGCATGGGCAATATGGAGGGCAAGGAACTCCGCTTCGGCACCGCCGCGTCGGCGATGTTCGCGGTCGGCACCACGGTCACCAGCACCGGCGCGGTCAACGCCATGCATGACAGCTTTACGCCATTGGGTGGCATGATCCCCATGTTCGCCATGCAGCTTGGCGAGATCGTGCCTGGCGGTGCCGGGTCAGGTCTGTATGGCATCATCGTCTTCGCCCTGCTGGCCGTGTTCGTGGCCGGGCTGATGGTGGGGCGGACGCCGGAATATTTGGGTAAGAAGGTGCAGGCGCGGGAGATCAAGCTGGCGATGCTGGCGGTGCTGATCCTGCCGCTGTGCATCTTGGGTGGCACGGCGATCTGCCTTGTGCTGCCGGCCGGGGTGGCCTCGCTCAGCAACGCCGGGCCGCATGGGTTGAGTGAGATGCTGTATGCCTTCAGCTCCTCCACCGGCAATAACGGCAGCGCGTTCGCGGGGCTCATAGCCGATACGCCGCTGCTGGATTATGGGCTTGGCGCCTGCATGTTGCTGGGGCGGTTCGCGTTCCTGGTGCCGGTGTTGGCGATCGCCGGGTCATTGGCGGCCAAGCCCAAATTGCCGGACAGCGCAGGCACGTTCCCGACGCATGGGCCGCTGTTCATCGGCCTGCTGATCGGCGTGATCCTGATCCTGGGCGGCCTGCAGTTCCTGCCGGCGCTGAGCCTGGGGCCGCTCGCCGAACACTTCTCGATGCTGGCTGGAAAGACGTTTTAACCTCCCGTCCACCACGTCATTGCGAGCCTGCATGAGCCGGCTCCTGTCGCCCCTGGATTGCTTCGCCAAGCGGCTCGCAATGACGGCTTATTAGGAACAACACCAATGGCACAGAATGCCGAAGCCATCTCTCTGTTCGATGGCGCGATTATCACCCGCGCCGCAGGCGACGCGTTCAAGAAGCTCAACCCGGCCGGGCTCATCCGTAACCCGGTGATCTTCGTCACCGAAGTGGTGGCGGCGCTGGTCACCGTCCTGGGCGTGAAAGAGGCCATTACCGGGCAGCCCTGGACCTTCGCCATCGCCATCGCTTTCTGGCTGTGGCTGACCGTGCTGTTCGCGACCTTCGCCGAGGCCGTGGCGGAGGGCCGTGGGCGCGCCCGGGCCGAGAGCCTACGGCGGGCGCGCAGCGACACCATGGCCAAGCGCCTCAACAACCCGGCCGACCGCACCGGAGTCACCATGGTCGCCGCCCCCGACCTCCGCCGCGGGATGCACGTGCTGGTGGAAGCCGGGGACCTGATCCCGTCCGATGGCGAGATCATGCAAGGTGTGGCCAGCGTCAACGAAAGCGCCATCACCGGCGAGAGCGCCCCGGTGATCCGCGAAGCCGGCGGTGACCGCTCGGCCGTGACCGGCGGCACGCTCGTGGTGTCGGACTGGCTGGTGGTGCGCATCACCGCCGACCCGGGCGGCACGTTCATCGACCGCATGATCGCGCTGGTGGAGGGGGCCGAGCGCCGCAAGACGCCGAACGAGATCGCGCTCGATGTGCTGCTGGCCGGCCTCACCATCATCTTCTTGATCGCCGTAGTGACGCTGGTCGGCCTTGCCCATTATTCCGGCACCGAGTTGGGCGTGCCCGTGCTGGCGGCGCTGCTGGTGACGCTGATCCCCACCACCATCGGCGGATTGCTGTCCGCCATCGGTATCGCCGGCATGGACCGGCTGATCCGGTTCAACGTGGTCGCGACCTCGGGCCGCGCGGTGGAGGCGGCGGGCGACGTGGACACGCTGCTGCTGGACAAAACCGGCACCATCACCTTCGGCAACCGCATGGCCGCCAGCATGACCCCCGTGCCCGGCGTGACTGAACAGGCGCTGGCCGAGGCCGCCGTCTTGGCCTCACTCGGCGATGAAACGCCGGAGGGGCGGTCCATCATCACCTACGTCCGGGACCGCTATGGCATCAGCCCGGAGATGCCGGGTGGTGCCACGGTGGTGCCATTCAGCGCCAACACCCGGCTGTCCGGCCTCGATGCCGGG
>JAYVOF010000040.1:0-2114 GCA_043758105.1 Rhodospirillales bacterium | reverse complement strand
ATCATCCAATTAGGAAACGGTCGTGCCCCTGGACCATTTTTCCGCGCTCCATCCTGATTACGACGGATGGAGCACGGACGCTCTGCTCCGCCATCTGCTGACCGAGGCCTTTCCAAGGCGCATCGCAATCGTATCGTCATTCGGTGCCGAGAGTGCGGTCCTGCTGCATCATGTCGCCGCCATCGATCCGGCCACACCGGTTCTGTTCGTCGATACCGGCAAGCTGTTTGCGGAGACGCTGGCCTATCGGGAGACGCTGTGCTGGCGCCTCGGCCTTACCGCAATCCGCACCGTCACCGCCCCGGACGCCGTTCTGACGGCCGTGGACCCGGTGGGTGCCCTGTGGCAAACCGATCCGGATTTGTGCTGTGAGCATCGCAAGGTCGCACCCTTGGACGCGGCCCTCATCGGCTACGACGCCTGGATCACCGGGCGCAAGCGGTTCCAGGGGGGCGGACGGGAGGCGTTGCCGGTGGTCGAAGCGGGCCGCCCCGTGAAGGCCAACCCGCTGGCGAATTGGACCGAGGCGGACATCGCCGCCTACCGCACCCTGCATTCGTTGCCGCCGCATCCGCTGGAGGCCCAGGGCTACCGCTCCATCGGCTGCGCCCCCTGCACTCGCGTGCCCGCCGCCGGCGAGGCCTCGCGCGCCGGGCGCTGGGCCGGGCTCGGCAAGACGGAATGCGGCATCCATTTGCCCCGCACGAGGACCGCAGCATGAACGTCATCACCGCACCGCGCATCCTTGCGGCACCGCCGACCACCCATCTCCGCCGCCTGGAAAACGAGAGCATCCACATCATCCGCGAGGTCGTGGCCGAGTCCAAACGGCCCGGCATGCTCTATTCCATCGGTAAGGATTCGTCCGTCCTGTTGCACCTGATCCGTAAGGCGTTCTACCCGGCGCTGCCGCCGTTTCCGCTGTTGCACGTGGATACCGGGTGGAAATTCCGCGAGATGATCACCTTCCGCGACGAAACGGCGCGGCGGCTCAAGCTGAACCTGATCGTCCACACCAATACCGAGGCGCGGGACCGCGGCGTGGACCCGATCCATCACGGCGCGTCCTATTACACGCACCAAATGAAGACCGTGGCGCTAAAGGCCGCGCTGGCGCAATACGGTTTCGACGCGGTATTCGGCGGCGCCCGGCGGGACGAGGAGAAGTCCCGGGCCAAGGAACGCGTCGTCTCCATCCGTAACGCCGCCCAGGAATGGGAGCCGCATAATCAGCGGGCCGAGTTCTGGAACTTGTATAATTGCCGGGTTGCCGCGGGAGAGTCCCTCCGCGTCTTCCCACTGTCGAATTGGACCGAGCTGGATATTTGGCAATATATCGAGGCGGAGAACATCCCCGTGGTCCCCCTCTATTTCGCAGCCTCCCGCCCGACCATCGAGCGCGACGGCAGCCTCATCATGGTCGATGACGACCGCCTGCCGCTCCGCCCCGGTGAGCAGGTGCAGGACCGCATGATCCGCTTCCGCTCGCTCGGCTGCTATCCGCTCACCGGCGCCACCCTGTCCGGGGCGCGGACGCTCGGTGACATCGTGCGCGAAACCCGCGGTGCCGCGCAATCCGAGCGCAGCACGCGCCTCATCGACCATGACGGCGGCGACAGCATGGAACGGAAGAAGCGCGAGGGGTATTTCTGATGTCCGAAACGCTCGAGGCCCCGGAGCTGACCCCGGCCGCACCGCTCGACCAGCTGCGGTTTCTGACCTGCGGCAGCGTCGATGACGGAAAATCCACCCTGATCGGGCGGCTATTGTATGACACGCGGCAGATTCAGGACGACCAAATGCTGCAATTGCAGCGGGATAGTCTGCGTCACGGCACCAACGGCGCCGAGATGGATTTCGCGCTGTTGCTGGACGGGCTCGAGGCCGAGCGGGCCCAGGGCATCACGATCGACGTCGCCTACCGCTTCTTCGCCACGCCCCGCCGCCGCTTCATCGTGGCCGACACGCCGGGTCACGAGCAATACACGCGGAATATGGCGACCGGCGCCAGCACCGCCGACCTCGCCGTCTTGATCATCGATGCCCGCCGCGGCATCCGCACACAGACAAGGCGGCACGCGTTCATCGCCGGGCTGATGGGCATCCGGCATCTC
>JAYVOF010000039.1:0-38936 GCA_043758105.1 Rhodospirillales bacterium | reverse complement strand
CGATCCTCTAACACAATTTGTAAAAAAAGTCAGCCCGGATCAGCGGAAAACAACGCTTCCTTGCCTGGCTTGCCATTCCAGTCCTCGGCGTCATCCGGCGGGGTACCCTTCCGTGTGATGTTCGGCCATGCGATTGAGAACGTTCGGTTCCGCTCCGCCCAGGCCGTGGCCTTATCATCGCTGTCCGGCACGATCGCATCGGCCGGGCACTCTGGCTCACACACGCCGCAATCGATGCATTCGTCCGGGTGGATCACGAGCATGTTTTCACCGACGTAGAAGCAATCCACCGGACACACCTCCACGCAATCCATAAACTTGCACTTGATACAATTTTCGGTGACCACGTAGGTCATCAGCGCCCCTCATTCCATCCGCCGCACAGTTGGGGCGATATGCCGCCGTTTCACCCCCTGCGCAAGCGAGCCGCTTCGACCGGGGTGACGACGGCGACGGGATTACGCTCCCAAAACTTCTTTGGCGATCCGTACGGCGCTGTTGGCGGCCGGGATCCCGGCATAGGCCGCCACCTGGATCAGCGCCTCCGCCACCTGCGCTGCGTTCACTCCGGTATTGCGCGTGGCGCGGAGATGCAGCCGCAGTTCCTCGTGATGGCCCAGCGCGGCCAGCATGGTAATGACCAGCAGGCTGCGCGTACCCCGGTCCAGCCCCGGGCGGGTCCAGACGCCGCCCCAGGCGGTGCGGGTGATGAAATGCTGGAAGTCGCGGTCCAGGCCGGTCGTCGCGGCGAGCGAGCGGTCCACGTGTTCCGACCCCAGCACCTGGCGACGGACCGCTAGACCGGCCTCGTAGAAATCGCTGATTTCGGGGATTAGAAACCGCTGCATGGCGTCGGTGACCAGCGCCGGGACCTGCACCGTCGGAATATGCGCACCGCCGGGCAGCGTCACGAGCGGGGCGCGCAGGGCGTCCGCTAATGCCTGGGCCAGATTGGGCGGTGTCGCCACGTCCTGGTCGCCCACCATGACCAGGGTGGGAATGGAAAGTGCCTTGGTGGCTTCGGTGAGGTCGGCGGCGCCGATGGCCTCGGCGGCGGCGGCGTAGCCCTCCGGATCGGTGCGGAGCAGCATGGCGCGGAGCCCCTGCGCCGCCGGTTCTGTCTGGAAATCGGCGGTGACCCAGCGCGCCATCACGGTGTCCAGCAACGGCGCCATTCCGTGGGCCCGCGCCGCCGCCGCCCGGTCGATCCAGCCCTGCGCCGGCGGGATCGCCAGGGCCGTGTCGCACAGCATCAACGACGCGACCCTCGTCGGCGCGGCGTGCGCCAGACCTTGGGCGATCATACCGCCAATGCTGAGCCCGGCCACATGCGCATGCTGCACCCCCAACGCATCCATGAGCGCCAGCACGTCCGCCGCCATGCCCTGGATCTTGTAGGGTCCGGGCGTCACCTCGGTCAGCCCATGCCCGCGCAGGTCCGGACGGATCACGCGGAATGGCCCGGCCAACGCCTGCGCCTGAGGCTCCCACACATCGGCCGTGGTGCCGAGCGAGTGAAGCATGACCAACGGGGGCGCAGACACGGGCCCGTCCACCCGGACGTGCATGGTGATCGTGCCGGCGCGGATGAACATGAGTGGACCTTTCTCGTGAGGTGCGGAGTCTGACACGGAGAAGCGGCTGAGGCCAAGACCCAGGCACCTGCCGGATGTCGGGGTTTATGAAATGTCAGTGTTTACCGTTCTTGCCGAACCAACGATTGTTTGGCCTGAATTCCATCCCCACGCGGCTTGCCATGGAGGTTAGAACTTAGTGGGATCGCCACGGCTATTGTGAGTAGGCCGTGGAAGCAGTCACCTATAATCATTCCATGCGGTCGTGAACGGTTTACCGAAGAATGTTGCCCACACGTAATTGGCCCCATACCGTACGCCAGTGATGATGAGACCGTCGCCGCGCAACCGCCGCCCCGAGGATTTTGCCCGCAGTGCATAGGTGAATACCACGTCTCCCACCTTGCTCATGCGCCTGGCGATGTCGGTGTCTTCGCCGTAGAAGGTGAATTTATTGCTGATACCGCCGATGCTCGCCAGGGCATCACGTTTTACGATGAAGTTGCCGCCCTGCACCATGCTGCCGACACCCAGCACCTTCTTGTTGAACAAATAGGCGGCGTAGCCCATGCCGTAGAACAACTCAGTCGCGGCACGCATGCGCCAGGGAACGTCGTGGTAGTGATAGGGACCGCTGAGCACCACAAGGCCGGGCTTTTCGCCGAACTCTGCAATCACTTGGGCGAGCCAGCCGGGGCCGATCAGCGTGTCGGCATCGATGTTGGCGACCAATTCGCCACTCGACGCTTCGAACCCGGCGCTCCTGGCGGCGACGAGTCCCTTAACCGGCTCATGCACCACCACGACGCCGGCTACAGATGCAGCTACTTCGGCAGTACGGTCGGTGCTGGCGTTGTTTACTACGATGATCTGCGCCGAGCAGCCGGTGCGGCTAATCTCGGCCTGGATAGCGGCGAGGCAGGCGGGTAGCAGCGTTTCCTCGTTATAGGCCGGGATGACAAAGCTGACTTTGGGATTCATGCGTTCCTGCACTCCAATTAATGGCGTTGCTGCCACCGGTCAGAACGCGCCGTCTAGCGACAGTTCCGTGTCAGTTGCATCGGTGAGGCGCAGACGTGTGCGCTCAAAAGATTGTTGAACGATGTGATTTTGATACGTGCCCGAAATGGTCATTGGCGTCGGTCGATCGCCGGGCATGGATTTGCTAATTGCGGCCATTCGTCACGGAAGAGGTTGTTTCGTAAATGCGTTGAATGCCTTAGCTGATGCGAGTTCCTGTCTTGATCGGGCAAGCGGGCTTGCACCCGACAGTACGGGCGCGGCCAATAGTTTTAACGTTTGGCTTTGAGGAGGAGTCATTTGATCGAGGCGGCTGGTATAGATTTTCTGCACAGCAGCGTCGTCTTCTGCCCGTACGGCTGCCGTTATCTGCCGAACGACCAGTTTTTGATTCGCATCGGAGAGGATGCCGTCGGCGGCCACGTCCTTCTTTACGATATCAGAAATCGCGGCCAGTGCTCTTTTCCAGTCATTGTTTTCAACAGCAAGCCTAGCCCGTAGTTCATTTGCATCGGTTGTATCTAATGCTGCAAGCAACAAGTCTGCTTCGCCAAGATGGCCCGTTGCAGCTTTTGCCCGAGCCGTAAGATATGTTCTTTGTTGTTGAAGCCATGCCGGTAGAGCTGGATTAGAGCTGCTCTCCAGGATCTGATTGACGTCGCCCGCTTGGTTGGTATCCAATAGGGCCTGAGCTAACAAAGCACTGGCTTGAGCGCGCTCCAGATCGCTCGTTGATTTCTCGACGACTGGTTTCAGTATTGATACAGCCTCTTGCGGCAGATCAAGTTGGAGAAGCTTGGTTGCAACCTGCCGATTGAACGCTCTTCCTTCTTCACCCTGAGGAATTTCGGTAGCGAATTCCTTTGACAACGAAACGAGTTCAACGGAAGATATACCGGTAGGTCGCTCGGCGATTATATCCTTAAAAGCGTTTGCTTTTTTCTGCAGTATCAGCCCTGCTAGACCATCGACCTCAGTCAAGAACGGTGACTGTTCGACGTCTCTAAGGCCTTCAAACACCACCCTCCATAGTCCCGCACCGGCAGCCAACTCCACTGCACGCATTTTCATTTGTATTTCTAGGTCATCTCCTCTCCATATAAATGCCTGTCGTCGGAGAACTTCGCAGACCTGCGCTGGCGTCAAATCGCCAGCGGCGAGCTTGATTTCCGCTGATCGGGCCATGGCTTTGACCCGGGTTTTGAGATCGCCCCCTTGGTCGATCGCCGCGTAAACCCCGAGCGCTTGCTGGGTTTCCCCGGCCGCTTCGAACGACAGTCCCTTGGCAAACAGCAGTGCTTCGGACGATTTTATTTCTACAGGGAGGTCGATGAACGCATTCGGCACATGCATTTTCACCGCCGCCTCTACAATCCACGGGAGCAGCCGCGCGCGGAGAGGCTCAGAATACGACAATAGAATCGGTAGGAAACGATACAACGCCGCCGCGTCCTCAAGCGCTCGGCTTTTGCGGGCCTTCTTAACGCCCCGCCAAAGCTCTATTTCATCGGAGCCATCTAGTTCTTTTGCGGATATGTCGCCGGCTTCGGGAATTTTGTCAGCAAGGGCAGACGCAATTGCGACAAAGGCTTTGAGGTTGGGACTCTGCGCCGCGATCGGATCCTCGGCCGCCGTCAGGTTTAATACCGCCAACGCCTCTGCGCCTAAGCCAAGCGATAACTCCGCTTCCGCAATGACGAGCCTCGAGGCCGCTCGCGACCGAACTGGTTTGGCGGCAGCGCTAGCGATTTCTGCATTCAATTGCTGTAATTGATCTGGAATCGGCGCGATGGAGAAACCGAATTTTCTAGTGAGCAATTTTGCTCGAGGATTTTGTGCGGAGGGTTGCGCCAGCCGCTGCACACCGTTGAGCGAGAAACCACCAGCAGAAGGCTTTAATTCCACGGCGTCCGACAGCGGCTCGACAACAACCCCGTATTCGGCTGCGAGGAGTGAATACTCCGGCGTCCGCGTGAGTTCGGTGACGATCTGCGTGTCGATTTCTGTCGATAGAATGGTGCCAACCAGCAAGTTTTGCCCCGTCTCGGGGTCCGAGATCGAGACGACCCTGCCCGGCGTCTCGGCCTTGAGAAGATTGCGGCCTTCAATCTCCTGCTGCGGTTGCGGTGTATCCGCCAACCGGCGGTTTGCCTCGCTTGATATGGCCCAGCCAACCGGCGTTCGCTTGACCTGAATTGGCGCCTCGTTCGGCCAAGGGATGGAGAGTGTCGTTGCCTCGCCAAGCGTTTGATATATCACGTGCGATCGATCTAGATCACTTCGTATTTGCGTTGCGCCAAAATCGATCGCGCGATCAAAGACGAAGATCGCTTGGTTACCCCTTCGGAAAGCTGCAACCCCAACATCACCTTCGGCAATTGCCAAAAGAGAAAGTGGTGTCTGTGGGTCGTCGGCTTCGCTCGCTACGAGAGGAGGGGAGGGATTTAGCTCAGAGAGGTTTTCTTTTCGCGCATCGGTCATTTCGTGACTTGCATGAGACGGCTCTAGTGGATTCTCTGCGTCTTGGGGCTTGGATGTGGCTGTTACGGCTTCAATTTGTTTTTCGGCTTGTATTTGTGTGGATGGAAGCGCCGTGGGATGAAATATATCTAGTATGATTTGACGAGCGACCTTAACGGGCCGGCCGTGGGCTGACGTTGCGAACTCAATTTCAATATCGTCACCCCGATGACGGATGGTGCGAATATCGCTCGTGGAAACCGGTGGCATCCTTATATTTGTGTGGGCCCGAAACTTCAGCGTGAGACGGGACCCATCATCGGAAAGTTTGAAGCTTTTATAGCCTCGTAACGGAAAGCTGAGACGGACAAACTCCGGATGAGTGTCGGCCCGTATATCGACGTTTTCCGACGAAGAGGCAGGCAGGGACATTAGGATCAAACCACCCAGGGGAATGACAAGCCATTTCAATTTCACGGGTTGAGTCCTCTGCAAAGGTTCAGTTTTGACCTGATAAAGTGACCGAGCGGCTTCTCATGCGGGCCAATTCGGTCGTTGCCACTCGTGCACGTTCCGGCGCCATTGCGGCAAGGATCAGAGCTGTCTTATTTTCTTTCATTCGATCCAATACTTGGAGCATAATTTGAGAGTCGAGCTCGTTCATAATTAATGCCGCGTCACGTGGTCGCATATTTTCGTAGGTTTTTACAAGTCCTCGCCAGTTTTCTTCATCGTGTTCGTGCCTAGTCGTCTCAAGCTTTTCTAACATCGATTGCAGTTTCGCCAATTGATGTACCTTGTCATCAATTTTGTTTTGAGCTGCGGCCAACAGTTGTTTTTTTTCTTCATACTCTTTTTCACGCTGTTCAATGATTTTACGTCGATCGCGTAGCTGAACTAAAATCTCTCTTTCCGAGGTCGGAATGAGGTCGTCTTGAATAGCGACCTTAGGTCCTGCCGGAGGTGCTGCGGGAGAATCGTTTCGTTGTTCGACTGCCGCATATGCCTTCGACATAACGGTATATCTATGGTTGTCTCCCTCACTTCCTACCGAGAGAGCGATCAGTTTCGACAAGAAGACGACTATGATTAAGGTGATGACGATCCTAAACGGCCGTGTTCTATAAAGTAGGTTCATCTTATCTCACATTATCACTATGTTTAGTTTTATCGATGGCTTCGGTTGATTTTGTTCGAGACGTCTTGATCAAGCTTTCAAGCCGATCTGCAACAAGCTCCCCACGATCCGACAAATATGCGAGGTCATCCTGCAGCTTCTTACCAACTTCAATTCGATCAGCAATTTGCTGGGCCAATTCTGTAGTGTAGGTACTCAGTCCAGCCAAGGCTGAGGTTGCGCCCCGAGCGGAAATATCCAACCCGTCAACACTGCTAAAAAGTGCTGCACCTTCCCGCCGTAGTCTGGACAGCGCACGCTCCAGCTTCATTGCGTAAAATACGGTTATACCCAACGTTATTAGCAATAGCGGTTCGATTAACTGGCTGAAATCGATCATTTCTGATCCCCGAATTTCGTTGACTTAAGCTGTGTAAGGTCTGATCTTTCTAATATTGTTTCGATCTTGACGGCCACGTTATTCTTCTTTCTCCCGATACGACCCCGGAAAAGAGCTGTGTCTCCGCAACGGATGTCGACTAGAGCATCTGGGGTCGATTTTAGACACAAGTTACTTCCGATTTTTAGGTTCATGATCTCCGAAAGATCAACGGAATGTTCATCTAGGATAACGTCTAAGCAGATCGTGGTGTCACGTATTTGTTCTGCCAAATGACTTTCCCACATTTGGTCTCTCCCAAATTTTTCTCCCATGAATTGCTGAATGAGGAGTTCTCGAATAGGTTCGAGCGTTGCATTCGGGAGTAGTATTTCTACGCTTCCCCCCCTATCGTCCAAGTCAACCCGAAATTTGGCCTGCACCGCCGAATTTGCAGGCCGGGCTATTAACGCGAACCGGGGACTGACCTCCAATCTTTCAAATTCAAAAGTGACTCTGCTGATTGGTTCAAAGCTAGAGGCGAGATCTGTTAGTATAAGGCGAACGAGTCTTTCAATTAACGCCCGTTCAATAGTCGTGAATGCGCGGCCTGAAACCCGCATCGCCGCAGTCCCGCGCGTGCCGCCTAGTAAAACATCGACCATAGAAAATATCAGAGGACCGTCGAAAATGATGAGGCCGTAGTTATCCCACTCACGTGCTCGGAAAACCGCAAGGAGGCAGGGCATTTGCACCCGGCTTAGAAAATCCCCGAACCTAACACTCAATACGTTTTCGATCGAAACCTCCACGCTATCGCCCGAAAAGTTTCTAAGAGAGGTTGTCAGCGATCGCACTAATCTATCGAATACCACGTCGAGCATAGGCAAACGCTCGTCAACGACTGCACTGGAATCTATGAGGCGCTGTATAGTGTTATTGTGACTTGGTTTTGATAATTGCGGGGTTTGAAATCCACTCTCAGCCACATCGTCTGCTTGTGGCTGGTTCATCGTGAGGTCACCTTGGCCGATGTTTGTCATTGGACAATAATTTCGGTAAATAAGACGCTTACCACCCTCGCCGGATATCCGGCGATATTAGACCTGGCCACTAATTCTTCGCGAAGCCGATAGGTACTTGCGCTGCTCCTCATTTCCTCAGGACGCATTTCACGGAGGTAGGTTTGGAAGAGGTCAAGTATTTTCGGCATAGCCGCCTGTATCGTTGCTTGGTCCTCTGGTTTTGCAAGTTCAAGACGCGCTTTTAATTTAATGAAAGCGGCACGTTTGCTCCCGGTGTTTAGATTTGCGATGATGTCTGGTAACTCGACAAAGACCGGAGCGCGGGCGACAGCTGCCTCTGGAGCGGCAGCTTTACTCTCTGGCGCGGCATGAGGCTGCAGCAATTTGGGAATGAAACCGGAAAGCCAACCTCCGCCTGCAATCGCAATCAAAGCAACGGGTATAAGGATCAGGATGATCTTCTTTTTGCCCTTAGATTTGTGCGGGGGGTCATCGGTCGATGGTTCAAGCTTATTGCTCATCAAGGCCTCCGGGCTGGCAGGAAGCACTCTGCCGGGAAACGATTAACAAATCGTTTAGGTCGGTTTGAACTCGGCAAAAAAAGAACTGCCCGGCAAAGCGTGCCGGGTTGGGCTCGGAGGGAGGGCTGTTTTCACTCGATTTTTCTCTGGCACAAGGTTTGCTGACCCGAGAGGACGGCCTTGGAGCATCATGATGCAGTTACCCACTTACGTCGCACTATCCCGGCTGGTCGCGCAGCAGCGTTCCATGGACGTGACTGCGATGAACCTTGCCAATGCGAACACACCCGGTTTCAAAGCGGAGCGGACAGTATTTAGCGATTGGATCAGCAAACAAGACGGCCCGGGTCTGCCGCAAGGCGGAAAGACCGTCGCGTTCACTCAGGATCGCGCCACCTATCGCGAGCAGCAGGCCGGGGCGATCGAGCATACGGGTAACCCGTTCGACTTGGCCGTTTCGGGTCCAGGATATTTTACGGTCGATACGGCCCAGGGGCCTCGTCTGACGCGGGCGGGGCGGTTTACGCCGCTAGCCGATGGGCGGATCGGCGACGTGGATGGCAACGCTTTACTCGACAAAGCAGGTCGTCCTATCCGCCTTTCGGGAAATGAGACACAGATCACGGTCAACGGTGACGGGTCGGTCAACAGCGAGAATGGCCCGGTCGGAACGATCGGGATTGTACAACCGTCCGATGTCAATCGAATGACGGCGGAGGGAGGACGCCTTCTCCGAGCCGATACGCCAACCGCGGCGGTCACCGCGCCGCATTTAGTGCAAGGCGCGATCGAAGGGAGCAACGTTCAGCCTATTCTAGAGCTCACGCGGATGATGGCCGATCTCCGTTCGTTTGAATTCACATCTCAATTCGTCCAAAGCGAGGCGGATCGCCAGCAGTCTTCGATCGATAAACTCACCCAAGTAAAGGCATAGGACGACCCATGAGAGCCCTCGATATTGCCGGCACCGGTATGCAGGCACAACAGACGAATGTCGAAGTCATTTCCAACAACATCGCCAACATGACAACCAATGGATTTAAGAGACGGCGCGCAGAGTTTCAGGATCTTATTTATCAAAACCTTCGTCGCGTTGGTTCAAATAGCTCTGATAACGGTACCGTCGTTCCCTCCGGCGCGCAAGTCGGACTTGGAGTGAAAACTGCGGCAATCTACCGTATTCATGAGCAGGGCAACCTCCAGCAAACCAGCAACAGTTTAGATATTGCCATTCAGGGTCATGGTTTTTTCGCCATTACACTCCCGTCCGGAGATACGGCGTATACTCGTGACGGTGCCTTCAGCTTGTCGCCTGCCGGGCAGATCGTGACGGCCGATGGCTACACGGTATCACCGGGAGTGACCGTCCCACCGAACGCGACCGATGTCATGATCAACAGTGCGGGCGAAGTTCAGGTAAAGATTGACGGGACAGTTGCTCCACAGACCGTCGGAACGCTACAGATCGCGACCTTCGCCAATCCGGCCGGCCTGGAGGCTCAGGGTGACAACCTTCTTCTGGCGAGTGCCGCTTCCGGTAACGCCGTGGTCGGGACACCGAGTACTCCGGGATTCGGAAGCGTGATGCAAGGCTTCGTCGAGACATCGAATGTGAACGTTGTTACAGAAATTACCAATCTTATCACGGCGCAGCGTGCCTATGAGATGAATAGCAGGGTGATCACAACGACGGATCAGATGCAATCAACGCTGACTAATCTTCGGTGATAATATGAAGCTATTATTTGTATTCGCTCTTGTTTTTTCTGCTCCTGCCGTTGCGACTAGTTTGAAGCCTTTCACCATTCTCACGACTCCCGTCGTAAATTTATCGGATCTGTTCGATGACATCGCGGCAGACCGGCCTATCGGACCTGGTCCCGCTCCGGGCGGCCGGATCGTTGTAGAGTCTGGGCAGCTTTCAGCCATCGCGCGGCAATTCGGGATCGATTGGCGGCCGGCATCGACCGCGGATCGTGCGGTCCTGGACCGTCCGGGGCGGGCCCTCACGCGGGACGATTTCAATGAGGAGCTGAGGCGCATGCTCAAATCGGCGGGGGCGCCCCCGGAGGTCGATCTCGACCTCGCGCCCATCTCGGCGGCGTTGGTCCCTGACCATGTTCCACTCGATATCGAGCTGAGTCAGCTCGAGTATGATGGCAATACGGGGCGGTTCAACGTCCTCGCCACGGTTTCCGTCACGGGGTGCCCTCCCCTGCAGGTCAGGCTCGCCGGACGGATTGCCGAGATGGTGGAGGTCCCGGTCCCTCGCCGGCGGATGCTTGTGGGCGATTCCCTTGAGGCTAAGGATTTCGAGTGGGCGCGGATGCGCGCCAGTCAGACGCGGGGCGATATCGTGCGGGAACCGGGTCAGGGTGCCGGACTGCAAGCCCGGCGTTCGCTACCTCCCGGTCAACCGGTTCAAATGGCTGATATCGGCCGTCCCACGTTGATCCAGAAGGGGAGCCGGGTGAGCCTGTCATTCGACAGTCCGGGGATTCAATTGTCGGCTCAAGGGATAGCGGTGGGGGCCGCCGGGCTGGCGGAAACAGTATCGGTGGTCAATCCCGGGTCGAAGATCGTCGTCCAGGCGGTCGTCACCGGGCCGGGCCGGGCCAGAGTGATTCCCGATTCCGCACCACGAGCGATTGCGGCCAACCAGGTGCTGGCACCATGAGAGTCTTGAATACGGTCCTGCTGGCGTGTTTTGTGACGGGATGTGGAACGTTGTCACGGCTGTCGGAGGTGGGCCGTCCGCCTGCGCTCTCGGCGAGCAGTGATCCCACTCAGGAAGCCTCATACCGACCGATTAGCCTGCCGATGCCGCGCCCGCAATCGGTTCCGGCGGAGGCGAATAGTTTGTGGCGAATGGGCAGCCGGGCGTTTTTTAAGGACCAGCGGGCGGCTCAGGTTGGGGACATCGTCACCGTTTTGGTAAACATTACCGATGCGGCGGACCTATCGAACAAATCTGTTCAAGGGCGGACCGGTTCATCACAGATGGGAATTCCGAGTCTGTTTGGTCTGGAGAATGCTCTTCCCAGATTGGGGAAAGGTGTGAGTGCGGGTTCACTTGTGTCAACAAACAACAGTGGCAATGCCACCGGCACTGGAACGATTCAACGAATGGAAACGGTTACCCTCCGTTTGGCGGGTGTGATTACCCAATTACTTCCCAATGGCAATCTTGCCGTTGCTGCACGACAGGAAGTACGCGTCAATAGTGAGTTAAGAGAGCTATTGGTTAGCGGTGTCATTCGTCCGCAGGATATTGCAAGCGACAACACCGTTCGGCACGATCGTCTGGCTGAAGCACGAATTTCTTACGGCGGTCGTGGACAGATTACCGATGTTCAAGCGCCACGCTATGGCCAGCAACTGCTTGATATTCTCCTACCCTTCTAGCCGCGCATCCGGTCACTTACGCCGCTTAAAAGATGGGCCAAAACAGGCCCAAGTTTATGCTCGGCGCATATCAATTCAGCTTTACGGTCAGGCTAGTCATCCCGGTGTGCCCGCTCCATCCGTTCATGGCGCTCTTGCGCCTCGACCGACATGGTCGCGATCGGGCGGGCTTCGAGGCGCTTGAGGCCGATGGGCTCATCAGTTTCCTCACAGAAGCCATAGACACCCCCCTCGATGCGTCCGAGCGCCTGATCGATCTTGGAGATGAGCTTCCGCGCGCGGTCACGGGTGCGGAGTTCGAGCGCGCGGTCCGTTTCGACGCTCGCCCGATCAGTGATGTCGGCTTCGAGTATTCCACCTTGTGAAAGGCTGGCAAGGGTGCCGTCTGCCTCCCGAATGAGGTCGGAGCGCCACCGCAACAATTTTTGACGGAAATACTCCGTCTGGGTCGGATTCATGAAGGCCTCGTCATCCGAGGGCCGGTAATCAGGTGGCAACGTAAGCATCATGGCCGGCGATCCCCTGGTGGCCGTCACGCCTCCGTGACCCGGCCTTATAAACAGGCTAGGCAGAGTTCGCCAAGGCCATTGATCTAAACGACCACGAGATTGACAAGATTATGATTTCCGGAGGCGGGCCGCCTCGACCGCCGACCGTAACCGGATCGCATCGACGATCAGGGTGAGGCGCTCATCGTTCGCGACCGGTGCCCGGTCCAGAGTGTCCCGCAGCCGGGTGTAGACGGAGCCGGCTGGGGGACGGCCGAGCAGAGAAAGTTGCAGGTCGTCGAGCAGCGAGAGCAACGTTTCCCCATGTTTCTGGGCAATGACATCCTGCTCGTCCGGCCCGGAATGCGGGGCGTTGGCGGCGACCCTCGTCGTCTCCTGAAGGCCTAGCAGGCCGGGTGCCGAAGCCAGTTCAGTTTGGACCGGTTCCGCCATGGGTTTTCCAGCAGCCACGTCGAACGACACTCCTGCCCGCTTTGCCCGGGGGGATAGGGGGGCGCGGGGTCCGATTCCAGAAATAATCGTCATAGGGTCGGCTCCGTTTATAAATTCTTTACTGATTGGGAGCATTATACCCGAGGAAAAGTTAACAAGCTGCAAAGGGCCGATCACTTTGTTTCTCGTCCGCCATTGGCTCCTGTTGGCCATGCTCTGTCTCCATGCCGGGATTGCCGTTGCGCAAGTCCGGGTGAAGGACATTGTCGATGTCGAAGGGGTGCGTGATAACCAGTTGGTCGGCTACGGTTTGGTGGTGGGTCTCAACGGCACCGGCGACCGGCTGGATAGCGCCGTTTTTACGCGTCAATCCTTGATCGGCATGCTCGAGCGCCTGGGCGTCAATACCCGGGACCAGGAAACCAAGCTGCAGACGAAAAACGTCGCGGCCGTGATGGTGACAGCGAACCTTCCCGCATTCGCCCGGAGCGGCAGCCGGATCGACTTGGCGGTATCGGCCCTTGGGGACGCAAAGGACCTCACGGGCGGGACGTTGCTTGTGACGCCACTCTTGGGGGCGGATGGAGAGGTTTATGCTGTGGGACAAGGCGCGCTCGCGACCGGTGCCATCTCTGCCAAGGGGGCGGCCGGGTCTGTCACGCGGAATATTCCGACGTCTGCCCGGATCGCCAACGGCGCGACGGTCGAACGGGAGGTTGCGTTTCAGCTGGGAACCAAGCCGACGCTTCGGTTTGGGTTGCGGAACCCCGATCTGACCACTGCGCGCCGGATGGCCGATGTCATGAATCGTGCATTAGGCGACACCTCTGCGCGCGCTACCGATCCACGGACCGTGTCGCTCAGCTTGAATGGACGTGATGCGATCGATGTGCTGGCCCGCGTCGAAGATCTCCGGGTCGAGCCCGATAGCCCGGCGATGGTGGTCATCGATGAGGCGAGCGGCACGATCGTCATGGGAGCCAACGTTCGTATCAGCACGGTTGCGATCGCCCAGGGTAACCTCACGATCCGCGTGAGTGAGCAGCCGCAGGTGAGCCAGCCCGAGCCGTTTTCGAACGGCAGGACCACGGTTACCCCGCGCACCACCATCCAGATCGATGATCAGTCCGATCGTAGGCTCGGCATCCTGCAGGGCGGCGTGACTCTGCGGGACCTGGTGGCGAGCCTGAATGCGCTGGGCGTTGGTCCGCGCGACATGATCAGCATCCTGCAAGCCATCAAGGCTGCTGGCGCGCTGCAAGCCGATCTACAGGTGAGGTAACGGTGCCGACCACGATCATCCCAGCCCAGATTACGACCGCCCTGCCGGCGGCACGGGTGCAACAGCTTGCCAAGGCGGCGCAGGATTTCGAAGCGATGGCGCTCGGCCAATTGCTCAAGCCCATGTTCGAAACGGTCGGAGCGTCGAAGGGCCCGTTCGGCGGTGGGACCGGGGAAGAGACGTGGCGACCGATGATGGTGCAAGAAATGGCCAAGAATTTGGCCAAAGGCGGCGGCCTTGGCCTGGCCCGCCCCGTGCTGCAGCAGATGATCCGGACGCAAGAAATCAACGACGCGAAGAAGGTCAATACACCATGACAACCTCATTGTTCGAGGCGCGGCGCGATCTGCAAACCGTGTTGCTGGAAGAAAACGCGGCTCTGCTCGCCACTGACTTCCCGGCTGCGGCCGCCCTGCTGCCGCGCAAGATGGCCGCGTTCGAGGTTTTCCTCGCGGCGCAGCCTGATCGGTCGCCCAGTGACCCGGTCCCGTTCGGCCGGACATTGCGGACCGTCATGACCGAGAACACGCGCCTGCTCGAGCAGGCCATCGAGGTTCAGACCCGCGTCGTGGAAATCATTGCGCGTGCGGCGCGGCGGAGCGAGGATTCCGGGCCGCGGTATGGGGCACAGGGGCATGCGACGCGCGCGGGCGGTGCGCTCGCGTTGGTCACTCGCGCCTGAACCGCTGTCGAGGTCAGCCTTCGTGGCGGACATGGGCGTATTGCTCGCTGGGCGGAGGATTGCCCGAAGAGGCCCGCGCTGAAACGGGGTGCCTCGTGACCGTCCGACGCGGGCATGTTAGTGCCACGGTCCATGGCAGTGTCGTTCTTTGTCCCGTCTCGATCCGAAGCCGCCGGGGGCATCGGCACAGTCTATGCCGCAGGCTTGGCACGCGGTCTCAGGGCCGACGGTGTTCCGGCCACGATCACCGCCGGCGGGGCGGTGGATTTTCGTGCCGTGCCCGATGATGATCTCGTTATCGACGGCATCTTGTTGCCGCCACTGTGTAGTCGCCTGGAAGAGCTCGCGTCCCGGCGAACCGTGGCGGTCATGCACCACGTGGCATCCCGGACCTCAAATGATCGGCGATCACGAGCGGAGGTCACCGAGTCGCTGCGGGCCATGTTACCGCGGCTGCACCGGGTGATCGCGACCAGTGAGCAGGTTGCGGCCGATCTTGTGACGGATTTTGGCGTCGCTCCGGAGCGAGTGTTTGCGGTCTGCCCTGGTGCCGATGACCTACCGCGGGCGACTCCCGCACCGGGCGGATGCCAGATCCTATCCACGGGCGTGCTTACGCGGCGGAAACGCCATGATTTTTTGCTTCGGGCCCTGGCGCGGCTTTCCGACCTCGATTGGACCCTAACCATCGCCGGGGAGGCCACGCGGGACCCGGCCTATGCCGTGGAGCTTGCCGCGCTGATCCTGGTTTTATCACTCGACAACCGGGTGTCGCTGATCACCGACGCCTCGGCGGAACGGCTCGAGCCGATTTGGCAGACGACCAGCGTCTTTGCCCTGACCACGCGCTGGGAGGGCTATGCAGCCGGGGTCGCACAGGCGCTTCGGCGTGGTATCCCCGTCATGGTGACCCTGGAAGCTGGCAC
Organism: Rhodospirillales bacterium; assembly: GCA_043758105.1. Lineage (GTDB taxonomy): Bacteria > Pseudomonadota > Alphaproteobacteria > Acetobacterales > Acetobacteraceae > JANPPS01. The sequence goes on along the minus strand of JAYVOF010000039.1, from coordinate 23,604 downwards.
CTTGGTCTCCGCCGGCGCCGGCGTATTGTGCCCCGACGATGACGAGGCCACGGTCTCTAAAGTGCTGCGGCGACTTGTTTTCGATGGCACGCTGCGGAATTCTATGGCCGAGGCAGCATGGAACGCCGGGCAGGCGCAGCCCGATTGGATGACACAGGCGCGGCGTTTTGCCGACGTGACCGGAGTTCGATGATGTCCCCTGCCCCCAAGCTGGTCCTCGGCTGCATTGCGGACGATTTTACCGGTGCCACCGACCTCGCCTCCACGCTGGTCCGGCAGGGCATGACCGCGATCCAGCTCATTGGTTTGCCGGATGCCGGCGACCCCGTGCCCGAGGTCGAGGCGGTGATCATCGCGCTCAAATCCCGAACCGCACCGGTCGCGGACGCAGTACGAGACAGCCTCGCGGCCCTGCTTTGGCTGCAGCGCGCCGGGTGCCGGCAGTTTTTCTTTAAATATTGTTCCACGTTCGACAGCACGGAGGCGGGTAATATCGGCCCTGTCGCGGATGCGTTGATCGAGGCGCTCGGCTGTGGCTTTGCCGTGGCCTGCCCGGCGTTTCCCACGAACGGACGCACGGTGTTCCAGGGGCATCTGTTCGTCGGTCAAAGCCTGTTGAACGAGAGCGGGATGCAAGACCATCCGCTCACCCCGATGCGTGATGCGAACCTGGTCCGGGTGCTGTCGCGTCAAACCGAGGGCACGGTCGGGCTCGTGCCCTATGCGACCGTCGCCCGGGGTGCGCCGGCCATCCGATCGGCGCTGGCGACGCTCAAGGAACAAGGCCGCCGGTATGCCATCACGGATGCAGTGTGCAATGCGGACCTGCTCGCCATAGGTGCCGCGTTGGACGGACAGGCGCTGGTGACGGGCGGATCGGGGATCGCGCTTGGGTTGCCGGAGAATTATCGTCGGCACGGCCTCATCGGGACGGACGCGCCAGAGGGCCTGCCGGACGTGACGGGGCACGCTGCGGTGTTGGCGGGGTCCTGCTCCCGCGCCACGTTGTTTCAAATTGGTGCGGCGCGCGACCGGCTGCCGACGCTTGAGCTCGACCCCCTGCTGACGCCGGACGCCGGGGCGTTGATCCGGCAGGCGCTCGATTGGGCGGCACCCCGGCTCGGCGACACGCCGGTCGTGATTGCCGCTTCGGCTCCGCCGGACCGGGTGCAGGCCCTGCACGACAGGCTGGGCCGTGCCGCCGCGGGGGCGCTCGTGGAGGATGCGATGGCGGGGATCGCCGAAGGGCTCGTGGCGCTGGGCGTGCGACGCATGGTGATCGCCGGCGGTGAGACGAGCGGCGCGGTGGTCGCACGTCTTGGCATTCGGCGATTGAAAATCGGTGCCGAGATCGAGCCGGGTGTGCCGTGGACGTTCGCCGAGCGCATAGGGGCGGATGGCGCGGGAGCACCGATGCTGCTGGCGTTAAAATCGGGGAATTTTGGCGAGCGAGACTTTTTTCTTGAGGCATTCGAACGGACCCCGGACACCGTGGCGCCGCTGTAAATGAGAGCAGCCCACCGGGGTGTGCCAGGTGGGCTGCGTTTCACGAGCGCCCCCGGCATGGCGCGAGGCCAGCCGGATCGATCAGGCGATCTGTTTAGTTGATCGTGCCGGTGGGAGACCCGGCAGGCTTTCGGGTCTTTTTGGCACCGCTTGCAGCCGTCAAAGTCTTGGCCGCGGCGCTGCGTTCGGCCGGAGATGTTGCGGTTTTCATCGTTTGCGCGGCCTTGCTCTTGGCGGAAGGCGCGGCGGCTTTGGTCACGGCCTTTTTGGGGGCGGTCTTGGCCGGTGCTGCCTTGGCCGCAGCTTTTGTGGCCGTGGGCTTGACCGCGGCCTTTGCGACGATTTTGGCGGGGGCTGGCTTGGCGGCCGTTTTGGCCGGCGCCTTTGGCGAGGCAGCTTTGACGGCGGTTTTGGCCGGTGCAGGGCTGGCCTTGGCGGCGGGCTTAGCGGTCGTCTTGGCGGCAGGCGCCTTCGCAGCACTCGCCTTCGTAACGATGGCCTTCGGGGCGGCGGCCTTCGCGGCCGGTGCTTTGGCCGGCGCCGAAGGCTTGGCGGCGGGTGCCGCGGTCTTTGTCGTGGCACGGATGGCCATGGCCTGGGCCCGCGTCCGGTCGGTCAAGCTGTCGTCACTCATCTAAGGATCCTCCATTAGCGGGATTGCCGGCACGGGTGTGGAAACGCGCAGCCTGAGGAGATCGCAAGATCAGCGCAAGAAACGATCGGGCAACAGCACGCTGCGTATCTGGCGTTGGAACCGACCTCATAACCGCCTCTCCGGGGCGCGGCACGGTGCGGCCCCGCGACCGCGCGAATCGTTGCCATACGCCCTACCTCCGCCATCACGCGGCGGAGGCGTGTCTGTCAACCGAATACTGCATAGAAAACACTAATTCGTCGCAGTATTCGGTGAAATAGCGGTTTTAGCGCTCGGACAGCGGCACGAAGCGAAGATTTTCAGGACCGGTGTATTGCGCGGCGGGTCGAATAATCTTGTTGTCCACCCGCTGCTCCATCACGTGCGCCGACCATCCGGACGTCCGCGCGATGACGAAGATCGGCGTGAACATGGCCGTCGGAATGCCCATCGCGCTATAGGACACGGCGCTGAACCAATCGAGGTTGGCAAACATTCGCTTCGTATCCAGCATCACCGACTCGATCCGGTCGGCCACGGCGAAGCGCGCCAAATCGCCCTGTGCGGCGGACAGGCTGTGGGCGACCTCCTTGATCACGACGTTGCGCGGATCGGACGTCGTATAAACCGGATGGCCGAAGCCGATCACGACCTCCTTTGCCGCGACGCGGGCGCGAATATCCGCCTCGGCCTCTGCGGGGCTGGCATAGCGCTCCTGAACTTCGAGCGCGGCCTCGTTCGCGCCGCCGTGCTTGGGTCCGCGCAGCGCGCCGATCCCGGCCGTCACGGCCGAATACATATCGGACCCGGTGCCCGCGACCACGCGCGCGGCAAAGGTGCTCGCGTTGAACTCATGCTCAGCATACAAAATCAACGAGGTATGCATCGCCCGAACCCACTCGGGCGACGGTGCCCGGCCATGCAATAGATGCAGGAAATGGCCGCCGATGCTGTCGTCATCCGTTTCGACCTCGATCCGGCGGCCGTGCTGGGTCCAGTGCCACCAGTACAGCAGCATGGAGCCAAGGCTCGCCATCAGCCGGTCGGCGATAGCGCGTGCGCCGGGCTGGCCGTGATCGTCCCGCTCGGGCAAGGCGCATCCCAGCGCGCTGACGGCGGTGCGCAGGACGTCCATTGGATGGGTATGCGCGGGCAGCGCCTCCAGCACCACGCGGACCGCGTGCGGAATACCGCGCAAGGACACGAGCTTGGTTTTATAGGCGCGCAGCTCCGCCACGGTCGGCAGCGTGCCGTGCACCAGCAGATAGGCGATCTCCTCGAACTCGCTGGTGGTCGCGATGTCGAGGATGTCGTAGCCGCGATAATGCAGATCGTTGCCGGTGCGCCCGACGGTGCACAACGCGGTGTTACCCGCCGTGACCCCGCTCAGCGCCACGGATTTCTTGACCTTTGGACCCGGTGCAGTTTCGGACATGGGATACTTCTTTCAGAAAATGCCGGGGAGGCCTTGCTGCACGGTGCCGGCCGGCATCGCCACATTGAGCCGATGCAGCTCACCGGCCCGCAAACCCGGCAGCGCCTCGCACGCCGCCAAGAAACGGTCGGCCTCCACGGTCGTGATCAGACCTTCGGTCATCACGCGGAATTTGTTCACATAATCCTTCCGCTTCCACGGTGTGGCCCCGAGCGGATGGGCGTTGGCGACCGCCATCTCGTCCGCGATCACGCTGCCGTCCTGCATATGCAGCTCGATCCGGCCGCCGAACGCCAGCTGGTTATGGTCCTTGGCATGATAGCGCTCGGTCCAGACCGGCTTCTCGACCGTGCGGATCTTGTGCCATAGCCGCACGGTGTCGGCCCGCTGCGCCCGCTCCGGCGCATAGCTGCGCACATGGTGCCAGGCGCCGTCCTGGAGTGCCACGGCGACGATGAACATGATCGAGTGATCCAGCGTCTCCCGGCTGGCATGGGGGTCCATTTTCTGCGGATCGTTGGCGCCGGTGCCGATGACGTAGTGCGTATGATGGCTGGTCTCGATCACCACCTCCCGCACCTGGTCCCAGTCCTTCACCTGCTTGCCCATGCGGAACGCCAAATCGATCAGCGCCTGGCTCTGATATTCGGCCGAATGTTCCTTGGTATAGCTGTCCATAATCGCCCGCTTCGCCTCACCCGGACCCGGCAGCGGCACCTGATAATGCGCGTTCTTGCCGTCCAGCATCCAGGCGATCACGCTATCCTCGCCCTCGTAAATCGGGCTCGGCGCGCCCTCGCCGCGCATCACCCGGTCCACCGCCTCGATCGCGAGCTTGCCGGAATGGGCCGGGGCGTAGGCCTTCCAGGAGCTGATGGCCCCCTTGCGGCTCTGGCGCGTGGTGAAGCTCACGTGCACGGCCTGTTGCACGGCCTGGTAGATCGTCTCGATTGGCAGATTCAGCAAAGTACCGACCCCGGCGGCCTGCGCCGGGCACAAATGCGCGATGTGATCGATCTTGTGCTCATGCAGGCAGATCGCGCGCACGAGGTCGATCTGGATTTCGTAGCCGGTCGCCAGCCCGCGCAGCAGGTCGGCCCCGGATTTATCCATGGTCTGCGCCACCGCCAGGATGGGGGGGATGTTGTCGCCGGGATGGCTGTAATCGGCGGCCAGGAAGGTGTCGTGCATATCGAGCTCACGCACCGCGGTGCCGTTGGCCCAGGCGGCCCATTCGGGGCTGACCCGGACGGTATCGGGCATGCCGAATACGGTCGCCCCCCCGGTCCGCCCGGCCCGCACCGGGTGGCCGAGGGCCATATCGCGGGCGCTCATGCACGGATGCCGGTTCACGCTCGCGATCGCCACCGCCGCATTATCGATCACGCGGTTGACGATCATCTCCGCCGTGTCATCGGGCACCGCCACCGGGTCCGTAGCGACCGCGGCGATGTGCCACGCTAGCTGCTCCTCCCGTGCCAAATTCGACGTGGACGGATGGACGCGAACGTCATGCAGTTTCATGCGGGTTCCTTGAACACAGCGGTAAAATAGCGGCGGCTCGGTTGACTAAGGGGGTCTTAGTGTCGGCAGGTGCCCCCGGCAAGCCGGTGGCGGGTTGATCCGGCACGGCGCAGTATCATTTCAAGGGATACCACAATTCCGCAAAAGCGAGGCAGCCGTGCCCGACACCACACCGCCGATAAGCTGGGAGCCCAATCGGGTCACTCCCGTGCCGCACTGGTCGAAATTGCCGTTGCGCACCGTCTTGTGGCGCGGCGCGCGCGGTTGCTGCCCGGCGTGCGGACAGGCCCCGGCCTTCGCCGGCTATTTGCGGGTGGTGGACCATTGCGACCACTGCCTGGCCCCCCTCGGCAGCCTCCGCGCCGATGACGCGCCGCCGTATTTTACCATCCTCATCGTGGGTCACCTGCTGGTGCCATTGATGTATTTTATGGAAACCGCGTGGCATCCGGAGCTTTGGGTGATGGCCGCAGTCTTCCTGCCGGCCAGCGCGCTCTTCGCCATGGCGGTGCTTCGCCCGGTGAAGGGGGCCACGCTTGGCCTGATGTTGCGGCTTGGCATGGCCAAAGCGACCGACGAGTGACGGACGCCGCCAAGGACTTAGAACGCGTCGTGCTGGATGGTGAGGCCCTGACCCGGCTGCACCCGCTATTAGACGCGGACCGCGCCACCGCCGTGGCGGATCTCGAGGCGGAGAGCCAGTTCACGCTGCGTGAAACGCCCACGCGCGCGGCCCCGCCCGCCCCCTATGTGCTGCATCTGTCGATTCAGGAGGGCCGGCTGCTGTTCGACGTGCGCACGACCCGGGATGAGAGGCTGATGACGCTAGGTTTGGCACTCGGCCCGTTTCGCGGCCTGATCAAGGATTATCAGCTGCTGGTCGATAGCTACATGCTCGCGGTCGAAGAGGGCCGGGGCGAGCGGATCCAGGCGATCGACATGGGCCGCCGCGGCCTGCACAACGAGGGGGCGGCCCTGCTGCAACAGCGCTTGCTCGGTAAGGCCGATATCGGTCATGAGACGGCCCGCCGCCTGTTCACCCTTGTGTGTGTGCTGCACCAGCGTATTTAGCGCGGCTATGAATATCGATGGCACGCCCTTCCGCACCCTCTGGCTCGATGATGACGGCTGGTCCGTCCGCATCATCGACCAAACCCGGCTCCCGTGGGCCTTTACGACCGTGCGCCTCACGACCGTGACCGAATCCGCGCACGCCATCCGCACGATGCAGGTGCGCGGCGCACCGCTGATCGGTGCCACCGCCGCCTATGGCATGGCGCTCGCGATGCGCGCCGATCCCAGCACGGACGCGCTGGAACAGGCCGCGATTACCCTGGCCGCGACCCGCCCGACCGCCGTCAACCTGCGCTGGGCGCTCGACCGCATGCTGACCCGGCTGCGCAATACCCAAATCGCCGAACGCGCCGCCGTGGCGTATGCGGAGGCGGCTGCATTGGCGGACGAAGACGTGGCGCAAAATCGCGCGATCGGCATGCATGGTGCCGAGATCATGGTGCAGACCGCCACGCCGGGACGGACGCTGAACGTGCTCACGCACTGCAACGCCGGGTGGTTGGCGACGGTCGATTGGGGGACGGCGCTATCGCCGATCTATGTGGCGCATGACGCCGGGCTCGATGTCCACGTCTGGGTCGATGAAACCCGTCCGCGCAACCAGGGCGCGGCGCTGACGGCGTGGGAGCTGGGCCAGCACGGGGTGCCGCACACCGTCATCTCGGACAATGCGGGCGGGCATTTGATGCAGCATGGGCGGGTGGACATGGTGATCGTGGGTGCCGACCGGGTCACGCGGACGGGGGATGTGGCGAACAAGATCGGCACGTATCTCAAGGCGTTGGCGGCGCACGATACCGGGGTTCCGTTCTGGGTCGCGGTGCCGTCCAGCACGCTGGACTGGTCGATGGCGGACGGCGTGCGGGAGATCGCGATCGAGGAGCGGGACCCGGCGGAGGTCACGACGCTGACCGGACCGGCCCCGGACGGCACCATCACCACCATCCGGGTCACGCCGCCGGGCAGCCCGGCCGCCAATCCGGCGTTCGACGTGACGCCCGCCCGCCTCGTCACGGGCCTGGTGACCGAGCGCGGCTGCTGCGCCGCGACCGAGGTGGGGTTGCGCGGCTTGTTCCCCGGCCGGTGACGCAGCCGGTGACGCGGGCCGGAATCGTGCTGGCGCTGGCGGTCATGGGGTGTGCGTCCCGGCCGCCATCGGGTGCGCCCGTGCCGTCCGACCAGCACATCCCGGACTATGCCAAGCGCCCGTTCGAGCCCTTTGCCCGCCGCAACGCCCTCGCCATTGCGGAGCGGGAATGGCGCGCGTTCGGCGCCATCGTCCAAGACACGCCGCCGGACGCCGAGCCAGCGCTGGACGCGCGCCCCGACCGGCAGCCCGGTCTATGGCAGCGGGTCGGGGATTATTGGTGGTTCGGTCAGGATGCGGGGAGCAAAGAGGGCAAGTTGACCCCCCGGTACGACGAATTCGGCATCCCCTATGACGGCGTGGCGCCGGCCTGGTCGGCGGCATTCATTTCGTATGTCATGCGTGCGTCCGGAGCCGGGGACCGGTTCCCCTACTCACCGTTGCACGCGGATTATATCAATGCCGCCGCGCGTCAGACGGGTGCCGTGCGGGCGGAGGCACCGGACCGCTATGCGCCACACGCCGGCGACCTCATCTGTTTTGGACGGGGGGAGGCGCGGGCCATGCGGTTCGAGGACCTGCCCGGCCCCCGTTTTCTTGGCCATTGCGACCTTGTTACCGCCGCCCGGCCTGGTCAGCTGACGGTGATCGGCGGCAATGTCGGGGCGGCGGTGACGAAGAAATACGTGCCGACGACGCCGGACGGTCTGTTGTGGTCGGCCGGCCAGGCGGTCGATGAGCGGTATGAGTGGTTCGTGGTCGTGCGGATCTTGTACGACGGTGAATAGCGGTTAGCGCTGCCGCCACGGCAGGCCGTCCGCCTTCCAACCTGCTTCGCCGCCGCGATGTCCATGGGCGTCCGGCGGACCTTCGAACCCATCCGTGACGTTATAGACGTCGCCATACCCGGCCGCCTGCGCTGCCCGGGCCGCGGCGACGCTGCGCACGCCGCTCCGGCAGAGGAAATAGATTTTATGCTCTGGCGTCAGCCCGGTTTTACGCAGCTGGTCCATGAAGGCGCCATTGACCTGGCCCGTCGGAAAGAGCTGCCACGCGATCAGCACCGGCTCCTTACCGGCTGCGCTCAGGTCTGGCAGGCCGACATACGACCACTCCGCATCGGTGCGGACGTCCACCAATTGGGCCGCTGGGTCATTCTGCAGGGCGGCCCATGTCTGGGGGGGCGCGATGTTCTCAACCATGCTGCATCCTTATCCGTGCGCGATGCCGGCTCTGACCGGCTGACCCGTCAGCCGGTGAATGACCGCCTCATAAGCCGATAAATGATCCTGCATCCGCAAATGCCGCTCGGCAAACGACCGGGCCCCCGCGCCGAGCTGGGCGGCCAATTCCTTGTCCTCCAACAGGCGCACGATCTGCGCGGTGAGCGCGGCGGGATCGAGGAAGGACGTCAGCAGGCCGGTGACGCCATCCTGCACGAATTCCCGCACCGGCTCCGTATCGCTGCCGACCACCGCACAACCGCAGGCCAGCGCCTCACGCAGCGACCAGGACGCGACGAAGGGATAGGTCAGATAGACGTGCACATCCGACCGCTGCAGCATTCTCAGATAAAGATCGTATGCAATGCGGCCAGGGAACAGCACCCGGCTGAAGTCAACCGTGTCTCCGAGTTCGGCGGTGAAGTATTCACGCCAGGTTTTGTTGGCGATCTGCGCGCCGTAGCTGACTCCGTTACCGCCAACCAGGATCACCTTCACGTCCGGCCGCGCCCGCAACAAAGAGGACAGCGCGCGCATCATGATGTGAAACCCGCGATAGGGCTCCAGATCACGCGCAACGAACGTGACCAGCCGGTCTTCTGGCATGATCTGGACGCCGTCCATCGCGAAGGGGCGAGCATGGGCGGCAGGATCGGGGCGGCACAGATCCAGGTTGACGCCTTCCGGGAGGATCGAAATCTTTGCCCGCGCCCATTCTGGATAGGTGTTATGTTGAAACACCGTGGGCGTCTGGCCATGACCGGGATTGTTCAGCGCCAGCAGATTGACCGCGTTCTTCGCCCGGACCCGCGGCAGTAATTCTTGCGCGGTCGGAAATTCCGGATCGAAACCGACATCCCGGCCATGGATATTGTAATAGAATTCGTAGTATCCCAGCAATGGAACGCCGGGCCACACATCCTCCAGATTCAGCATCTCACCCCAGCCATGATGGCCGATAATGATGTCCGGTTTAAAACCCAGCGCCTTGAGGTTATTACATACTTGTGTGACGTGCTGGGCGCGTTGCACCGCTTGCTCGAACTCCTGCGCGTCGCGATGCACGATGTCGCGTAACCGGTCAGGGCCGCGATAGGTGACCTTACGCACGCCGGGCATGGCGTTGCTGTTCTCTTCCGTGACGAATACTATTTCGTGCTGGCCGACGCTGCCGATATGCCGCAGCAGATGGACGAACTGGCCCGGGAAGTTCTGGTGAACGAACAGGAACCGCACGATGCGGCGGTCTCAGCGCCTGCGGGTGGTGGCCGGGGTGCGTTTAAGACCGGACTTGCCCGGTGACACTGGCTTGCCCGGTGGTACTGGCTTGCCCGGTGAGACTGGCTTGCCCGGTGAGACTGGCTTGCTCCCCTTACCCGGCGCCTTCTTCGACGCGGCAGGGGCGGCTTTTGCGGGCTTCGGCGCGACCGGCTGTATGACTGCCTTGGCCGCTTTCGGCTTGATGCCGACGGGGGGTGCCGCAGCCCGAGCCTTACCGGTCACCGATTTGGTCACCGATTTCCGGGGCAGCAACTCGACCCGGAACGCCTCGAGCGCCGCAAGGCTTGCCGCCTCACACGGCTCGCCATCGCCGACCGGACCGACCGCCGTGCCATCGATAAACGTGGCCGACAGCGCAACCGTGAAATGCTCGGCCGCCGCCCCGCGGAGCCGCACCCGCATCCCCAAAATGGGCAATGACATCCCGCGGCTGCCGCAGAACTCGCCCCCTGGCGACCAGGGGGATAGCCAACCGCGGCCCAGAACCGCCTGGTATTCGATCTCGTCGGCCGTGACGCCGTTCGAGGGTAGCAGCCCGAAACCCTCGATCCAGCGCTTGCTGCCGGGCTCGCCGACCCAGTTCGCTAGCCGGCCCGCCACGTCACCCACCCCGAAGATGTGCGCGGAAATCTCCGGCGGCGCCACCTCGTTCACCACGGGCAACGGCGCCGTGGCCGCGGCGGCGGGCGCGGGTTCGTCCAGCCGGATGACCTGCAGTTTCGGCGCGTCATCCGGGCTGCCGGAGGCCTGATAGATCGTCACCATGATCTGCGCCGCGCCCCCGGATACGCGGATCAGCACCGCATCGTCGGCGCTGCCGAGCCATCCTTCGGCAAACCCGGTGATCTGCACCCGCCCGGGATAGCCGTTGGCGGCGGGGGCCGGGCTGATCCGCACGCCGGGTAGGCCGGTAACCGGATCCGCCGTGATCGCGCCGGGAGTGTGGAACACGCAGAACACCCCGGTTCCCAGCGCCATCAGGTTACCAGTGACCTGGAGTTCGGTAAGGGCTTGCTGCGGGGCGGGATCGGGCATCGACATCTCACTTTATGACTAGCGCATGGGTGCTATGCCGCGGTCACTGGATGGGCGCAAGCGCCAGCAACGCATCGTTCACGGCCGCGGGGCTGAGACCCAGCGGCAGCAGCCAGCCCCGCCCAGTCGCCCGGATACGCTCCGCCGGCGCGCCGAGGTCGAATGCCATCGCGGGCAACCCCGCCTGCCACGCCCGGCTCAGCGCGAAGCACCACGTCTCGGGCCAGATGGAGGGAATGAACGCCAGATGCGCGGCTTGCTCCCGGATGAGGGCGACGGCCTCGGCCTCCGTGAACTCGCCGGTGATCCATACCGGGCCGGAATCCATGAGGCGGGGATCGTCCTCGGTATAGCCCACGACCACGAACTCCAGCGGGAGCGAGCGGGCGCGGGCGTCCCGGGCGCAGCCGAGCAGGACATCATAGCCCTTCTCCCGTCCGATCGCGCCGATGATGCACACCCGGCGGACCGCGGCGGCCGGAACAGGCATGGGCGTGGGCCACGCCGTGTCATCTTCCCAGGGTGTGATGACCGGACGCAATGTGGGGAAATGCCGGGTGATCCGCAGCGCCGCGTCCCGGGAGGGCGCATACACCTGACACGCGCCGGTCAGATCGAGGGTCGAGCGTTCGACCAAGGCCGGCACGCTGATCTCTTCTTCGAGCAAAGTGCCAAGATCGGCGATGCAGGCCTGACAGCCCGGCATTTCCGGCTCACCACAATAGCGTCCATGGTGGCTCACCAGCGCGATTCGTTGGCAAAACCATGCATAATCATGTACATACACGTCCCACGGCACGCCCAATGCAGCGGCCAACCCCATGATGTCCGGCGCATGGCCTAACCGGTGATGCAGCTCGATATGGGTGGGCCGGTCATCCCGCAGCAGCGCGGTCAGCGCGGGTAACTCCGACGGGACAGCATAGATCAAGTTGGGGAACCCGGCACCCTCCGTCACCCGGCATCCTGCCGGCGCCGGGCGCAGCACAATCGCCCTGGCGCCCTCCCGGACCGCCGCCGCACATCGCGCCGCGACCACCACATCTAGGCCGCCGCCGCCACCATGGGTGATCAGGATGACGGCCTTACGCTGCCGCCCGGCTTCCCAGCGGCGCTCGTCCATGCGGCGGCGATGCGGCGCCACGGGATCGGCGGCGATGTGCGCGGCGATCACTGCGTCGTAGCCGGGATGCAGCCGGTTCAGCACGGCAGCGTTGCGCCGGATCAAATGCCGGCGCGCCGACCCAAACGACTGCCCGCCCACATGCGCCACAAACACACCCGGTGCCGCCACGCTCCGCCAGCCGAGGTGGCGTGCACGCAGGCAGAAATCGTTCTCCTCACCATACCCCTGGGCGAAAACATCCTCCCGCAGGGGCCCCACATGATCGAGGCAGTCGCGACGGATATAGAGGCAAAAGCCGACCCCGGTCGGGATTTCGACCACTGCCGACCCGTTGGCCAGTCGCGCGACCCGGTCCGTGGCGGCCGTGGTCGCCGCATCCGGAACGGCGTTTTCGCCAATGATATCAGGGTAACTCAGGATCGTCGCATCGTTGGAAAGCGGGGTCACGGTGCCGATATCCGGCGCGGAGTAGGCGGCGGTCCGCAGGCGTTGCAGCCAGCCAGGCGGCACGAGTGTGTCGCTGTTCAACAGGATGATGTCGCGGTCCGGGTAGGCCTGCATCCCGGCATTCGCCGCACCCGGGAAGCCGATATTGGCGTCGAGCCGGCGGAGCGTGATCTGTCCGGACCGGGCGAGCCCCGCCAGTGCCGCCGCCAAATCCCGGTCGGGGGACGCGTCGTCCACCACCAGGATGATCGTGTCCGGTGGCACCGTTGCGCGAACGGACTCCACGCAAGCCAGCGTCTGCGCCCGCCCGCGATAGGCGGGGATCACGACGGCCACGCCGCGCCGGGTCACGCGTTCGGCGGGGGGGCCTCGGACATCGGCCCACACCGGACCGGGCGCCGCGGCCGGGTGCCCAAGCAGGGTCGCCCGCGCCGCGCGCTGTTCTTGCCAGACGTCGAGCGGACTCCCCAGCAGGTGGTGCCCAGCCGCATCGGTCACCGAGACCCGGCCCGTGCCGCAGGCCTGGATACCGGCGGCAAAGCGACGCGGCCGTCCGAGCGGACGCGCATGATCGCCCTCCGCCGGGTCCGACAATGGCATCGCGCGGTGGCCGGCCGAACTATGGACCTGGATCGTGGGATCACGCGCCGGGTCGGCCGGATACCAGGCCCACCCGGCGATGCCGTCCGCCACGGTTTCGACGAAACCCTCCATCCGGCACAGCCGGGCAACGGGCAGCGGACTGCCGGCCCAGGGCGCGCCCGCCGTCTCGACATGGAGGTATTCGGCTTGTTCCCAGCCCGCCGGCAATCGGGCCTCCTGCCGCACCCAGCGTAAGGCGATAGCCGTGTCATCGAGACGCACCGACCGGGGGCGGCCCGGTCCGGCCCGCAGCACGCCCTCCGTCGTCAGCCCGCACCAGCCCGGTGCGCCCGCGCTGCCGGCAATCTGCGTCGCCAGATCGGCGATCGACGGCGTCGGGGTGGTGGAGCGGAGGGCGGCCACGATGGCGACCAGCGCCCGCTCGTTTTGGCCAAGGAGCCGGGCACAGAGTGCGAGGCCGGCCCACCCCTCCGGCACGTTGAATTCCTCTGCCAGGGTTTGAAAGCGCGTGGCGGCCGACACCAGGTCACCGGTTTGTAGCGTGGCGGTCGCCAAGGCCGAGAGGATAAGCCCGTCCTTGGGCAGCATACGGTGCGCCCGCTCGAGCCATCGCCGGGCCACCGCGGGCTCCGCACTCTGGGCGTGGTCCCAGGATTGCCGCACCAGGTCATGCCACCACTCGTCCCGGGTGCGCGTCCGCCGTTGCTCCGCCCGTGCCTTGAGATCGGACAATAAGGCGTGGGGTGGTACGCCCCTTTGCGGCCCGGTCATTGCCCCGTCATTGCGCCGGAACGGCTTGCCCCATGATCGGCATGGCGGGAGGCGCGCCGGGAACCGGCACAACAGGCGGCAGCCGGGCGAGATCGGCCCCGGCCTCGGCGATGCCGGCAGCCTGCGCCCGCTCGAGGAAAAGCCGGGCCTGCACCGGGTCGCTTTCCCCGGCAAGGGAACGCGCCAGATAGCGCCCGAGCATCAAACAGGCGTGCGGATGACCACGCTCGGCCGCCTTGCGGAACCAAATCTGCGCCTGCGGCCGATCGACCGGCACGTCGTGCCCCCCGCCCATTAGGGCACCCAGGGCGAATTGCGCGCCGACATGGCCTTTGTCGGCGGCCTTTTGGAACATCTCCTGCGCCGCGGCGTGATCACGGGCGCCGCCGCGGCCGTTGACCATCATTTCTGCCACCGCGACCTGTGCATCCACCATGCCCGCTTCGGCCGCACGCATGATCCAGGCGCGGCCTTCGACCGGATCGGCCTCCAACCCACGCCCATCGGCGAGCATGCGTCCATACCAATATTGCGCGTTGATCACCCCGTCGGCCGCCCGGCGAAGCCATTGTGCCGCGCGGATGTCATCCCGCTCGACACCCACACCCTCGGCCAGACAGACCCCGAAATTGAACGCGGCTACCAAGTCGCCCGACGCCGCTGCCGCCTCGAACCATTCGCGCGTCCGCACCCGATCCTCCGGCTCACCGGCACCGGCCAGGGCCAGGTTCGCCAAATCCGCCTGAGAGTGGGCGTTGCCGCGCTCGGCAGAAATGCGGAACCAGCGGGCGGCGGCGTCCGGATCCCGCGCGACGCCCGCCCCCGTCAAATGCAACATTCCAAGGGCGCGGGCCGCGGCCCCGTGACCCTGTTCCGCGGCCCTCGCAAACCACGTCGCGGCCTCGGCATAGTTCGGTGGCAGATCGCCCCCCTTGGCATACAGGTCGCCCACGAGGACTGCGGCCTCTGCATCGCCCGCCAGCGCGGCCCGGCGCAGCCACGACTCGCCATTGACCGCATCGCGTTCGATGCCCCGGCCCTCAAGCAGCGCCAGCCCATACCGGGCCTGACCGGCCCGGACGTTCCGTTCCGCCGCCTGTTTGTACAGCACCGCCGCCGCGGCAAGATCCTTGGTCACCCCGATGCCGAGCGCGGTCATCTCACCCAGCAAGAAGATACCCAGCGGCAAGCCCGCCGCCGCCGCTTTGGCGATTTCGACCGCCGCTTCCTCACGCACTTCATCCGTCTTTGCATCACGCATCAGTGCAAGTCCGACCCCGAGCGAGCCCTGTGCACAGCCCAGTTCGGCCGACCGACGATACCATCGATCCGCGGTCGGAAGATCGCGCAACGGCTCCGGGCCGGAGGTCAGAATGTATCCCACAAGAGCCATTGCATCTGCTGAGCCGGCATCGGCGGCCTTCTGTCCCCATTGCAGCGCGTGGTCGAAATCGGGGCCGGCGCTGGTGGCCGTTTCAAACAGGCCAGACGCGGCACCGTCCGCCTGACCCCCGCCGGTGAGATAGAGCGCCGCCAGCACGGATTGCGCCTCGACCTTTCCTGCGACGGCAGCGCGCTCCAGCCATTGGTGCGCCGCGGATTTATTCGGCGGCACGCCCAGGCCGTCGAGATAGGCCCGCCCGACGCGATACTGCGCCTCGACGTTGCCGGACTGTGCCTCGCGGGCGAAGATCGGGAATGCCTCCTTGGCATGGCCGGTCTCCGTCAAAGTCACCCCTCGTTTGATCCGCGCGGAGGTCGAGACCGCTGATTTTAAGCGGCCGAACAAATCAGCCATCGGTGTACTCGTCTTTCCGCCTTAAGGGCCTCACGGCTCCCTCATCCCGTCCAATGCGACCGGCAGGACCCGGCTCAACAGATAGCTCAGCAACGTGCGCTGCCCGACTTTGATATCCGTCGTGACCGGCATGCCTGGACCCACTCTGAAATTCTCTGGCGTGTCGTGAAGTTTATTCTCGTCCATCGATACCCGGGCACGGTAAAAAGACGGCCCTGTGCCGGGCATTTGCTGCACGCCGCGTTGCTTCTCATCGGGGTTGGAGGTGAAGCTATCCGGGCTTACGATCCGCACCTTGCCCTCGACCGTGCCGTATTGCGTGGACGGAAACGTATCGAGTTTGACAGTCACGGTGTTCCCAGGATGCACGAACCCGGCGTCGGCGCCGGCCACGTTGATCTCGACTTCGAGCGCCGCATTGCTTGGCACCAAGGACAGCAGCTGCTCACCCGATTGCATCACCGATCCCGGTGATACTTTGGCCACGTTCAGCACAACGCTGTCTTCCGTCGCGCGCATCTCCACCAATTGCCGGCGAAGCTGCGCCTTGTTGAGGTTCTCGCGGGCGTCGCTGAGCTTGCGTCCCTGCTCTGTCAAATCTTGGCTGACCTGCGCCCGCCATTGCTGGTCATAGCCATTGCGTTCCGCCTCCATCGCCTGCAGGTCCCTGGCGGCTTGCATGATTTGGGCGTTCGATGAGTCGAGGCCACGCTGAGCTTCGACCCGGGCCGATTGCGCCTCCAGCCGGGCGATTTGGCTGCCGACCTGCAGACGCTCCAGCTCGATTCGCTTACCCTCCAAATCCGTCGCGAGCTTCAGCCGCTCGCCGTATGCAGTCTTGTCGGTCAGCGCGCGCTGCACTTGGGACTGCAGGCTGCTGAGTTTCTGTTTGTAGTTTTCCATCTTGAACCCGCGCTCAGCCTGCCGCTGCGCGAAAATCGCACCTTGCAACATCGTGACCGGGCTGTCGCTGGGAGGATGGTAGGCCGTGTTGTCGGCTTCGGCCTGCAAACGGCCCATCTCTGCGTCGAGGCTGGCCACTTGCGATTGCAGGGCGCTTAGATCGGCAGTGGCAAACGTTGGATCGAGCCTGGCCAACACCTCTCCCGCCTGAACCCGCTGGCCTTCGCGCACGTTGATCGACCGTACGATCGCCGTTTCGAGCGGCTGGATCACTGTGGTGGCGGACTGAGCCACAACCCGGCCCTGCGCCGTGACGACTTTGTCGATCGGGATCAATCCGGCCGCGGCGAAGCAGGACGCGACCAGCGCAATGACGACCCACATCACGCCCTGGGCGATCGGCTGCGCGCGAACCACGCTCAATGCCGCGGAGGGCGAATGAAATTCGAGCAGTGACGGCAATGAGATGGTCGTGGCCGGGGCCGTCCTCGCCGTGTTGTCTCTGCGGACCGTAAGGTCGCTCATCATCAACTCCATTCTATCAGCCGGACCGCTTTCGTCCGGTTCATTCGCCGCGACCCGTGGGTTCCGGATCCATCCGCCTTACTCGCTCGGGGCCGCCATTGAGCCAGGCCCCTTATGCGGGTCGGTGCACCCATGTGGGAGAGGTGTTCGCCGCCCTCCTTAATCGCCCTGGGCAAGCACCGGAACGATCGGTCCCTGGCGTCCCATATTGCCGTCGAGGTGCCGGTTCTGCTGCGCCCACAGCGTCCGGTAGATCGCGCATCGCTCCAACAACACCCGATGGGGCGCAATATCGACGACGCGGCCGCGATCCATGACCAAGATCAGATCGCAGTCCAGCAAGGAAGACAGCCGGTGCGAGACGATCACCATGGTCCGGCCCTTCCCCAGCCGCGTCAGGTTCGCGTTGACCAACGCCTCACTCTCTGGATCCAGCGCGCTTGTCGCCTCGTCCAAAATCATGATCCGCGGGTCCGCAATCACCGCGCGGGCAATGGCAAGCCGCTGTCTCTGGCCGCCGGAAAGGTTGGCCGAGCCCTCTTCGATCCAGGTGTCATAGCCGCCCGGCAACCGCTCGATAAACTCTTCGGCCCCGGCGAGCCGCGCGGCCCGGACGACGTCGTCTAATGTCAGGCCCGGCCGGCCCGCCGTGATATTGTCCCGCACGGTTCCGCGAAACAGAAAGTTATCTTGCAGAACCACGCCGAAGCTGCGGCGCAAATGTGTGAGGTTGATCTCGCGCAGCTCGACCCCGTCGATTTTGAGGAAGCCGTCATACTCGCGGTTGATACCCTGCAACAGGCGAGTAAGGGTACTTTTACCGGACCCGCTGCGACCAACCACGCCAAGCATCGTCCCCGCGGGTATATCGAACGCCACATGATCAAGGGCCGGGATTTTTGCCCCCGGATAGGTGAATGTCAGATCATCGAACGTGATGGCACCGTTGAATTTAGGGCGAAGGCCACCCTGCATCGCCTTGGTCTCACTCGGATTGTTCAAAACCATCGCAACTTGGGCGATGCTCGCGCGAACATCCTCGAAATCTTCAATCAGCCGCGCCAACCCGACCAAGGGTTGGGTCACGCGGCTGCCGAGCATCATAAACGCAATGAGTCCGCCCACGGCGATCCCGGTATTGTCGCTCATCGCGATATACGCGCCGATCATTATAATGCCGCGCTGAATGAAGCCTTCGATCGGATTGATGATCGTCTGGGGCCAGTTGGCGGTCCGGCCGGCTTTCAGTTTTAGCTCACCCGCGATCGCGGTCCGCTCATCCCACTCCGCCCGGCGTTGCGGCTCGAGTGCCAAAGATTTCACCGTCCGAATTCCGTGGACGGTTTCAACCATGGTAGAGCCTTTATTTGCCTCCGCGGCGGTCAGCTTACCCATCAGCACGCGTAGCGCCGGCAAGAACGCCAAGATCACCAAGGCGATCAATGCGGCGCAAACCAGCACGATCCACGCCAGCGTCGGCTCCATCCAAAACAGGAAGGGGAGCAAGAAGACCAGGGTGAACATGTCAAGGAACGTGCCCATGAGCTTCCCGGTCAAGAAGTCACGGATCTTCCACACCTGACCGAGGCGATAATTGGTCTGGCCGGCCGGGTTCTTCTCGAAGAAATCAAGCGGCAAACCCAAGAGCCGGTCGAAGATATGCACGTTCAGCTTAGCGTCCACGCGGGTCGAAACCACCTGAACCAACTCACGCCGAGCATACCCCAGTAGCGTTTCGAAACCCGCTGTGATGGCCAAGATGACGCTCAAGAGCACGAGGGTCGAGATGCTATGGTGGGTCACGACCCGGTCCACGACGGTCATTACCAGCAGCGGCGGGATGATCGTCAGCGCGCTCAGGGTGATCGATCCGAGGCAGATCGCGCGGAGCGAACTCTTTTCCAAGAAAACCAGCCCGAGCAGCCACCCGAGTGAGAACGGCCGGTCCGCCTCCGCCTCCGCCCGCAGCCGGCGGACCAGCACGACCTCACCAGCCCAGGACTGCGACAGACGCAACTCATCGACCGGAACGGCCGTATCGTTGCTGACCGATCGCGGGTCCCGCACCCAGACGACGTTCCGCACCGGATCGACGTTCACCAGAAGCCCGGCGCTGCCGTCCTTGAATAGCAGCACGATCGGCGGCGCAGGGTTGGCGTTACCTTGGAGCTTGAACAGCTGCTTCCATTTAACGCGCTCAGCCTTTGCCCACAGCCCTTGTTCCCTCGCCCAGCCGGCTAATGCGGCCGGCGACGGAATAGTCTCGCCGGGGGCGGCACGAAAATCGCTCGGATGAAGGTCCACACCATGGTGCCGTCCGACGGCCGCCAGCGCCAGCAACCGAATCTGCGTCGCCGCCACGGGCGGCTCCGTCCCGATTGTGCCGGTGTTGATACGCGATGTCTCAGCGTCCAGAGGCGTCTTTGAGGCAGGTGCCGAGCTTGCTTCGTCCACGAACAAATCCTTAGAAAGCTACGCGCTTGACGGCACCACAATGCCGGGTTGCAGGGGTTGGTAGCACAAAGTCGCTAACCAATGGTTAAAAAAAGCCTCGTGAGCAGCCATGCGTGGCTGATGCCAACGTCGCCGGGACCCTCGGAACGCTTCAGGGACTGGCCGGCCGGCGCCACTCCGGTTACAGTGGGATATGGACATTCGCGCCGCGGCGGCCGCCGACATCCCCGAGATTCAGTCGATCTACGCACACCATGTATTGCATGGCACTGGCACTTTCGAAGAGGTTCCACCATCGTCGGAGGAAATGGGTGAACGTTTTGAAAAGATCGTCGATAGCGGCGGTTCATTCATTGTAGCAACCGATGCCACAGGCCTCCTCGGTTACGCGTATTTTATCCAACTTAGCGTTCGCTCAGCCTATCGTTTTACTGCTGAAGACAGCATCTATGTTCGCGAGGATGTTCGCGGTCAAGGGGTTGGGAAGGCGTTGGTGTCTCAGCTGATACATGATGCGGAGAAGGCTGGTTTTCGCCAGATGATTGCCGTGATCGGGGATAGCGAAAATACCGGCTCGATCGGCGTGCATACATCGCTCGGTTTTCAGCGTGCGGGCTGCCTCCGCGCGTCGGGACTGAAGTTTGGCCGCTGGGTTGACACTGTATATATGCAGCGCTCGCTCGGTCTGGGCGACGCCACGGTGCCGATTTAAGGCCGATCGTCCCGAAACCGGGAGGAGGCGACCGGATCGGCCCGCAAGGCGGCCTCGACCAGTGCCACGCCCTCCGTCGTCGTCGTGACCGCGACAACCCGGGTGAAAAATCCCACACGCCCCGTCGCGCGGTCGCTGAATAATTGGCCCAACGCCGCGCCAGCCGTCGATCGGGCCTGGCAGCACCGGCATCCGGGGACATGGCCGTTCGCGGCACCCCTCAAACCAAATGCCGCGGCGGGATAGCTTGTCCGCGGCAGCGTGCCCTCGATCAAAAGGGCGTCGTTAGACCTCATATCATCCAGGCTGCCGAAGTGGACCGGTATCCGTGCATCAACCATTGCCTCCGCTCCGCATATCGACATAAGGATAAGTTTATGTCATCCTCACGCCATGGAACCCTTCCTTAACGCATTGCGCGCCTGCGCCGAGCCGACGCGGCTGCGGCTCCTGGCCCTGGCGGCGCGGGGACCGTTCTGTGTGATGGAGTTTACCGAGATTTTGGGACAGAGCCAGCCACGGTTGTCGCGCCATTTGAAATTGTTATGCGACGCGGGTGTGCTGGATCGACTGCGTGAGGGCGCGAATGTCTGGTTCGCCGTGCCCGCCGGGTCCGGACTGGTCCAGGACGTGCTGAGCCGGCTGCCAGAAGATGATCCGGTGCTGTTGGCGGATCGGCGCGGTGCCGCCCGGGTTTTGGCGGAGCGGGCCCGGATCGCGTCGGAAAGCTTCCGCCGGGCCGGCGCGGATTGGGACGAGATGCGGGCGCTGGATCTACCGGCCGCGGCCGTCGAGCGGGCATTGCTGGCGAGGTTGCCACGGGGCGGGCTCGGACGCGTGCTCGATATCGGAACGGGAACAGGGGGGTTGCTGGAGCTTTTGGCACCCCGGATGAGCGCCGGGCTGGGCGTGGATGCCAGCCGCTCGATGCTGGCCTTGGCCCGGACCCGGTTGTCCAAGCCGGGTCTAACGCATTGCGCCGTGCGACAGGCGGACATGTATCGCCTGCCGCTTTCTGGACTTTATAATGTGGTCGTCCTGCAAATGATCCTGCACTACGCGGAGGACCCGGCCGCGGCGCTGCGTGAGGCCGCGCGCGTTTTGGCCCCGGACGGAGTGCTGATCGTGGTCGATTTGGCCGCGCACGGTCGCGCGGAGGTGACCGAGCGCCTGGCGCATCGCTGGCCGGGTTTTTCGGATGGCCAGATGCGGGATTTGCTGGCGGATGCCGGTTTGCGGTCTGAACGTCCTGAGGCGATCGCGGGTCCTTTTGAGGTCCGGATCTGGACAGCTTCACATTTTGTTCCAGCTTTAACCATTCCTTTACCAGAACCCGTTACACAGGATCTCGTATGACCCGACCGCACCTCCTCGACGCGCTGCGCGACCAAGTCCTTCTGTGTGACGGCGGGATGGGCAGCCGGGTGCAGGCGCTGACGCTCGATGTCGAGACGGATTACTGGAATCAGGAGAATTGCACGGAGGTGCTGAACCTGTCCCGTCCGGACCTGGTCCGGGAGATCCATCGGGGTTATTTCGAAGCCGGTGCCGACATGGTGGAAACCAATACGTTCGGCGGCTCCCCCCTGACGCTCGCAGAATTCGGGCTCGAGGCGCGGACGCATGAGATCAATCAGGTTGCGGCGGAGCTGGCGCGGGAGGCGGCGGATAGTTTTGCGGATGGCCGGCATCGCTGGGTGATTGGCAGCATCGGCCCGGGCACCAAGCTGCCAAGCCTCGGTAACATCGCCTATGATCCGCTGGAGGCGGCGCTGGCGGCACAATCGCGCGGCCTGATCGCCGGCGGGGTGGACGCCATTCTGATCGAGACGTGTCAGGACACGCTGCAGATCAAGGCGGCCGTGAACGCGGCGAAGATTGCCCGGGCCGAGGCGGGAACGGACACGCCTATCTTTGTCCAGGTGACGGTCGAGACGACGGGCACACTATTGGTGGGTCCGGATATCGCGGCGGCGGCCACCGTCGTGCATGCGCTGGATGTGCCGCTGATCGGCCTGAATTGCGCGACGGGTCCGCAGGAAATGGCGGAGCATGTGCGTTGGCTGGCCGCGAACTGGCCTGGCCTGTTGTCCATTCAGCCGAATGCGGGCCTGCCCGAACTGGTTGACGGCAAGACGCATTATCCGCTGGACGCGGCGCAGATGGCCGTGTGGGTGGAGCGATTCGTCGCGGAGGATGGGCTCAATTTGATCGGCGGCTGTTGCGGCACGAGCATCAGCCATATTGCAGCACTCGATGCGATGCTGCGCCGGCGCGGCGGCTTCCGGCCGACGCCGGTCGCACGAAAGCCGGTCTGGATCCCTTCGGTCGCGAGCCTCTATGGTCAGACGCCGCTGCGGCAGGAGAATAGCTATTTCTCCATCGGCGAACGCTGCAATGCCAACGGGTCCCGGAAATGGCGCGAGCTGCAGGAGACCGGGGATTGGGATGGCTGTGTTGCCATGGGCCGGGACCAGATCGCCGAGGGGTCGAACAGCCTCGATATCTGCACTGCCTTCGTCGGGCGGGATGAGATGTTCGAGATGAACGAGATCATCACCCGCTTTACATCGAGCGTAAACTCGCCGCTGGTGATCGATAGCACGGAAACCCCGGTGCTCGAGGCGGCGCTCAAGCTGCATGGCGGCAAGCCCATCATCAACTCAATCAATTTCGAAGACGGGGAGGATGCGGCGCGCGACCGTTTGTTGCTGGCGAAGAAGTTCGGCGCGGCGGTGATTGCGCTGACGATCGATGAAGAAGGCATGGCTAAGACGCCCGAAGCCAAACTCGCCGTGGCACGCCGGTTGATCGAATTCGCGTGTGACAAGCATGGCCTGCCGCAATCGGACCTGTTGATCGATCCGCTGACGTTTACGGTGGCGACTGGCAATGAAGACGACCGCAAGCTTGGCCAATGGACGCTGGAGGGGATCAAGTTGATCCGGGAAGCCTTCCCGGAAGTGCAGATCATGCTGGGCTTGAGCAATATCAGCTTCGGTCTGAACCCGGCGGCCCGGGCCGTGCTGAACTCGGTATTTCTCGACCATGCGGTCCGGGCTGGGATGACGGGTGCCATCGTGCATGTGAGCAAGATCCGCCCGCTGCATTTGATCGCGGCCGAAGAAATTCAGGTCATGGAGGATTTGTTGTTCGACCGGCGGCGGGAGGATTACGACCCGCTGCAGCGTTTGTTGGAGATGTTCGCGGATCGCAAGGCGGCGGACGCAGTGAAGAAGGTGCGGGCGGAGACGGTCGAAGGCCGGTTGAAGGACCGCATCATCGATGGCGACCGCAAGGGTCTGGCGGAAGAGCTGGACGAGGCGATGCTGACGAATGCACCGCTCGACATCATCAACAACGTTCTGCTGGACGGGATGAAGGTGGTTGGTGAGCTGTTCGGGGCGGGGAAGATGCAGCTGCCGTTCGTGCTCAAATCGGCGGAAACGATGAAGGCCGCGGTGGC
>JAYVOF010000038.1:0-69799 GCA_043758105.1 Rhodospirillales bacterium | reverse complement strand
TAAGTCGCCCGTAGAGCCCGAAAAGAGCCAAGAACACCGTTTTTTTCGGGGCCAGTTTGAGGCGAAAAATGAAAATCGAAAGATTCCCAAGCTCTACGGCTGAGTCTTGGCCCCGCCCAGCTCCGCCGAAATCGTCCCCGCCGCCCGCATCACCAGCTCCGCCAGCGAGCCAACCCGCGCATCCACCACCCGCGCCATCGGCCCCGACGTGGACACCGCCGCCACCACGTCCCCCGTCTCATCGAACACCGGCGCCGCGATGCAGCGGAGGCCCACCGCATGCTCCTCATCATCCATCGCGAACCCCGCCGCCCGCGCCCGCTCCAGATCCGCGCGCAGCAGGCCCGGCGTGATGATGGTCTTCAGCGTCAGCCGCTTCATGCCGTGCTGGTGCAGCACACGCGCCACCGCCTTATCGGTTAACCCCGACAAGATCGCCTTGCCCACGCCCGAGCAATGCAGCGGCACGCGGGTGCCGGGCCGGGCGAAGGCGCGCATCATTTGCCGGCATTCGACCTGCGCCAGATAGACCGCCAGGCCATCCTCCTCCCAGGCCAGGTTCACCGTCTCACCCCCCTCCTCCATCAAATGCCGCATATGCGGCCGGGCAAGTGCCACCAGGCTGCGGGTCTTGGTGAAGCTGGCACCCGTGACGAAAGCCTGGACGCCGATGGACCAGAGCCGTCCGTCCGGGTCGAAGCGGACGTAGCGCTCCTGCTCCAAGGTCGTCAGCAAGCGGTGCGCCGTGCTGGTGGCTAGGCCCACCTGCTGCGCCAGATCGGTCAGCGTTGCCCCGCCCTCCGGCGCCTCGGCAATGCGGTTCAGCAGGCCGAGCGCCCGCACGAGGGACTGCACCTGATCGCCAGCCGGCTTCATGGAAGCGTCCTATCCTATTGTTCGCACGCGGTAATCCTGCCCGGTTCCCACATCGCGGAATAGCCCCCCCATTCCCATAAATCCCCGCCATACTGCCCACAACAACAACCGGGGAAACAGCATGCCGAAGATGAGAGCCATCGAAGCCGCCGTGCTGATCATGGAGCGGGAGGGCACCACCACCGTCTTCGGCGTGCCCGGCGCCGCTATCAACCCGCTCTATTCCGCGCTGAAGAAGCATGGTGGCATCCGCCATATCCTGGCCCGCCACGTGGAGGGCGCGTCGCACATGGCGGACGGCTTTACCCGGGCCAAGGCGGGCAACATCGGCGTCTGCATCGGCACCTCCGGCCCGGCGGGCACGGACATGATCACCGGGCTCTATACCGCCATCGCCGACAGCATCCCCATCCTGTGCATCACCGGGCAGGCGCCGCGGGCGAAGCTGTATAAGGAGGATTTCCAGGCCGTCGATATCGAGACCATCGCCAAGCCCGTGACCAAATGGGCCGTCTGCGTGCGGGAGCCCGCGCTGATGCCGTCGGTGTTTCAGCAGGCGTATCACGTCATGCGCTCCGGCCGGCCCGGCCCGGTGCATATCGATTTGCCGATCGACGTGCAGATGGCCGAGATCGAATTCGACATCGACGCGTATGAGCCGCTAATCCCCTACAAGCCCGCCGCGTCCATGAAGCAAGCCCGGCGTGCGATGGCCATGCTGAACGCAAGCGAGCGCCCGCTGATCGTGGCCGGTGGCGGCATCATCAACGCGGACGCCGCGGATTTATTGGTGGAGTTTGCCGAGCTGACGGGCGTGCCCGTGATCCCGACGCTCATGGGCTGGGGCGTGATCCCGGACGACCATGACCTGATGGCCGGAATGGTGGGCCTGCAAACCAGCCATCGTTACGGTAACGCCACGTTCCTCGAATCGGACTTCGTGTTCGGCATCGGCAACCGCTGGGCCAACCGGCACACCGGGTCGGTCGAGGTCTATACCAAGGGGCGGCAGTTCATCCATGTGGATATCGAGCCGACGCAGATCGGCCGCGTGTTCGGCCCGGACCTCGGCATCGTGTCCGACGCGGGCCCGGCATTGCGCGTGTTTATCGAGGCCGCGCGCGAGCTGAAGGCGGCCGGCCAGTTACGGGACCGCTCGGATTGGGCGGCGCAGTGCCTGCACCGGAAGCAGAACATGCTCCGCCGCTCACACTTCGACCACGTGCCGCTGAAGCCGCAGCGTGTGTATGAGGAGATGAACGACATTCTGGACCGGGACACCTGCTACGTCAGCACCATCGGCCTGTCGCAGATCGCCGGCGCGCAATTCCTGCATGTGTATCGGCCGCGGAACTGGATCAATTGCGGCCAGGCTGGGCCGCTCGGCTGGACGCTACCGGCGGCGCTGGGCGTGCGGGCGGCGGATCCCACCCGCAAGATCGTGGCGCTGTCGGGTGATTACGATTTCCAGTTCTTGATCGAGGAGCTGGCGGTGGGCGCGCAGCACAAGCTGCCGTATCTGCATGTGGTGGTGAACAACTCCTACCTCGGCCTGATCCGCCAATCGCAGCGCGGCTTCCAGATGGATTTCGAGGTGAGCCTCGCCTTCGACAACATCAACACCCCTCCGGATGGCGACGCAGTCCGCGGCTACGGCGTGGACCACGTGGCGGTGGCGGAGGGCCTGGGCTGCAAGGCGATCCGCGTGAAAAGCCCCAACGAGTTCAAGGATGCCTTCGCCCGCGCCGAGGCGCTGATGCAGGAGTTCCAGGTGCCGGTGGTGCTGGAGTTCATCCTGGAGCGGGTGACCAACATATCGATGGGGACGGAGGTGGATAGCGTGAACGAGTTCGAGGACATTTTGTGCCTGGACCCGTCCCTGTCGATCAAGAAGGGGCAAGATATGGGCGCGG
This sequence comes from Rhodospirillales bacterium, assembly GCA_043758105.1. GTDB lineage: Bacteria > Pseudomonadota > Alphaproteobacteria > Acetobacterales > Acetobacteraceae > JANPPS01. Next base: position 67,010 of record JAYVOF010000038.1, on the reverse strand, counting down.
CGGAACCTCCAGCCAAGCAGTTGCAACCGGCCTCCACTCGGTAAGCCGTCGGGTGGAATGCGCTTTTCTCAGCATTCCACCGCCCGTGGCGGAACTCGTCATTATTTGCGGCATCGGGATCACACGATTGCCGATCGATGTCGCGTGTCTCGGATTGTCTATGGTCAGCGCTAGATCAGTCGTCACCTTGTTGGCTGATGCCGAAAGCATAGAGTTTCTTTGGACCTCTACCGGAGAACGTTCCGGTGCCCCAATAGACCGTGCCGTCCGCTACTGACGGCCCAGCGTTGCAAGCGCCGCCGCTGTCGAAAGACCACAACGGCACTCCGGTAAGCGAATTGAGGGCATACATCGTACCTTTGAGCGGGTCCATATTGCATCCGAAAACCACATCATTTGCGACACTCACCGCGCCTTCGGCACGGCTTCCTGCCGGGTCCTTCGTGGTCCATAGAATCTTGCCCGTCCAACGATCGAGTGCCGCCCAGCCCCCCGCGGTAGTGGTCGTGCCGTCTTTCAAAGCCCACGGAAGCGGGCTTTGGCCACCCCCTGTCGATCCGCTGTTCGACACAGCGACGTAGATGCGCTCACCGTCGCTGGCAGAGCCCCATTGCAGACCGCCCGTCAGACCAGGCGGCCCGGCTTGAGTAGCCCACGCAAGCCGTCCATTCTCGGCTCTGAAAGCCCAGAAAATCCCACTCTTTTGACCAGCCCCGACCAGACGGTTGCCGTCGTCGTAGCCGAGCAGCATCGGCCCCTGTCCGAAGTCCCAATCGGGACCCTTCGGACGTGGACAGTTGTCATTTGGCGGAACGGTGAAGCCGGGAACAGAGAGACCGCATCCCACGTTCCATGTGTCATACGGCAAGCCGCGGTTCGCCCAAAGGACCGCACCAGTGTATAGGTCGAGGGCGATGACCGAGTCGAAGTGGTTGTCTGGGCTCATGCACGCGGGCGGAGTGCCGCCTCCGGACAGACAGTCCAGCACAGCCTGCGGCACAGCATAGTTGTTACCAGTTGACATAAAGACTCGGTGCCGGCTGATATCGATGGCGCCTGTACTCCCCCAAATGGAACCACCGTAATATCCGGCTGGAACGGTGTAGGTCTGCCATTTGATGGTACCTGTTTTTACGTCGAGAGCCAGGACGCTGCCGCGGAGTTCCATTGCCAATTCCTCTTTGGAACAAAACCGGCGACGAGCTCTTCATTCGACGCGACCCCCACAATAGCCAATCCCTCGGCGACGAGCGCCGAATGCGTCACGAACGACAGTGCCGTCGGGTCCACCTGTGTTGACCACAGCTTTTCACCAGTTCGCTTGTCCACCGCGAAGACTTGCGCCGGTTGTGGAGCGGGTGTCCCGAAGCCGGGGCCGAGGAAGTGTCCGCTTGAATTGCCCAGGATCAGTGCATTTCCCGCGACAGCAGGGGTCGCACGGGCATAATCACCAACAATGCCGGTATATGTTGAGATCGGCAACTTCCAAACGATCGCGCCGTCATCCCGAGCCACCTTGTAGAGGAAGCCGGCCGAGTCAGGAAAATAGATGTATTTACCATCTATCGTGGGAGTGGCCGTGACGTCTCCGGAAGTGACGACGTTCCAGAGCGGCTTTAGATTGCGAGCGGTTCGCGAGTTGATGATTCTCTCGTCGCTCTGGTGCCGGGAATTGTAAAGGTCCTTACCAGCGCTAAGCCAGTTCTCGTCAGCGACTGCGAGGCGCACATTCAGGAGCAATAGCGTTGCTATGAATATGGATCGAATGCCTTTTATTTTTATCATTAAGTTCACTCCTGAGTTTGCGTCTAGCGTATTTCAGGCGACTTTGGTAATATATAGAAGAATTCGAGAATTGCTCGCGCGCAATAAGCTGCCTTACCGGCACTTGATCGTTTTGACGTGATTCATAGATGGCATAATCCGAAATAGTGTAGATCAAGGCAATAAACTGCATCGAGCGTCAGGACGGTCCGGCGTGGACCGCGACAACAACACGTTGTAACTTATACCACCTTCTTAGCGCAGAATAGGGGTAAGTTTGGGATATCCTTTCAAAATCGCTGACGACGAGCGGACGACACGCTAGTCTCCTTGTGTCGTCTAAATTGAAGGCGTCAATAAGCGGCCTGTGTCCAAGTCCGAGTACCCATATTCTCCAAAGTCTAACCGGAAGTGCGCATAGGCCTCTCAAAGCCACACAAATGAGCCTTTTCAGAGCATGTCGGCGGTGCGAGGCCATAATCAACCGGACCCCGACATCACGCCGCCGCAGCCCGCCCGATCTCCCCCGCATCCGGCAGTTGCCACACCCCGCGGCATAGCGCGATCAGCGCGCGGGTGCGGGCCGGCGATAGGATTTCCTCCGACAATCCCGAGACCTTGTCGTCCAGCTGCGCGTCCGTCATCGGGGCCAGTTGGCTGCCCACCGCGTGTTCGATGAACTGATGCAGCGTGCGTCCGTCCACCAATGTAATGGTCATGTCCACCTGATCGGGCTTGAGCGCCGGGTCGATGGTGGTGGTCACCTTCTGGCGCACGCCGATCACCACCGGGTCAGAAACGGCCCGGTCGGTGAACGCCTGCTCGCCCGCATGGCCGGTGACCAGTGCCACGGCCACGGCGTGATAGATGCTGAACTTGCCCTCGAGCCCGGCCTGCGGCGTCTCCTTGCCCATCAGATTCAGCACCAGCGGATGCACGCGCAGCGCCACTGCCTGGATTTGCTCGGGGCGCAGCGTATTTGCCTGGCGCAGTCGGATGGCCGCGTCGATCGCCGGGTGCGCCACGATGCCGCAGGCGAAGGGTTTGTAGGTGTTGAGGCCGATCTCATAGCGCTCGCCCAAACCCTCCGTCACCTCGGCCCAATCGCGCCGCGGGCTCATCGCCTGGCCCCAGCCGTCGAAGCCCTCCAGCGCCACCTCGGACGCGGTGTAGCCCTGCGCGGCCATCAGCGCGGCCAGCATGCCGTTCTGCGCGGCGCGTCCGGGGTGGAAGGCCTTGGTGTCGCTGCCGAATTGCACCTTCAACCCCACAGGCTGCGACGCGGCGAGGCCCAGCGCCCAGGCCATGTGCCGCTCATCGAGGCCGAGCACGCGCCCGACCGCCGTGGCCGCGCCGAACACCCCGGTGGTGCCGGTGATATGCCAGCCCAGCGCGTAGTGCTCCGGGAACACCGCGTTGCCCATCCGGCACTCGATTTCGCAGCCCAGCACCAGCGCGTTCATGAACTCGGCCCCGGAGACCGGGCGATATTCCGCCAGGGCCAGCAGCGCGGACGCCACCGGCCCGGCCGGGTGGATGATGGTTTTCAGGTGGGTGTCGTCATAGTCCAGCACGTGGGAGCTGATACCGTTCACCAACGCCGCATTCAGCGCGTCCAGCCGCTCGGTCCGGCCCAGCAGGCTCGCTTGCGCGGGGCCGGCAAACGGGGCCAGTGCCGCCACCGCCCGGCGCGGCGCCGGCTGCTGCGATCCGCCGACCGCGCAGCCGACCCAGTTCAGCAGCGTCCGCGTCGCCTCGTGCTTCACCGCGTCCGGGATGAGTTCGGCCGGCGACGTGGCGGCGTAGCGGGCGACGATGTGAGTCACGGGCGGCGGCTTAGGCGTAGCCGGCTTGGCCTCGCGCGGGGTGGTGTCGGGCTGGTTAGTCTGCGCCGCCACCGGCACCGCGGCCAACGTCGCGAGCGCAGCACTGGAGGCATGCAGCAGCCGGCGACGATCGATGGTCATGGATGGCCTCCCGTGTTTGGCCGCAGCCTAGGCGAGCCCACCCGGCGTTGCCAACCCGGTGGCGCGTCAGCGCAGCGCCGGAGCGGCAGGGGCCACCCAAACCTCTCCCCGCCCCAACGCCAACCAAATCCGCCGGGTCGCCAAGAAATCCCCGCCCAGCAGCGCCTCCCCCGTCGCCTCCGGCAGCGCGCCCACGCGCAGCACCGGCCTGTCCACCACCACGGTCCCCACGCGTAGCTGGGTAAAGCGGACGGCCTGCAGCGTCGCTGTGTCCGGCCCCAACGCCTCGGTCCGCTGGGCGGGGGCCGCGGCCAGAGCCTCGGGTGGGATACCGGCGCGCGTGGCCGTGGCGGGGGTGAGAATGGTGGTGGAGGCGCCGGTGTCCAACGTGGCGCGGAACGTCACGCCATTCACCTCGATCGGCAGGCGGAGGTGGTGCGCGACGGTCTCGGTCGGCAGGCGCTCCCACCCGGCACCCGCGGGGGTCATGCCCGCGCACGAGCGGTGGCGGTAGAGGGTGAGACGCCGGGCCGGGCCATCCAGGTCAAGTTCGACTTGGTCCAGCAGGTTGAACCCGAACAGCGCGTCCAAGCCCGGCAACGGCAACGGCGCCGTGACCGCAAGCAGGCCATGGATGGTGAAGCGGCCCAGCGTGATGGTTTCCAAGCCCACGGGCGGCGCCGTGACCCGGCCGCCGGCGCCGACCAAGCCCAGCGGCCGCAACCCCGAGCCCGGCACGCCGATCCGGGCCGCAGTCTCCGGCGCCAGCACCGTAATGGCGGACCCGGTATCCAGCATCGCGACCGCGTCCCGGCCATTCAGCGCGGCTTGTACCAGCGGCACCTGGGCGCGGAACACCACCGGGATCTGGCCCAGCGCCACCAATTCGCAGGCCGGGCCCGTGCTGGGCGGTTCCGCTGCGCATCCGGCCACCAGAACCAGCAGGCTAAGGCTGCGCAAGGAACTGCTTAACCGCCGGACCCCACACGGCCGAGCCGCCGGGTCCGAACAGCAGGCGGTGGCCGTCCCCGTCGAACGGTCCGGGCTGCAGCAGCGTGGCGCGGCCCCCGGCGGCGGTGAAGGCCCGGTGCATCGCGGCCGCTATCTCAGGGGCGAAAAAACTGTCGTTCTCGGCATAGATCCACAGCATCGGCGTGCGGGACGTGGCGCCGAACTGTCCCGCCGCCTCCGCCAGGCGGTCCGGACGGCAATTGCGGTTCGGCACTCCATCATGGTGCCCGCCGCGGCCCCCGGCCATGACCAGGATGGCAGCCGTCCCCGGATGGCGCTGGCTGCCATAGGCTATCGCCCCCCAACCCCCCGCGGACTGCCCGACCAGGACCGCACCATTCGGCTGGATGCCCGGCATCGCTAGCCCGGCGGTGATGGTCGCGTCGATATCCCGCGCCGTCTCCAGCCCGGCCCGCGCATAATCGGCCCGTGCACAGCCGCCATACCCCTCCGCCCACGCCCCTCCGGTCGCGCCATACCCGCGGCGGAGCGTGAACAGCACGGCATAGCCCCGGGCCGTGAACCAGCGCGCCACCTCCCCGGTGCAATGACTGAGCTGCATTCCGAGCCGGTCCGCCTCATGCGGCGGTGAGCCGTGCGCGATCACCACCAGGCGCGCCGGTGCCTCGCCAGGCGGGCGGCATAGCCGGGCCTGGAGGTCCACGCGCTGGCCGTCCGCGGTCGTGACCGGGATGGTCATTGCCGCATCCTCGGCCCCCACCGGCCCGACGCACCCGGCCAGTATGCCAAAGACCAGCAGCACCCAGAAAGCAATCACGGCCGGGATAGCCAGTACTTCGGCTGCACTCCCTGCACTCCCGGCTGCACAACCCGCGATCCAACCCGCCACCGCCAGTACGCGCAGCATGGCCAGAACGGGTTTACCCACACATCATCTCACCGCGCCCGGCGGCTCAGGCCGCAACTGCCCAGACACTCATTGAAGGTCGCCGAGCATTGTTCGGCCGCGTCTGCCTGCGCCAGTAGCTCTTCATTCGTACAAATCTGGCGCCGGCACTTATTTGCGCTTTTAAGGCACAATTTCTGCCCGTTGCTGCATGCATTACAGGCCCGGCTTGCCGGGGTTCCCGCAACCAGGAGCAAATGAGCAATGGGTCCAGACGGCGGATTGAAGGCGCTCAGTGCCAAAGCTTGGCCCTGCCATAAAGGTATGAACAACAAGGCCAGTACAAAACGCGTCCGCATAGCGGGCCTCCCTAAAAGCTTCGCCAGGAACCATGACTCACACTCTGGAAGAGTTTCAAGCAAATCCGGACCGGCGGCGGTCCGGTTGGGGAGCAGTCTGCAGACGGCATTAATGATAAGCACATTTTCATGACCACGAGGCCGCCTGTAAATCCCGCCGCCATGAAGGCCACCATCCGGGACCACGCGATGGCGCTCGGCTTCCACGCGATCGGCTTCGCCCCCGCCGCCCTCGGACCCGAAGCCCGCAAGCGGCTGGCCGCGTTCCTGGCGGCCGGGCAACACGGGGACATGGGCTGGATGGCGGAGCGGGTGGAGCAGCGGGCGCAGCCGCAAGCGCTCTGGCCAGAGGCGCGGACCGTGATCGTGCTCGGGCTGTCTTACGCGCCCGATGACGATCCACTGGCGGTGTTGTCCCGTCCGGACAGGGGCGGGATCAGCGTGTATGCGCGGAACCGGGACTATCATGACGTGGTGAAGGGCATGCTGAAACAGCTGGCGGCGCAGCTGGGCCAGGCAGGCGTGAAGGTGTTCGTGGACACGGCACCCGTGATGGAAAAGCCGCTGGCGCAGGCGGCGGGCCTGGGTTGGCAGGGGAAGCACACCAACCTCGTCAGCCGTGCGCAGGGTTCTTGGCTGTTTCTGGGCGAGATCATGACCACGCTGGAGCTACCGCCAGACGCACCGCATGCGGACCGGTGCGGCACCTGCTCCCGCTGTCTCGCCGCCTGCCCGACCGCGGCGTTTCCGGCGCCCTACCGGCTGGATGCGACGCGGTGCATTTCGTATCTCACCATCGAGCATCGGGGGCCGATCCCGCATGAGCTGCGGCCCTTGATGGGCAACCGGATCTATGGCTGCGACGATTGCCTGGCCGTCTGCCCGTGGAACCGTTTTGCCACCACGGCGCATGAAAAGCTGCGGGCGCGGGAGGAGTTGCGGGCGCCGCATTTGGCCGAGCTGGCGGCGCTGGACGATGCCGGTTTCCGGGCGCTATTCGCCGGCGGCCCCGTCAAGCGGATCGGGCGCGACCGTTTTGTGCGGAATGTGTTGATCGCGATCGGCAACTCGGCCGACCCCACGCTCCTGCCTGTCGCCCAGCGCCTGCGCGCCGATCCGGACCCGGTGGTGGCGGAGGCAGCCGAATGGGCTGTCATGCGTTTACAAGCACATGACCCACCCCATGACCCGTAACGAAACCGACTCGCTCGGCAGCATCGACATCGACAGCGCCCGGTCCTGGGGCCCGCAAACCGAGCGGGCGCGCCGGTTGTTCCGGATCGGCACGGAGCGGTTTCCGCCGGGCCTGATCCGCGCGGTGGGCCTGCAGAAACAAGCCAGTGCGGAGGCGAACGAGGCGTTGGGGGAGCTGACATCGGATGTCGCCCGCCCGATCGCGGCGGCGGCGGCACGGATCGCGGCGGGGCAGCTCGATGACGAATTCCCCTTGCCCGTCTGGCAAACCGGCTCCGGCACGCAGACCAACATGAACGCGAACGAGGTGATCGCGAGCCTGGCCAATGAAAGCCTCGGCCAGCCCCGCGGCGCCCGCGCGCCCATCCACCCGAACGACCACGTGAACCGCGGCCAGAGCAGCAATGACAGCTTCCCGACCGCCATGCATGTGGCCGCGGCCGAGGCGGTCATCCACCGGCTCAGCCCGGCGCTCCGCACCCTGCACACGAGCCTCGCCGCCCGGGCCATCGAGTGGGAGGGCGTGGTGAAGGTGGGGCGGACCCACATGATGGACGCGGTGCCAGTCACACTCGGACAGGAATTCGCAGCCTGGGCCCGGCAAATCGAACTGGGTGTCGCCCGGTTGGAGGATGCCCTGCCCCGGTTGCTGAGCCTGCCGCAGGGCGGGACCGCTGTCGGCACCGGGCTCAACCGGCATCGGGAGTTCGACCGCGTGTTCTGCGCGCGGATCGCGGCGCTGACGGGCGTCGGGTTCACGCCCAATCCGAACAAATTTGAGGGCATGGGGGCCCATGATGCGTTCGTGGAGCTGTCGGGCGTGCTGAACGTGCTGGCCGTCAGCCTCAATAAGCTCGGGAACGACATCCGCCTGCTGGGCTCCGGCCCGCGTTCGGGATTGTCCGAGCTGGTGGTGCCCGCGGACGGGCTCAGCTCGTCCATCATGCCGGGTAAGACCAATCCAACGCAGTGCGAGGCACTGACGATGGTGTGCGCGCAGGTGATGGGCAATCACGTGGCCATTACCATCGGCGCGGCGCAAAGCTTCCTCGAGCTGAACGTGTTCAAGCCGCTGATCATCTATAACGTGCTGCAATCGCTGGCGTTGTTGGCGGATGCGGCCGAGAGCTTTGCTGCTAACATGGTGGATAAGCTTTTACCCAACCGGGAGCGGATCGCCGAGAACCTGGCGAAGTCGTTAATGCTGGTGACGGCGCTCAATCCGCGGATCGGGTATGACAAAGCCGTGAGCATCGGCAAATTAGCACTGGCGGAAAACATGACCTTGCGGGACGCGGCGGAGCGGCTTGGCTTCGTGAGCGGGGCCGATTTCGACCGATGGGTGCGGCCGTCGGACATGGTGCAGCCCGGGGCGACGCTTGGCGACTAACCTGCAAAAACGTAGCTTCAGCCTGGCCCGGCACCGCACCAGCGTCGCATTGGAGCCGGCATTCTGGACCGCCTTGGAGCACGTCGCGGCCGCGCGCGGTGTGTCGGTCGTGACGTTGGTCACACAGGTCGATGCCACGCGTGCGGCAGGATCGCCGCTGGCGTCAGAATTGCGGCTCACGATTTTGGGATCGATGATCTTAAGGGTTTAGCAAGTATTCGGCGTCAGGTTTGGTGTTGCGACAAAGCAGTCGTTTTACCTAAGGAGATGACGCATGAACGCCGATTTCGCCTTTACCCAGACAACGCCGCACCATCTGATTTCCGCCTCCAGTCCGTTGCAACTTGCCGACCGGCTCATCAGCCTGGCGGTGGACGCCGACCGCGCTGGCCATTCCGAGATCGCCGGCGACTTGCTGCGCATCATGTATAGCGTGCTGGATCGCCCGCATTGATAGCCTCGCTGTGACGCGCGCGACCGGCTGCAGCTACGGCCGGTTTCAGGGCCGTAGCGCAAGCCAACGGGTGAGACCGGCAAGCTCCGGCGTGCGATGCGGCGTGCCGAACGGTCCGCTGATGCGAAGCCCGATCTCGGGTGGATCACCCGGACGGCCTTCGAATTCAGGTGGGTTAGGCCTCAGCGTCAGCCGCAGGTCGGCCACACCCGCAGGCAGGTCCAGATTACCGCGGATCCGTGCCGAGCCCGCTTGTGCCACCACATCGCCATCGAGCGTTCCCCCGCCCCGCGACTGCGTGAACACGAGATCTGTCGTCGTAAACGAAATGGGCGCCGGCCGCAGGGCGCGCTGCATCGCTGCGGTGATCGCCGCCGGGTCATTCAGTGCCAAAGCCGCCGACGCGCCCACCAGGTCAACACACTGCGCCACGCCGTCCCTGATCGTCATCGTCGCGTGACCCGTCAGCGTCGCCAGCAGGGCCACCATGCTGTGACCGGTTGCGGTCGCCTCTATCCGGGCATCGGCCGTGCCCGCTTGAAGATCGATCCCTTCCGGCGGAGCGTCCAGCACCGGACCGGTGACGGTCATGCCGGCACCCTGCCCGTCCACCGTGAGGACGGGAGGGTCCACGGCCGTGGCCAGGCTCGCCTGCCCCGTCACACGCCCACCCGCTACTTGCGCCGTAACCCCATCGACCGCCAGCCTGCCATCCTGCAACGACAATTGGGCGGAGACGCCCTGCATGACCGGGGTCAGGCCGGCCAGGATCTCGGACGCCTCCAGCCTGATATCGCCGCGCCACCCCTGCAACGGCGGAAGCGGCAGGGAACCGGGTGCCCGCAGATCCGGCAGGGGCAGCGGGAGAGACTCGAAACTAACGGTACCGGTCACCGCCCGGCCCGCATCAAGACTAAGCTGCCCCTGCGCCCGCATCAGGCCGGCCGTCAGCACCAGGCTGTCCAGTCCGATCCGGTCGGGAGAGGCCGACACCTGCGCCACCGCCGACAGCGAACCATCGCCCAGCCAGGACGCGGTGCCGCGCAGGCCCATGACCTCCAGCAGCCGCGGTGCCCCGGGATGCCGCACAGTGACAGGACCGGCCCCGCTCTGTCCCGCCAGGTTGAAAATCGGCTGTGCCTCCAGCCGCAGATCGCCGAGTTCGGCTGTGAGCTTCACCCCCAGCGCCTCCCCCGGGCCCGACACCAGCAGGACCGCGCTGCCGCTACCCTGCCAGAAAGCAGTGTTTTGCCATGTCACCGGCAGCACCGCCGGCAGCATTGTCAGGTCCGCGGTATCCAGATCCAGCCTGCCGTCCGACAGGCGTCCGCCCTCGACCGTGCCGGCCGCCACCCCATGTACCCCGGCGACGACCGCGCCCAAATGCCGCAGCTCGACCCGTCCGGCCGTGCTTTGTCCGTCGATCCGCAACGCGCCGATCGGCACGCCCCGCCACTCCGCCCGGTGCGCATCGAGGCGCAATTCCACATCCACTCCAGGAACCCGCGCAAGGAGGACCGACGGCGTCAGCACCGGCACTTCCGGCAGCCAGGGGTCGAGCATCAGCCGGTCCGTCTCCAGCACCAGCTCCAGCGCCGGCCGTGGCCCGGTATTCGTGGCCCGGACACTGCCGGTGAGCGGCGTTCCATCGACCGTGCCCGACAGGCCGGATAACGCGATGTCACCCTCGCCGACCGTCACCCGCCCGCTCACATCGGCCCGGCGCACTACTCCCGCGGGCAAGACATCGCCCACGGCACCGATCGCCGCCGACAGCTTTCCCGCCCATCCGAGCGTGGTGCGGAGATCAGGTGCCATCAAATGGCCGGTGCCCCTAAACTCCGGACCCGCCTTCTCCGGACCCGCCTTCTCCGGACCGGCCTTCTCCGGACCGGCCTTCTCAGGACCGGCAGGCCGGGCAATGCCCCCGGCCATGGTCAGCGTGGCGTCGCCGGGCAGCAGGGCGGTGATCTCACGGGCCGTGATCCCCGACGGGCTGAAATCGAACGCGCCCCGCAGCCGGCGGACGATGCCGCCGCCCAAGGTCGCCGCCTCGGCCGACAGGTCGAGGCCCGTCGGCACCACCGTCTCGGGCGCATGCAGCAGCACCGGCAGCCACTCATCGAGGTCGATCCGTCCGGCGGCCAAGGCCACGTCGATCCGCGGCGTCGCCGAAACGCGTAGCGTGACCGCGCCCTGGGCCGCGGATCCGTTGACATCCACCGCCAGCTCATCGGCCACCACCAGCCCATCCGCGGCCGTCAGCCGTCCATCCGCCCGCCACGGCACCGCCGGCATCGGCAACAGCAACGACAGGTTCGGCCCCCGCGCCACCATCCGCCCCTCGAGCGCCCCGGCCGCGCCGAGTTGCCCGGTAAAGCGGCCGCCGGTGTCGCGCAGGGCCTCCGCCCCATCCAGGCTGATCTCGACCGCCGCACTGCCGTCCCGTCCGGGCCGCCCCAGCCGCCCGGTGAACCGGACGGCGTTCGCCGCCAAATGTCCCGTTCCCGCCACGGACAGGGTGCCGGTATCCGCATCCGTCTCGAACCGCGCATCGACGCCGGACAGCGTGACCTGACCGATCGTGATCCGGCTTTTCTCCGCCCGCGCTTGCACGCCCGTGAGCCACGCCGGCGGACGCTGCGACAGCGCGCCGGGGGCGGGTGGCCACGGCAGGTGCAGGTCGGCCCCCTCGATCGTCAACTCCCGCGCATCGATTCGCCCTGCGAGCAACGGAGCCAGCGCCACCCGCAACCGCAGCGCCCGGGCCGTCAGCACGACACCATCCCCGGTATCATCCACCTCGAGCCGGGACGCGGTCAAAATCGGCTGCGGCAGCAAGTGCAGGCTCAAATCCCCGCCGATCCGCACCGGACGGCCCAGGAGCGAGCTCGCGAGCGCTTCGACGCTGCCACGGTGCTGGTTCCAGTCCAACAAACCCGGTGCCGCCCAGATTCCGGCCACGACGGCCAAAATCACGACGACGCTTACGGCCAAGATCAAGCGTCCGACCCGCACGCTACGCCGCCTCCCGCCCGCCATCAGCCCATTCGTCTCCGCCGCACCCTGTCACGCACATCCCCTTTTGATGCAGATAGCGTCAGCCCCGGGTGCGCGCGCAAGCCCCGGCGTGCTAAGATGAGCGGATGAGCTATTGGGGTAAGTTACTCGGCGGCGTCGCCGGGCTGGTGATGGGCGGCCCGTTCGGTGCCATGATGGGTGCCGCACTCGGTCATGCGGCCGATCAGGGCGCGTTCCCCCGCGTCAGCTTCGGGGAGGGAATCGGCTCCATATTCGGCCCGGCGCGGATCGCGGCGGCGCTGGGTCAGAAGGACCAGCTGTTCGCTCTGGGCGTCGTCGTGCTGTCCGCCAAACTCGCTAAATGCGATGGCCCCGTGGTCCGCGCCGAGATCGACGCGTTCAAGCGCCAGTTCCGCATTCCGCCCGAGGGCGTGCGCGACATCGGACGCCTGTTCGACCAGGCGCGAGACAGTTCGGACGGTTTCGAGCCCTATGCCGTGCAGCTCGGCACCGCCTTCACCGATAATCGCGGCATCCTCGAGGACGTGCTGACCGCGCTGTTTGCCATCGCCCGCGCCGACAAGCCGGTGACGATCGCCGAGCAGGATGTGCTGCGCCGGATCCACCGGGCGTTTGGCCTGGATCAAATGGCGTGGGACCAGGCGCGCGGAGCGTCGGCGAAACCCGCGCCAGGCAGCCCGGGGGTTGAAACGCCCTATGCGTTGCTGGGGATTTCTCGCAGTGCCACGGATGATGAGGCGCGGCAGGCCTGGCTCCGGCTCGTGCGGGAAAACCATCCGGACACGTTGGCCGCGCGCGGGGTCCCGCCGGATTTCGTGGCGCGCGCAAGTGATAAGGTGGCCCGAATCAACGCCGCCTGGGACGTGATCAAGCGTGAGCGCCGGCTCTGATCCACGCGCGGCCCAGCCCCAATTTCGACGCGCGGCCCGGCCCGGTCGATACGCTGATCCTGCATTACACTGGCATGCACAGCGCGGAGGCCGCCCTAGCGCGGCTGTGTGACCCGGCGTCCCGCGTGTCCTCGCATTATGTGGTCGATGAGGACGGCCAGGTGTGGGCATTGGTGGATGAGGCGGCACGGGCCTGGCACGCTGGCGTTTCCAGCTGGCGGGGGCGGACGGCGCTCAATGACAACTCGATCGGCGTCGAGATCGTCAATCCCGGGCATGAATGGGGCTATCGCCCGTTCCCGGCGCTACAGATGGCGGCGGTGTGCGAGCTTTGTCTCGGCATCCTGGCGCGTCATCCGATCCCGGCCCGCAACGTGGTGGCCCATAGTGATGTGGCAGCGGACCGGAAGCAGGATCCCGGCGAGCTGTTCGATTGGCGGGGTTTGGCCGCCAATGGCGTGGGTCTCTGGCCCGGTCCGGACGGCATACCGGCCGCCGACGCAAGGGCGGCGCTTGACCAGATCGGCTATGGACCCGGCGATCTGGCCGTGACGCTCACGGCGTTTCAACGTCACTGGATGCCGGATCACGTGTGTGGACGAGCCGACGCTCCGACTTTGCGCCGCTTACAGGCCTGTCTTGACCGAGAGCCGGAGGCAGCGCATCACCGGCTGGTCAGACGGCTGGACGGCCGCGGCTCGTGAGGGCCGAGGAAAGTCCGGGCTCCACAGAAACACGGTGCCGGCTAACGGCCGGCGGGGGCGACCCCAGGGAAAGTGCCACAGAAAACAAACCTCCCGGACGCCGGTAACGGCCTCAGGGGAAGGGTGAAACGGTGCGGTAAGAGCGCACCGCGCGCCTGGTAACAGGGGCGGCAGGGTAAACCCCACCGGGAGCAAGACCGAATAGGGATGGCCGGCGAGTGCCGAAAGGTAGGACGCAGGGGTGTTTAGGCTCCGTCATCCGGGTTGGTCGCACGAGGCGCGCCGCGATGCGCGTCCCAGAGGAATGGCCGTCCCACGTCCGCAAGGATGTGGACAGAACCCGGCTTACAGGCCGTCTGACATCCTCTTAATAATCTGACCCAACGGAACAAATACAGAATGAGAATTAATATCCACTGCTGAAACGTATTTCACCTGAAAAACCGGGCAAAACCCTTTGCTGCCCATGTCTGACCATGTTATCCCATGATCACCCATGCGATGTGGGCCAAGGGAACCATGAGCCAGTTTTACGGCACGCATCACAACCGCTTGGACGCGAAGGGCCGGGTCTCCGTGCCGGCGCCGTTCCGGGCAGAGCTGCGGGCGGAGGGCGATCAGCGCCCGGCCGCGCTGATCCTGCGCCGCTCCCACACCCATCCCTGCATCGAGGCGTGGCCCACCGCCGAGTTCGAACGGCTCGCAGCACCCCTCGACCGGCTCGATATTTTCAGCGAAGCGCAGGATGACCTGCAAACTACACTTTACGCCGACGCCCACCGTGTGGAACCAGACAAGGAAGGCCGGATCTCCCTGCCCGAGTCCCTGGTGCAGCACGCCGCATTGACCGACACCGTCTCCTTTGTGGGCGCAGGCCGGATTTTCCGGATCTGGGAACCCGCCGCCGCCGCCGCCCGGCTCACCGCCGCGCTCGAGCGCACGCGCAGCCGCGGCCTCACGCTGCCCGGTGCCGCCGCATGAGCCACATTCCGGTCATGCTCCCTGATGTGCTTCGCCACCTGGCCCCACAACCGGGGGATGTCCTGCTGGACGGCACTTTCGGCGGGGGCGGCTATGCGGCCGCAATCCTCGCCGCCGCGACCTGCACCTTGTTCGCCATCGACCGCGACCCGGACGCCATTGCCCGCGGCGCCGCCCTGGCGGCCCAATATCCGGGCCGGCTCCATTTGATGGAAGGCCGGTTCGGCGACATGGTGGCACTGCTGGCGGAATACGGCATCGGCGCGCTGAACGGCGTCGTATTGGACCTCGGCGTGTCCTCGTTCCAGATCGACGAGCCCGGGCGCGGTTTCAGCTTCCGCCATGACGGCCCGCTCGATATGCGGATGGCCGCCTCCGGGCCCACCGCGGCCGACCTCGTGAACCGCTTGCCCGAGGCGGAGCTCGCGGACACCCTCTATCAGTTCGGCGAGGAACGGCTGTCCCGCCGCATCGCCCGCGCCATCGTCGCCGCGCGCACGCTGGCGCCGCTCGAAACCACCCAGGCGCTGGCCGACGTGATCCGCGGCGTGGTGCCGAAAGACGGCTCCGGCATCGACCCGGCGACGCGCAGCTTCCAGGCGCTGCGCATCCGGGTGAATGACGAGCTGGGTGAGATCGAGCGGGCATTGACCCAGGCCGCCGCCTTGCTCGCACCGGGCGGCCGGCTGGTGGTGGTGTCGTTCCACTCGTTGGAAGACCGGTTGGTGAAGCGGTTCATGGTCAACGCCGCCGGGCGCACGCCGGGTCCGTCCCGGCATGATCCGGGCCGCCTGGTGGACCGCAAAACCACCGAATTCGCGCTCCTCACCTCCGGCGCCGAGCGACCCAGCCCCGAAGAAGCCGCCGCCAACCCCCGCGCCCGCAGCGCCCGCCTGCGCGCGCTTTCCCGCCTCGTACATGAGGACGCCCGATGATCCGCCCCTTCACCTGCGTCTGCCTGCTGCTCGCCTGCGGCTCCGGCCTGTATGTCTATCAGACCAAGCACCGCGCCCTGCTGCTGGACCGCGAGATCGGCCACACGTTGAAGGCGACCGAGGCGGTGCGCGAGCGGACCACGGCACTCCGGGCCGAATGGGCGCTGCTAAACGAGCCCGAGCGGCTGTCCACCTTGTCTCAGCAACATCTCGGCGGCCTCCGCACGCTGGCGCCCACGCAGTTCGTGACCCTGGCCGATCTGGGCGCCCGCCTGCCCGCCCCGCTCCCGCCCGGCAGCTTCGCGCCCCCGCCGACGGAGGAGGAACCGCCCGCGCCCGTGGTGGCCGAGTTGCATCCCATTATCGCCCCGGCCCATCCAGCCCCCGAGGTCACTCGCCCGGCGCCCGTCTTGATTGCCGCACGCGCCATCCCGCCGCGCCCCGCGACACACGATCCGGCCGCGGTGCCGGTGCCGCCGGTCCGTGCCCCGATCCTGATGGCCCAAGCGTCGCCGTTGCCGAACCCGTCCTATACCCCGCGGCCGCAAATCACGAGCCAGCCCTTGCCGCCCCCCGCGGCCAGCGTTTCGTCGCGGCCCGTCCCCGTGGCGGCCCCGCTCCCCGCCGCCCGGATCGCGCCGGTGGCCCCCGTGCAACCGGTCGCGGCCGCGCCACCACCGATCGCCTCGCCCACCGCAATCGGCGAAGCCGTCATGCGCACTTCCGCCCTCGGCGGCGGACGCCCGGCGCTGCCACCCCCCACCCCCTATGCCGGGCGGTAGCCTCCCATGACGCGGGAGCCCGCTCCGGATTCCGCACGGGGCACCGAGCCGCGCATGCAGATGGTCCGCGTGACGGCACCCGATTTGCAGCGGCGGGCGGTCTTGGAAAAGACCCGTGGGCGGCTGGTGGTGGCCGCCGGCGGGTTTTCGTTCCTGTTCCTCGCGCTGATCATGAAATTGGCCGGCGCCACCGTGCTGTTCCCGGTCCAGTCCAAGCATTTGGACCGCCTGACCCGGCTGCCGGACGTGCAGACCACCCTGGCCGCGGCCGAAGCCCCGGCGCCCACCGACGCACCGCTGGCGAACACCCGTACCCGCGCCACCATCGTGGACCGCAACGGCATCGTCCTCGCCGTCTCGTTGCCGACCTCCGCGCTCTACGCCAACCCCCGCGAGATGATCGACACGGCGGAGGCCGCGGCGAAGCTCAAGGCCGCCCTGCCGCGGCTGGATTTGTCCACCATCCGCACCCGCCTCGCCAGCGACAAGGGCTTCGTCTATCTCGCCCGCAATTTGGCGCCGCGTGAGCAACTGGCGATCAACAACCTGGGAATCCCCGGCGTCTATTTCGAGCAGACGGAGCGCCGGCGGTATCCGCAGGGCCGGGTCGCGGCGCACATCGTCGGTAACGTGGACGTGGACGCGCACGGCGTGGCCGGGGCGGAGCGCGCGTTCGAGCAGCGGCTGCATGAGGACCAAACCCCGCTCCGCCTCTCGATCGACGTGCGAGTTCAGGCCGTGGTGCGGGACGAGCTCACGCGCGCCATGACCGAATTTCAGGCCATCGGCGGCTGCGGCATCGTCATGGACGTCCGCACCGGCGAGGTCATCACCATGGTGAGCCTGCCGGATTTCGACGCCAACAAGCCCGGCGAAGCGACCCAGGAGGAGCGGTTCAACCGGGCGCTGACCGGCATGTACGAGCCCGGCAGCACGTTCAAACTACAGACTGCCGCCATGGCGCTCGATAGTGGTGCGGCACAGCTCTGGAGCAGCTTCGACGCGGCGCACGATATCAAGATCGGACGGTTCACGATCTCCGACTTCGAGGGCAAGCATCGCGTGCTGCAATTGCCCGAAGTGATCGCCTATTCGAGCAATCTGGGCGCGGCGCATATCGCGCAGGCGGTCGGCACGGAGCGGCAGCGCTCCTGGCTGCAGGCGATGGGCATGTTTACCCGCGTCGGCATCGAGCTGCCGGAGCAGGGCCAACCGATCGTGCAGCCGGCGGCCAATTGGAAAGAGGTCGCGACCATGACCGTGGGCTTCGGCCACGGGATCGCCGTCTCACCCTTGCATGTCGTGCGCGGCACCGCGGCGCTGGCGAATGGCGGTTTCGTGCTGAAACCAACCATCCTCGCATCCGAGACCGGGGACCGGGTGGAGGGTATTCGCGTGATGAAACCCGGCACAAGCGACATCCTGCGGAAGCTCATGCGCCTCGTCGTGACCGACGGCTATGGCAAGCCGGCGGACGTGCCGGGCTATTTCGTCGGTGGCAAGACCGGGACGGCAGAGAAGTCTTCGGCGCATGGGTATAAAAAGCACGCCAACATCAGCGCCTTCATGTCGGTTTTCCCCATGAACGCGCCACGCTATGCCGTGTATTTCATGCTGGACGAGCCGAAGGGGAATGCCAGCACGGGTGGCTATTCTACCGCTGGTGCCGTGAGTGCCCCCGCGGCGGGCCGCGTTATTGCGCGCATCGGCCCGATGCTGGGCATAATGCCCGAGACCACGCAGGCGGCCGCCATTCAGGCGACGCTCACGATGCCGCTACAGCCCGGCCATGGCTACACGGGTGGGGCCGCGCCCGTCCCGCCAGCGCCGGTAACGCCCGCCCCGCTTACCAGCCCCCCGCTTACCAGCCCCCCGTTTACCAGCCCCCCGTTTACCAGCCCCATAGCGCGCAGTCCGCATGAGCCGCCGCCTCGGCGGGAGGCCGAGCATGGCTCCGCCGTCGCGGCCCGCTGACATGCTGCACGCGCTCGGCATCGCAGCGCCCGCCGGAATGCCGGACGCGCTGACCGGCATCACCGCGGACAGCCGCGCCGTGCGGCCCGGCATGCTGTATGCGGCGCTGCCGGGCACGCATCACGATGGCCGGGCGTTTATCGCCGACGCGGTGGCGCGCGGGGCGGCGGCGGTGCTGGCCCCGTCCGGCACCGTCTGGCCCGACGCCGTGCCGGCCCGGCCGCTAATCCTAGATCCGGAGCCGCGCCGCGCCTTGGCCCGGCTGGCGGCGCTCCAGGCCGGGCCGCAGCCGGCGACGATCATCGCGGTCACCGGCACCAACGGAAAGACCAGCACGGTCGAATTCGTGCGGCAAATCCTGACGAACACCGGTCAGCGCGCGGCGAGCCTTGGCACGCTGGGTGTGATTGCGCCCGGCGAACGCGGCGGTGCCGGGCTCACGACGCCGGACCCGGTGACGCTCGCCGAGACCCTGGCCCGGCTGGCGCGGGATGGGGTGACGGCCGCGGCGATCGAGGCATCGTCGCACGGCCTCGCGCAATACCGCCTCGACGGCGTGCGGCTGAGTGCGGCCGGGTTCACCAATCTCACGCGCGACCACATGGATTATCACGGCACGCTCGGCGCCTACCGGGATGCCAAACTCCGCCTATTCAGGGAGTTGTTGCCGGACGGTGCGCCCAGGGTGGCGATGGCGGACCTCGATCCGGAGACGCTGGCGGCATGTAACGCCCAGACGGTGGGGGTGAATGGGACGCTGATCCGGCTGGTGAACGTCACGCCGCATCCGGGCGGTCAGACGCTGGATCTGGATTTCGGCGGCGGGCGTCACCGCGTGACCCTGTCGCTGCCGGGCCGGTTTCAGGCGGATAATGCGCTGCTGGCGGCGGGCCTCGCCATGGTCACCGGCACGACGGATGCGGTGCTGCGGCTGCCGCAACTCACCGGCGTGCGCGGGCGGATGGAGCTGGCGGCGGAGCCGAGCGGGGCGGCGGTCTATGTCGATTACGCCCACACGCCGGACGCGCTGACCCGGCTGATCGCCGCCCTGCGCCCGCACACCACCGGCCGGCTGCATTTGGTGTTCGGTGCCGGCGGGGACCGGGACCGGGGCAAGCGGCCATTGATGGGTCAGGCCGCCCGGGACGCGGACCGGGTTACCGTCACCGATGACAATCCGCGCAGTGAGCCCCCGGCCAGCATCCGCGCCGCCATCCTCGCCGCCTGCCCCGGCGCCCGCGAGATCGGTGACCGCGCGGCGGCGATCGGCGCGGCGTTGCACGACCTCCGCCCCGGTGACGTCCTGGCGATCGCCGGTAAGGGCCATGAGCAGGGCCAGACCATCGGCACCGAGACGATCCCATTCGACGACGTGCAAACCGTGCGACGGTTGCTGTGAGGCCCGCGGCTCGGTCAGATGTCCTGCGTGCCACATGGTGGGTTGCCCAAGCGCAACCCACCCTACGGGAACCACATCGTAGGGTTCGTTGCGCTTGGGCAACCCACCATCCGGGCCGCGGTCGATCCTCGGGGCAATGCGCATGAAATGGACCGCGCCCGAGCTGCTGGCGGCGACCGGCGGCGTCATGGCCATCCCGTTCGAGGCCACCGGCATTTCCATCGACACCCGCACGCTGCAGCCCGGTGACCTGTTCGTGGCGTTGCAAGGTGAGACGGACGGGCATGCGCATGTGGCGGAGGCGTTTCGGCGCGGGGCGTCCGGGGCGCTGGTGCATCAGGACATGGACGGTGCCACGCTCAGGGTCCCGGACACCCTGGCCGGATTGCAGGCGCTGGGCCGGGCCGGGCGGGCCCGGTTTCAGGGGCGGATGGTGGCCGTCACCGGCAGCGTCGGCAAGACCACGACCAAGGAAATGCTCCGAGCCGCCCTATCCGCCTTCGGCCCGGCCCATGCGGCGGAGGCGTCCTATAACAACCATTGGGGCGTCCCCCTCACCCTCGCGCGGCTGCCGCCGGACGCCATGTTTTGCGTGGCCGAGATCGGCATGAACCATCCCGGTGAGATCGCGCCGCTGGCCGCCATGGTGGCCCCGCACGTGGCGCTCATCACCACCATCGCCGCCACGCATATCGGCCATATGGGCAGCCTCGACGCCATCGCGGACGAGAAAGCCGCACTGCTGGCGGCACTCGCCCCGGACGGGGTCGGCGTGCTGCCGGCCGAGAGCCCGTTCTTTGACCGCATGGCCGCGCGGGCGCCGGGCCGGGTGATCCGGACTTTCGGCAGCACGGGATTGGCCGGGGTGCGTCTATTGTCGTCCACCGAGGATGTGATCGCGGACGTGCGGGGCGTGCCGGTGCGGTTCCGCCTGGCCGCACGGGGCGCGCACATGGCGATGAACGCCGCCGCCGCGTTGGCCGTTTGCGCCGCCCTGGGGCTCGACCCGGTGCGCGCTGCCGCCGCGCTGGATGGGTTCGCCCCGGTGTCCGGACGGGGACAACTGCGCACGCTGCCGGGCGGCATCACCCTGCTGGATGAGAGCTATAACGCCAGCGGGGCCTCCGTCCGGGCGGCGCTCGCGGTGTTGCGGGATTTACCGGGGCGGCGGGTGGCGGTGCTCGGGGACATGCTGGAGCTCGGCAGCTTCGGCGTCGCCGAACACCTGAAGTTAGCAGAAGCGGTGGCCGACTCGGTCGAGACGCTGTATGCGTGCGGCCCGCTGATGCGGAATCTGTATGACGCCGTGCCGTCCGCACTGCGCGGGGCGTATGCGGCCGATAGCGTGGCGTTGGCACCGATGGTGAGGGCCGGCCTGCAACCCGGCGATACGGTGCTGGTCAAGGGCAGCCTCGGCAGCAACATGCGGGCGGTGGTAAGTGAGTTGGGTCAAAGGCCCGGGGGTTTGGGCTGATGCTGGTCTTTCTATCACGCCAATTCGCAGGCGAGTTCGTGCTTTCGAATTTGTTCCGTTACATCACGTTCCGCGCGGGTGCGGCCTGCCTGACCTCTTTGTTCGTGACGCTATGGCTTGGCCCCATGGTGATCCGCTGGTTGAAATCCGTGCAGAATGGCGGTCAGCCCATCCGCGAGGACGGCCCAGCCCGGCATTTGATCGAGAAAAAGGGCACGCCCACCATGGGCGGCGTGCTGATCCTGATGTCGCTCACCGCCAGCACGCTGTTCTGGGCGGATCTGGGCAATGGCTATGTTTGGGCCGTGCTGCTGCTGACGCTCGGCTATGGCGCGGTTGGGTTCGTCGATGATTTCCTGAAACTGTCCCGCCGCAACACCAGGGGCGTCTCGGCCCGCGGCAAGCTCGTGGCGCAATTGGTCCTGGGTCTCGGCTGCGCGCTGTGGATCATGGTGCTGACCCGCGGGCCGCTCAGCACCGGGCTCACGATTCCGGTGTTCAAGGAGGTGCTGATCCCGCTCAGCTTCGGCTTTCCGCTGGTGGGCATGTTCGTGATGATCGGCGCGAGCAATGCGGTGAATTTGACCGACGGGCTGGACGGCCTGGCGATCGTACCGACCATCATCGCGGCGGGGGTGTTCGCGCTGATCGCCTATATCGTCGGCAACCGGATTTTTGCGGATTACTTGCAGATCCATCCGGTCGCCGGCGTGGGCGAATTGGCGATCTTCCTGTCCGCCTTGATCGGTGCCGGGCTCGGCTTCCTGTGGTTCAACGCGCCGCCGGCCGCGGTGTTCATGGGCGATACCGGCAGCCTCGCGTTGGGCGGGGCGCTCGGCGCCGTGGCGGTCGCGACCAAGCATGAGATCGTCCTGGCCATCGTCGGCGGCCTGTTCGTGGTAGAGACGGTGAGCGTCATCATCCAGGTGTTCTGGTTCAAGCGCACCGGGCGCCGGGTGTTCCTGATGGCCCCGCTGCACCATCATTTCGAGAAGAAGGGCTGGGCCGAGCCCACCATCGTGATACGCTTTTGGATCGTCTCCATGATTCTCGCCTTGGTGGGTCTGGCCACCTTGAAGCTGCGATGAGCGCGCTTCACGGACCCGGCGAGTCCCGTCGTCAACGGCTGACAAGTGGCCGCCAAGACGCCAAGACACCAAGAAGGACGCCAAGGGCTCTGCTCCCGTTTCGCTGGGACGGCCATCGGTCCACACCCTTGGCGTCTTGGTGTCTTGGCGGCCTCTTCCTTAAATTCAGGGGTTACTCGCCGCCAAATTTTATCCTCAGCGCGGCAGGGACATGAGCTTCGCCGGGAAAAAATATGCTGTCGTCGGATTAGGGCGGAATGGCCTGCCGGTGGCGCATGGGTTGATCGCCCGCGGCGCCACGGTGCGGGTCTGGGATGACCGCCACATCCCGGATGACCTCGAGCCGCATGACCCGGCGCTGGGCTATGCCGGGTTCGACGCGCTGGTGCTGTCGCCGGGCATTCCGCACCATTTGCCCACCCCCCATCCGGCGGCGATCGCGGCGCGGGCGGCTGGCATTCCCATCCTGTCGGACGCCGAATTGCTGTATCAGGCCGAGCCGCAGACCCGGTTCGTGGGTGTCACCGGCACCAACGGCAAAAGTACCACCACGGCGCTGATCACCCATATCCTCGTTAACGCTGGCATAGCGGCGGCGGCGGGGGGCAATCTGGGTGTCGCCGCCTTGGCACTCCCGAGTCTGGGCCCGGGCGGCGTCTATGTGCTGGAGATGTCGTCCTACATGTTGGAACGCCTGATGACGCTGCGGTTCGACGTGGCGGTGCTGCTGAACCTGTCGCCGGACCATCTGGACCGTCATGGCGACATGATCGGCTACATCGCCGCCAAGCTGCATATTTTCGACCGGCATGGCATTGCCGTGATCGGCATCGATGATCCCTTTAGCGCCACGGCCGCGCACGAAACCGGCGCCCGCACCATCTCCGGCCATCAGCCCGCCGATGTGTGGTGTAACGCCGGCATACTGACCGACCAAGACGGCCCGTTGCTGCCGATGACCGAGGCCCCTTGCCTGCCCGGCACCCATAACGCGCAAAACGCCGCCGCCGCGGCCGCCGTGGCGAGCGCCCTGGGCGTTAGCCGCGAGGCGATCGCCGCCGGGATCGCGTCGTTCCAAGGCCTGCGGCACCGGCAGCAGCGTGTGGCGGTGCAGCACGGTGTCGCCTGGATCAACGACAGCAAGGCCACCAACGCGGACGCTGCCGCGCGCGCGCTGGAATGCTACGCGCGGGTGGTGTGGATCGCCGGCGGCCAGGCCAAGGCGGGCGGGATCGAAAATCTGCGTCCGCTGCTGCACCGCGTCGCCCATGCCGTGCTGATCGGCCAAGACGCGCCGGCCCTGGCCCGCACGCTGGACGCGTCCGGCATACCCTATACGATGGCGGACACGCTGGACCGCGCCGTGCCGATGGCGCGCGGCTTGGCGCATGATCTGCAGGCGGAGGCGGTGCTGCTCTCTCCGGCCTGCGCCAGCTTCGACCAATTCAGTGGCTTCGAAGCCCGCGGCGACCGCTTCGCCGATTTGGTGAGGGAGGCCGCCTGATGCCGGCACTCTCCCGCACCGACAATTCGGTCCTCGGCCGCTGGTGGTGGACGGTCGATCGCTGGACGCTCGTCGCGGTCTGCGCGCTGATCGGCTTCGGCTACATCATGATGCTGTCGGCCTCGCCCGCGGTGGCCGAGCGCATTCACGTGCCGCGCGACGTGTTTATTTTCAAACAGGTGGTGTTCCTGGCCTTGGCCGGCGCGGTTGTGGTCGGCGTGTCGTTGCTGTCCCCGCGCGGCGTCCGTCGCCTGGCATTGCTCGGGTGCCTCGCCGCCATCATCCTCACCGCGCTGACGCTGGTCGCCGGCGTCGAGATCAAGGGCGCCCGGCGCTGGATCGCGCTGCCGGGCATGAGCTTGCAGCCGAGCGAGTTCCTGAAACCCTGCTTCGCCGTCGTCACCGCCTGGCTGTTGAGCGAGGGCCACCGCATCCGCCAATTCCCCGGCACCCTCCTATCCGCCGCCGTATTCGTGGTGATCGCGCTGTTGCTGAAGGCGCAGCCGGACATGGGGATGCTGGCGGTCGTGGTGGCGGTGTTCTTCGTGCAGCTATTCATCAACGGCCTGAATCTCATGCTGGTCGGCGTGGCCGCGGGAGGCATCGTGGCGGCGGCTGCCGGCGCCTATAGCTTCTTCCCACACGTCCGCAGCCGGGTGACCCGGTTCCTCGACCCGGCGTCCGGTGACAGCTATCAGGTCAACACGGCGCTGGAGGCGTTCGCCAATGGCGGGCTGATGGGCCGCGGCCCCGGCGAGGGCCGGGTGAAGGACATTCTGCCGGACGCGCATGCGGATTTCGTGTTCGCCGTGCTGGGCGAGGAATTTGGCCTGGTGGTGTGCGTGCTGGTGCTGGGCCTGTTCGGCTTCATCGTGCTGCGCGGCTTGTTGCGGCAGTTGGCGGAGGGGGATTTGTTCGTGGTACTGGCCTCGGCGGGGCTGGTCACCAGCTTCGGGCTGCAGGCGTTCGTCAACATGGCGTCCTCGCTGCATCTGATCCCGACCAAGGGCATGACGCTGCCGTTCATCAGCTATGGCGGCAGCTCCGTGCTGGCGGTGGCGCTGGGCGTGGGCATGCTGCTGGCACTGACCAAACGCCGCTCCCGCACCGAGCCCGGCTGGGAGAGCGGGCGATGAGACAAGAAAATCCCTTCCCCCTCTCCCTCCGGGCCGGGGTGAGGGAAATCACACGCGCAAGCTCCGCGCCGGTAAACGCTAGCCAGCCTCAGCCCGGCGATCGCCAGTCCACGTCGCCTCCCTCACCCCAACCCTCTCCCGGAGGGAGAGGGGGCGGTGCTGCATACTCCCGTTCGATCGTGATTGCTGCCGGCGGTACTGGCGGGCATTTCTTTCCGGCCGAGGCATTGGCCGCGGAGCTGATCGGACGTGGCCACCGGGTCGCGCTGATGACGGATGCACGGAGCGGCGGGCTGCGGTCGGCGGTATTTGCCGGGCAAGAGCTGTTCGTGCTGCGGGGCGCGGGCCTGGCCGGGCGGGGCGTGAAGGCCGTGGGCGCGGCGTGGGCTCTGGCGGCGGGAACGGTGCAGGCCCGGAAAATCCTTAATCGGTTGCAGCCGGCGGTGATCGTCGGCTTCGGCGGCTATCCCTGTGTGGCACCGGTGCTGGCGGCGCAGATGATGCGGGTAAAGCCGGTGGTGGTATTGCATGAGCAGAACGCGGTGTTGGGCCGGGCAAACCGGGCGCTGGCGCGGTTTGCCGACCGGCTGGCGCTGGGAATGGAGGGGACGCGAGGGTTGCCGGCTATGCCCTCTGTGGTGGTGGGGAATCCGGTTCGGGCTGAGATTCGCGAAATTTCGTCCTTGTCGTTTCCCTCACCCCAACCCTCTCCCGGAGGGAGAGGGGGCGCTTTTTCTCTGCTTGTTACGGGTGGGAGTTTGGGGGCCCGGGTTTTGAGTGATGTCGTGCCGGCGGCCGTGGGGTTGTTGCCGACGGAGATGCGGGCGCGGTTGTCGGTGGTGCAGCAGTGCCGGAGTGAGGATTTGGAGCGGGTGCGGGCGGCGTATGCGGCGTTGGGCGTGGCGGCGGAGCTGGCGGCGTTCTTTCCGGACATGGCGGCGCGGCTGGCGTCGGCGGATTTCGTGATTGCGCGGGCCGGGGCCAGCACGGTGGCGGAGTTGGGGGTCATGGGGCGGCCCGCCCTATTGGTGCCCTTACCGGGAGCGATCGATGGACATCAGCTGTTCAACGCGCGGGCCTGCGGGGCCTTGGTCATGGAGCAGGATGCGTTTACGCCGGCAGCACTGGCGGCGCAGTTGGCGATCCTCGATGACCCGGACCGGCTGGCCGCCCTGGCCCACATTATCGCCGCGCGCGGGCGTCCCGATGCGGCGTCACGACTCGCCGATCTTGTTGAAACCTACGTAGGAAACCACCCATGAGGGCGCTGCCACTCGGGATCGGCACGATCCATTTCGTCGGCATCGGCGGCATCGGCATGTCGGGCATCGCGGAGGTGCTGCATACGCTGGGCTACGCCGTGCAGGGTAGCGACATCGCCGACAGCGCCAACGTGCGCCGGCTGAAGGACCAGGGCATCCCGGTCGCCATCGGCCATGACGCGGCGAACGTCGCCAACGCTCAGGTCCTGGTCACCAGCACCGCCGTGAAGCGGGACAATCCGGAGGTGGTCGCCGCCCGTGCGCGCCTGATCCCCGTGGTGCGCCGGGCGGAGATGCTGGCCGAACTCATGCGGCTCCGCTGGTCGATCGCCGTCGGCGGCACCCACGGCAAGACCACCACCACCAGCCTCGTCGCCTGCGTGCTGGAGGGGGCGGGTATGGACCCCACCGTCATCAACGGCGGCATCATCAACGCCTATGGCAGCAACACGCGCCTGGGTGAAGGCGAGTGGATGGTGGTGGAGGCGGATGAGAGTGACGGCAGCTTCCTGCGTCTGCCGGCCACCATCGCCATCGTCACCAACATGGACTCGGAGCACCTGGACCATTGGGGCAGTGCGGAGGCCATGATCGCCGGCTACGACCAGTTCGTGGCCAACGTGCCGTTCTATGGCTTTGCGGTGCTGTGCATCGACCATCCGACGGTGCAGGAGATGATTCCCCGGCTGTCCGATCACCGCATCATCACCTACGGCTTCTCGCCCCAGGCGGACGTCAGGGCGGACCGGCTGGTGATGGACCGGCTCGGCGCCACGTTCGAGGTGGTGGTCACCAACCGCAGCCACAAACTGCCCCGCCGCATGGGCCCGTTCCGCCTGCCGATGCTGGGCGCGCACAACGTGCAGAACGCGCTGGCCGCCATCGCGGTCGCCGTGGAAATGGACGTGAAGGATGACGCGATCCGCAGCGCGCTGGCGGGCTTCAAGGGCGTCAAGCGCCGCTTCACCAAGACCGGTGAGGCCGGCGGCATCACCATCATCGATGATTACGGCCACCACCCGGTCGAAATCGCCGCCGTGCTGAAGGCCGCGCGCCAGGCTGGGGCGCGGGACGTGGTCGCCATCGTGCAGCCGCATCGGTATTCGCGCCTGCAATCGCTGTTCCCCGAGTTCTGCGCCTGCATGAATGACGCCGGCACCGTGATCGTGGCCGACGTCTATGCCGCGGGCGAGGCGCCCACCCCCGGTTTCTCCCGGGACAGCCTGGTGGATGGCCTCCGCGCCCGCGGCCACCGCAGCGTGGTGCCCCTGCCCGGCCCCGAACACCTGGCGGAAATGGTCCACGCCATCGCCAAGCCCGGTGATTTCGTGATCTGCCTCGGCGCCGGCACCATCACGCAATGGGCGGCCTCGCTCCCCGCGGAGCTGACCGCGCTGCAAACTGGCACCAGGCGCGCCGGATGATGCCCGCGCGCGCGCCATCGCATTTGGTAGACCGGCTGCCGCCGCTGCAGGGCCGGGTGCAGGCGGATGCGCCGCTGGCCCCGTTCACCTGGTTCCGCGTCGGCGGCCCGGCGGAGGCGCTGGTGCGGCCCTCGTCACCCACGGATTTGGCGGCATTCCTGGGCGCGCTGCCGCATGACGTGCCGGTTCAGGTATTGGGCGCGGCCAGCAACGTCATCGTGCGGGATGGCGGTGTGCATGGCGTGGTGCTGCGCCTGGCGCGCGGGTTCAACGAGGTCAAGATCGAGACGGACGGCGTGGTCACGGGCGCTGCCTGCCTGGACGCGACGGTGGCCGAGCACGCCGCCGCCGCCGGGTTATCTGGGTTGGAATTCCTATCCGGCATTCCCGGGATGATCGGCGGCGCGGTGGCGATGAATGCCGGGGCCTATGGCGGCGACGTGGCGTCCTGCCTGGATTGGGCGGAGTTCGTGACACGGGACGGACAATCCATACGCTTGGCAGCCGCGGGTCTAGCGTTCGCCTACCGCCACGCGAGCCTGCCGTCCGGGGCCGTGGTGGTGCGCGCCCGCTTTCGCGCCCGCCCGGGCGACGCCGCCAGCATCGCCGCCCGCATGGCGCAGATCCGCAGCAGCCGCGAAGAGACCCAGCCCGTCCGCGCGAGGACCGGCGGCAGTACGTTCCGCAATCCGCCGGGCATGAAAGCGTGGGAGCTGATCGATGGTGCCGGAGGGCGCGGCTTGGTCCGCGGCGGCGCGCAGGTGAGCGAGAAGCACTGTAATTTCCTGCTCAACACCGGCGGCGCGACCGCGGCGGATATCGAAGGTCTGGGCGAAGAGCTGCGGCGGCGCGTCTTCGCCGCATCCGGTGTGACGCTGGAATGGGAAATAAAGCGGATCGGCCGGCCTTCCCTTCCCCCTCTCCCGCTTGCGGGAGAAGGCCGGGGTGAGGGTGGTTACAACGGGTGCCATCCAACGCCGGGTTCAGCGCGTGTCACTCCACCCTCACCCCAACCCTCTCCCGCCAGCGGGAGAGGGGGCGTCGCATCGTGACCCGGCGCGTGGCAGTCCTGTATGGCGGCATCTCCGCCGAGCGGGAGGTCAGTCTCGCCTCCGGCAAGCAGGTCATTCTCGCCCTGCGCCAGGCCGGGTTTGACGTGACGCCGGTGCTGGTTGGGCACGACCTCGGCGCGGTGATCGCCGCCCTGGACCCCAAGCCCGACGCCGTATTCAATGCGCTGCACGGCCAATTCGGCGAGGACGGCACCATTCAGGGCGTGCTCGACTGGCTCGGCATTCCCTACACCCACTCCGGCATCCGCGCCTCCGCCATGGCCATGGACAAGGAGGCCGCCAAGGCCGTGTTCGTGGCGGCCGGGTTGCCGGTGGCGAAGGGGCGTGTCGTGGACATGGCGGAGCTGGAGGCGGGTGACCCGGTGCCGCTGCCGTATGTGATCAAGCCGCTGGCCGAGGGCTCGTCCGTCGGTGTCGAAATCCTGCGCGCCGGCGATAACCGCCGGGCCGGGATCGCGCGGGGGTGGAAGTTTGGACCCACGGCCATGGTAGAGGAATATGTTCCTGGACGCGAGTTGACCGTCTCCGTCATGGGCGACCGGGCGCTGGCGGTCACGGAAATCGCGGCCGCCACCGGGTTCTATGACTACGAGGCCAAATATGCCGCGGGCGGGTCCTATCACGTGGTCCCGGCGGCGGTGCATCGCACGGCCTATGATCAGGCGATGGACGTGGCGTTGCAGGCGCACCGGGCACTGGGCTGCCGCGGCGCGTCGCGGGCGGATTTCCGCTATGACGACACGGCCGGCGAGCCCGGGCGGCTCGTGCTGCTGGAGGTCAACACCCAGCCCGGCCTCACGCCCACCAGCCTGTTGCCGGAACAAGCCGCGCATGTGGGGATCGATTTCCCGGCCCTCTGCGCCTGGATGGTGGAGCACGCCGCATGTCGCGCATGAACGAACGGGCGCCGCAAAGCCGTCCCGTCTCGATCCGGCCGGTGCGCGACCCGCGGCCGAGCCGGTGGTTATTCCTTCGCCGCCGCATCCGCCGGGCGCTGCGTCCGATCGGCTGGAGCGTCGCGGCCGCGATGGTGCTGATCGTAGGCGTGAGCCTCATGCGCAGCGTGCAGCCCGGCAGCGGTTTGGCGTCGTTCCGCGAACGGGTCGGGCGCGCAACCAACATGATGGTGACCGATATTCAGGTGGAGGGCCGCGCCATGACGCCGGAGGGGCAGCTGCGCGCGGCACTCGGCGTGGCCGTCGGGGATCCGTTGCTCGGGTTCTCGCTCGAGGACGCGCGGGCGCGGATCGAGCGGCTGACCTGGGTGCAGCACGCGACGGTGGAGCGGCGGCTGCCGGGCACGGTGGTGGTGCAATTGGTGGAGCGGCGTCCGTTCGCGGTTTGGCAATCGGCGGGCCGTTTCGTGCTGATCGACCGCGCCGGGCAGCCGGTGGCGGAGCAGGATCCGGTGAAGGACGCCGCCGCGTTCAGTCTCTTGCCGCTGGTGGTGGGCCCCGGCGCGCCCGAGGCGGCGGCGGCGCTATTGGACCAACTGGCGACCCTCCCGGCGCTCAAATCCCGCGTCGTGGCGGCCGTGCGGGTGGGTGAACGCCGGTGGAATTTGCGGCTGAATAGCGGTGCCGACGTGCTGTTGCCGGAGGGGTTCGAGCTGGCGGCCATGAACCGGTTGATGGAGTTGCAGGCGGCGCAGTCGGTGTTGGACCGTCCGTTGCAGACGCTCGATTTGCGCGCACCGGACCGGCTGGTGGTGCATCCCGGCGAGCCGCGCACCCCCGCCCCAAAGCGACCCACGTGAGGAGGGCCCGATGAACGACATCACCCGCCGCCGGAATTTGATGAACGAGACCGGTGTCGTGCCACCCGCGCCGCCCGAAGCGCCGGCCCGCCCACGTCCCGTAAGGGCGGGGCCGTTCGGCGTATTGGATATCGGCAGCACCAAGATCACCTGCCTGATCGGGCGCGTCGATAATGACGGGCAGATCCGGGTGCTGGGCTATGGCTGGCACCAATCCCGCGGCGTGCGGGGCGGCGGCATCACCGATTTGGACGAGGCCGAACGCGCTATCCGCAAGGTGGTGGGGGACGCGGAGAGCATGGCGGACCATCGCCTGCGCAGCGTCGTGGTCAACCTCAGCTGCGGCCACCCGGAATCGCGGCTGTTCAACGTGCAATGGCCGGTGGGTGGGCGCGCGGTGACGGAGGCGGATGTGCGCCGGGTGATGCTGGAGGGCCGGCAGCGGGCGCTGTTGGAGGGGCGGGATACGATCCATATCCTGCCGCTCGCCTTCGCCGTCGATGACACGCCCGGCGTCAGCGATCCGCGCGGCCTGCATTGCGATCAGCTCTCGGCCCGCATCCATGTGGTGGACGCGGGCTCGACCGCGCTGCGCAACCTCGTGCTGACCTTGGAACGCTGCGAGCTGAGCCTGTCGGAGCTGGTGAGCGCGCCGATGGCGGCGGGGTTGGCGACGCTGGTGGAAGACGAGCGGATGCTGGGTGCGACCGTCATCGACATGGGCGGCGGCACGACGGGGATGGCGGTGTTCAGCGAGGGGCACGTGCTGCACACCGCGCATCTGCCGGTCGGCGGTCAGCATGTGACGAACGATTTGGCGCGCATTCTGTCCACGCCGGTGGCGCATGCGGAAAGGCTGAAAACTTTATACGGCAACGCCGAAAGCAGCCCGGACGATGAGCGGGAGATGCTGCCGTTGCCGCTCGTGGGCGAAGAAGAACACCATGTCGGCCGGGTGCCGCGCAGTCAGATCGTGGGGGTGATCCGTCCGCGGCTGGAGGAGACGTTCGAGCTGGTGCGGGACCGGCTGGATAGCGCCGGGCTGGCCCGGGAAAGCGGCAACCGCGTCGTGCTGACCGGCGGCGCCAGTCAGTTGGTGGGCGCGCGGGAGATGGCCGGGCGGATCCTCGACCGGCAGGTGCGTCTGGGTAAGCCGCAGGCGCTGCGGGGCTTGCCGGAGCATTCCGCCACACCCGGCTTCGCCACCGCGGCGGGCCTGCTGATGTGGGCGTCCGGGGCCGGGCGGAGTCTCCCGGATATCGACATGACCGACGAACAACCCGGCGGCTGGCTCAAACGGCTCGCGAATTATCTGCGGGACCGCGTTTAGTACTGGTCACGACTCCGCCTTGATTGGCACCACTCATTCAACGTTTCGCCTTGGGAGGCTTTTATGACCCTCAACCTTACCGTCCCGCCGCAGATGCACACCGATTTCACCCCGCGGATCACCGTGATCGGCGTGGGCGGCGGCGGCACCAACGCCGTGGACAACATGATCTCGCTCAATCTGCAGGGCGTGGATTTCGTGGTCGCCAACACGGACGCGCAGCAACTGCAGCACAGCAAGGCGGACCGCCGGGTGCAGTTGGGGCCGCATTTGACGCAAGGGTTGGGAGCCGGCGCCAAGCCGGAAATCGGACGCGCCGCCGCGGAGGAGGCCGCCGATGAGCTGATGCGCCACATGGACGGCGCGCACATGGTGTTCATCACCGCCGGCATGGGCGGGGGCACCGGCACGGGTGCGGCGCCCGTCATCGCCCGGATGGCTAGGGAGCGCGGTATCCTCACGGTAGGTGTGGTCACGAAGCCCTTCACCTTCGAGGGCCAACGCCGCACCAAGGCGGCCGAGGCAGGCATCAACGAGTTGCAGCAGGTCGTGGACACGCTGATCGTGATCCCGAACCAGAACCTGTTCCGCCTCGCCAATGAGCGCACGGGCTGGAAAGAGGCGTTCAAGATGGCCGACCAAGTACTCTATATGGGCGTCCGCGGCGTCACCGACCTC
Organism: Rhodospirillales bacterium; assembly: GCA_043758105.1. Classification (GTDB taxonomy): domain Bacteria; phylum Pseudomonadota; class Alphaproteobacteria; order Acetobacterales; family Acetobacteraceae; genus JANPPS01. Next base: position 34,592 of record JAYVOF010000038.1, on the reverse strand, counting down.
ATGATCGCGCCGGGCCTGGTGAATTTGGACTTCGCCGACATTCGCACCGTCATGCTGGAGATGGGCAAGGCGATGATGGGCACCGGCGAGGCTGAGGGCGAGAACCGCGCCATCCGCGCCGCCGAGGCCGCGATCAGCAATCCGCTGCTGGAGGACACCAGCATGGCGGGTGCGCGCGGCCTGCTGATCAACATCACCGGCGGCGAGGACATGACGCTGTTCGAGGTCGATCAGGCCGCGAACCGCATCCGGGAGGAGGTCGCGGAAGACGCCAACATCATCTTCGGCTCCTCCATCGATGACAATTTGTCCGGGCGTATCCGGGTGAGCGTGGTCGCCACGGGGATCGATATTTCGGTCGCGGACGCAGCCAAGCCCCGGCTGGTCGCGGTCGGCGGGACCACGATGGCCGTGAGCGCGCCGGTGGCGCCGCCGGTGTTCACCCCGTCACAACAGCAAGCCGCACCAGTGCCGGCGCAGTTGCTCACGCCCCGCCCGGCGCCGGAATACGCACCCGCCCACCCCGGCTCCGCCGCGGCCGAGATGGCGGCCGGCGAGTATGCGCCCGTACGTCCCGTCTCCGCCCCCCGCCCGGCCCCGCAGCCGAGCCTCAGCGCGTTATTGACGGACCGACCCGCCACGGCGCCGATGACCGCCGGGCGCAGCCTGCTGAACATCATGACCGGCGGCTTCCGCGGCCGCCGCGTGGAGGCGGAGCCGGCCCAGCTGGTCCATGAAGAGCCGCACCGCGCCGAACCGTCCTTCCCCGAACGCTCCCCAAACCAGCCGCGCCCGATCTCCCAGGACGAAGCGCTGGACATCCCGGCCTTCCTCCGCCGGCAGTCTTCGTAGTACGACCCGTCATTGCGAGACGCCGCTTGGCGGCGAAGCAATCCAGGGGCGACAGGCGCGCTTGCTGTCCCTGGATTGCTTCGCCAAGCGGCTCGCAATGGCGAGGTACTAGCGGGCGAGCAGGTCCTTCAGCGCCCGGTCGATCTGCTCGCTGTAATCGGGGTCCAGCGCGAATAGGCCGAGATGGCCGCTCTTGCTCTCGATCACCCGCATTTCCGATCCCGGGATCATCGCCTGCTCCCTCGCGCAATCGGACGGAGGGAACATGCGGTCGGAGCTGATCGGCAGCACCATCACCCCCGCCTTGATCCCGCCCAGCACGTCGGCCAGGCTGCCGCGGCCATGCGTCACGTCCGCGTGCTGCCATTTCCAGAGCGTGGTCAGCAGGACGTTGGGGTCCATCGGCAGGAAATAGCCCTCCAGGAAATTGGTGCGGAAATCGCGGGCCGAGGAGAAACCCATGCCGCGCCACATCTCGGTGTTGAAGAACGCGGGCGCCATCGCCGTCACCGCCATCAACGCCGCCACCCGGCGCAGCCCGAAATGCACCTCCGCCTCGGACGCATACCAGCCGCCGGCCCAGCCCGGATCGGACCGGATCGCCTCGGCCAGCGTGTCACCGAACAGCAGCGAATGGTCGGTCACCTTCGCCGTGCCCGCCAGCGGTGCCGCGCGCTTCACCATGTCCGGGTAGCGCACCGCCCATTCATAGGTCTGCTGCGCCCCCATCGAGCCGCCGAACACCAGCGCCAGTTGGGTGATGCCGAATTTCTCGGTCAAAAACCGGTGCTGCGCCCGCACGTCGTCGCTGATGCGGACATGCGGGAACCGGGCGGCCCCGCCGGGTGCGGCGGTGTTGTTGGCCGACGTGGAAATCCCGCCGCCCAGCTGATTGACGATGATGATGAAATACTTGGACGGGTCGAGCGCGCGGCCCTCGGCGACATAGACCTGCTCCATGATCTTGCTCGTGCCAGACCACCAGCAGGTGACCAGGATGGCATTGTCCTTCGCGGCATTCAGCGTGCCGTGCGTCGCGTAGGCGAGCTGACAGGCGCGGAGCGTCGTGCCCTCCGCGAGCGCGAAATCGCCCAGATCAAAGGCCTCGAACGGGCCGTGATTGGCCTGATTGTAATATTCGGACATCGGCGTCCTCCCTTTTTTGTGAGGACAGAATGCCGGGATCGACCACCAATGCAATGGACACCGCACGGCGACGTTAACGCCTTGAGCCGAAACCCGGATTTCGGTAGGCCGTTACCGGTGCCTTAACAGAGGCAATTCGCATGTCCCCATCGAACGGACCGACCGTCAATCGCCGCAGCATGCTGTCCGGCACCGCCGTGGCCGCGGCCTTTGCGCCGCTTGCCGCTAAGGCCCAGCCCACGCCGGCAGCCCCGCCCCCACCGGATCCTCGCCGCAGCGTGCCGGTTTCGCTCACCATCAACGGCCGTAACCACAGCCTGTCACTGGATAACCGCACGACCCTGCTGGACACCCTCCGCACGCATTTGGGCCTGACCGGGTCCAAGAAGGGCTGCGATCATGGTCAGTGTGGCGCGTGTTCCGTGTTGATCGACGGTAAGCCCGCGCTCGCCTGCTTGACGCTGGCCGTCATGGTGCGGGGTCCGGTCACGACCGTCGAGGGTCTGGCCCAGCCCGACGGCACGCTGCATCCGATGCAGCAGGCGTTTATCGACCAGGACGCGTTCCAGTGCGGCTATTGCACGCCGGGTCAGATCGTCTCGGCGGTGGCCTGTGTGCAGTCCGGGCACGCCAAGGATGCGGCGACCATCCGGGAATATATGAGCGGCAATCTGTGCCGCTGCGCCGCCTACCCCCACATCGTGGCCGCGATCGAGCAGGCCCGCCCGCTTATGCAAAAAATGGAGGGCTGAGCCATGCGTCCATTTGTCTACACGCGGGCCGAGGATGTGCGCGGAGCCGTGCATGGTGCGGCGAGCATCGGTAAGACCCCGCCCACGGCGGCCCCGGCCCAGTTCATCGCGGGCGGCACTCAGATGCTCGACCTCATGAAGCTCGACACCCTGCAGCCGGAGGTGTTGATCGATATCAATGGCGTTCCCGGCCACTCGGCAATCGAGGTTACCGCCCAAGGCCTCCGGCTCGGCGCGTTCGTGCGAATGGCCGATTTGGCGGCTCATTCGGAGGTGCAGAAACAGTATCCGGTCATCGCCGAAACGATGTCCATGGCCGCGAGCGCGCAGCTGCGCCAGATGGCGACGCTCGCGGGCAACATGCTGCAGCGGACCCGGTGCCAGTATTTCCGGGATCCAAGCTGGGCGTCGTGTAATAAGCGGGCCCCGGGTACGGGGTGCGCCGCGCTCGAGGGCGTGAACCGCAAGCACGCCGTCCTGGGTGTCGGCGACAAATGCATTGCCGAGTACGGTGGCGATTTCGGTCAGGCGCTGGTGGCGTTGGGGGCCGAGATCGAAACCGCGCGGGACGGTGGCGGGCGGAAAATCCCGTTCGAGCAATTGCACACTGGCCCAGACGATCCGCATCGGGAGACGGTGCTGCTGCCGGGCGAGTTGATCACCGCCATCACCGTCCCGTCCGGCCCGTGGACCCGGCGTTCCACCTACGTAAAAGTACGCGACCGGGAGAGCTACGCCTATGGCCTCGCCACCGCCGCCGTCGCGCTGGACCAGCGGAATGGGGTGGTGAGTGAGGCGCGGATCGGGCTCGGCGCGGTCTCCTACAAGCCGTTCCGTCCGCATGCGGCGGAGACTTTTCTCCGGGGTAAGCGGCTCGATCAGGCCACCGCCACCGCCGCCGCGCGCATTGCCTTTCACGGTGCCACGACGCGGCCCGACAACCAATACAAGGTCGATCTCGGTCAGCGCACGTTGGTGCGCGCCCTGATGCAGGCCAGCGTGATGGAGATCTGAGCATGTCCGACACCGTGCAAATCATGCCGCAAGGCGCACCGCCCTCCGCGCCCACGCCCAATTTCGGCCTACCAACGTCCCGGATCGAGGGACGGTTGAAGGTCACCGGCGGCGCAAAATACGCCTCCGACTTCCCGGGCCAGGCCCATGCTTATTTGGTCACAAGCCCGATCGCCCGCGGACGAATCACCGCCATCGATGAAGCGGATGCGCGCCGCGTGCCCGGCATTCTCGACATTCTTACGCATAAAAACGTGGGCGACCGCATCAAGCCCGGCAAGATGTTCGAGCAGAAGGGGTATATGGGCACCACGATCGCTCCCCTGGCGTCGGACCGGGTGCAGCACGCCGGGCAGATCGTGGCCATGGTGGTGGCGGACAGCTTCGAGGGTGCGCGGGAGGCGGCGCACCGGATGAGGATCGCCTACGCCGCCGAGACCCCGTCTGCAAGCTTCGACAGCGCGGGCACCACGAGCCAAACTGCGGAAGAGGCCGCCAAGCAGAGCGGGACCGAGGTGGAGCCGGCCCCGAAGGTCGGTGATGCGCTGGCCGCGTTGGCCACCGCCGCCGTCACCATCGATGCGCATTATGAGACGCCGGCGCAGCATCATAACCCGATCGAGCTGTTTACCACGACCGCCGCATGGGACGGGAAGAAGCTCACGGTGTGGGAACCGTCGCAGAACATGGCGGGGTTCCAGCATGGGATCGCCGATCAATTGGGCCTGGACCCGGCGGATGTGCGGGTGCTGTCGCCGTTCGTGGGCGGCGGGTTCGGATCGCGCGGGTCGCTCACGCAGCGGACGGCGCTGGTGGCGATGGCGGCACAGCGGGTCGGGCAGCCCGTGCGGCTGGAGACGACGCGCGACCAGGGCTTTACCGTCGCCACCTACCGCGCGGAAACCCGGCACCGCATCCGGCTGGGCGCATCGTCGGACGGTAAGCTCACGGCGTTGATCCATGAGGGGTTCGAGATCACATCGCGCCCCGACAACTACAAGGTCGCGGGCACGGACGCTTCCACGCGGTTGTATGAGTGCCCGAACGTCGATTCGCAGGTGACGATCGTGCACGCGGACCGGAACACGCCGGGCTTCATGCGCTCGCCGCCGGAGGTCCCGTACATGTTCGCGCTGGAATCGGCGATGGATGAGCTGGCAGTGGCGCTGAAAATGGATCCGGTCGAATTGCGCCGCGTCAATGACACGATGAAGGAGCCGATCAAGGGGCTGCCGTACACGTCGCGGCAGATGGCGCAGTGCTTCGACGCGGCGGCGACGGAGTTCGGCTGGAACAAGCGCAATCCACAGCCCGGCAGCATGCGGGACGGGGATTGGCTGATTGGCTGGGGCTGCGCCACGTCGTCGTACCCCACCACGATGGGGCCTGCGACGGTCCGGGTGCGGCTGTCGCCCACGGGCGCGGTTACGGTGCAGACCTCGGCGCAGGAGATCGGCACCGGAGTCATGACGGCGCTCGCGTTGACGGCGGTGCAGGGATTAGGAGTGCCGTTGGCGCAGGTCACGGTGGAGGTGGGCGATAGCGCGCTGCCGCCGGCCCCGGTGTCGGGCGGGTCCAACAGCACGGCGAGCCTCTGCAACGTGGTGGCTAAGGCGTGCGAGGATATCCTCGCCCGGATCGCCGCGGCGGCGGCGGCGGATGGGCCGCTTAAGGGGGCCGACCCGGCGACTCTGCGGTTGAAAGACGGCATGCTGCAGGGCCCCTCGGGGAGTGAAAAGCTGGAGGACGCGGTGGGCCGTGCGGCGTCCGGCATCATCGAGGCCTATGCCGAGAACATCCCGCACGGCATCGGGCCGGATGGGGTGCAGGGACTGTATAAGGGCATGGGTAAGCTGGTCGGCGGTGCGAAGTTGAAGGACCGCATCCAATTCGCCTTCGGCGCGCAATTCGTAGAGGTCCGGGTGCATCGGCAGACCAGGGAAATCCGCGCAACCCGGCTCGTCGGTGCCTTCGCCGCGGGCAAGATCGTCAATCCCAAAGCGGCCAAGAGTCAGTTGATGGGTGGCCAGATCTGGGGCATCGGGGCCGCATTGCATGAAGCGACCGAGCTCGATGCGCGCCATGCCCGATATTACAACAATGACCTGGCCGAATATTACATACCGGTGAACGCGGATATCGGCACGGTGACGACGATTTTGGTGCCCGAGGAGGATCACCAGGTCAATGACCTCGGCATCAAAGGGCTAGGGGAATTGGGGAACGTCGGCCTGAATGCGGCGGTGGCGAACGCGGTCTATCACGCGACCGGTGTGCGAGTGCGAACACTTCCGGTCCGGATCGAGAAGCTACTCGACGCACCGGCGGTCCAAGCGTAACAGCAGAATGCTTTGGTTACAGTTGCTTACAGCGTAATACGCAGAAATATTGATTGACTTGGTTGCGGGCGGGGGTTGTGCGTATGTAGTCCCAGTGGCGCCAAGACGGCGTCGGCAGGGGACCTGATGGACGGTATGTCACAACTCTCGCTGGTCGCCGCACCATCCCTCGGTTGGGATGTGGCGATGCAGCGGACGGTCAAGGCGCCGATCGGCTGCGTGGGCGTGGGATTGCACACCGGGTTACCGGTGGTGGTAACTTTGCGCCCAGCAACGGCCGGCACCGGGATCCTGTTCCACCGCACCGATCTCGGCATCACCATCCCGGCACTCTATTCCAACGTGACCGACACCCGTCTGTGCACGGTCGTGGCGCATCCGGACCATGCCGAGGCCCGGGTCGGCACCATCGAGCATTTGATGGCGGCGCTGTCGGCCTGCGGCGTGAGCAATGTGGTGATCGACGTCGATGGGCCGGAGCTGCCGGTGTTGGATGGGTCGGCTGCGCCGTGGCTGTTCTTGCTGGATTGCGCCGGGCTCATGTCGCTCGACGCCCCGGCCCGGGTGATCGAGGTGTTGCGCACGGTCCGGGTCGAGCAGGGCGATGCGTTTGCCGAGTTGCGGCCTGGTGCCGCGGCATTGGACCTCGCAGTCTCCATCGCGTTCCAGGCGGCTGCCATCGGACGGCAGGCGCTGATGCTGACGCTATCCGAAGAAAGCTTCCGCACCGGCCTCGCCGATGCGCGGACGTTCACGCTGTCCCAGGAGATCGAGGGCCTGCGCGCGTCCGGGCTGGCGCGGGGTGGCAGCCTCGATAACGCGGTCGTCGTCGATGGGGCCCGGGTGCTGAACCCGGCCGGGTTACGCCACCCGGACGAGTTCGTGCGCCACAAGATGCTGGACGCGGTCGGTGATTTGGCGCTGGCGGGTGGGACGCTGCAGGGCCAGTTCGTCGGCCGGCGCTCCGGGCACGCGCTCAATAATCTTGTGCTGCACGCGCTGTTCGCGGACCGGGCCAATTGGCGGGACGCGGCGCCAGCGTTCGCTGCGCCGGACCGGATTTCGGTCGCAGCGTAAGGCTTCGCATGCGGGCCTCTCGTGCTATAAGGCGGGCGTCATGACATATCGCGCGCTCCGCCCCTTATTTGCTGCCGGCCTGCTGCTCCTTTCGGGCTGTGAGACGCTCAGTTCGATCGCACCCTGGACGGGTAAGAGTGAGGACATCGTGAAGCGCGACGACCCGGCCGGCAAGCCGGTCGAAGAGCTGTATAATAACGGCGTCGATGCGCTGAACCAAAAGCGATACGCCACCGCGGTCACTCAGTTCGATGCGGTCGAGCAAAACTATCCTTATTCGTCCTGGGCGATCAACGCGCAGCTGATGCATGGGTACGCCGAATACCTACAAAACCATTACACGGAGTCGGTAGCCTCGCTGGACCGGTATATTCAGCTGCATCCGACGAATGCTAATGCGTCGTATGCCTATTATTTGCGGGCACTGTCGTTCTATGAACAAATCGCCGACATTCAGCGCGATCAAAAGGGCACCGAGCAGGCGATGGCCGCGTTGCAGGACGTGGTCAACCGCTTCCCGGACAGCGCCTATGCCCGCGATTCGCGGTTGAAGATCGATCTCTGCCGCGATCATTTGGCCGGCAAGGAGATGGATATCGGCCGCTGGTATGAAGGTCAGAAGCTGTATGCCGCCGCCATCGGCCGGTTCCAGCGCGTGGTGGACGACTATCAAACCACCAACCATGCGCCGGAGGCCCTGGAGCGTCTAACCGAAATTTACCTGAAGCTCGGCCTCACCGATCAGGCGAAGCACACCGCGGCCGTGTTGGGATACAACTACCCCGGCTCGCCCTGGTATAAAGACAGCTATGGTCAGCTGGCGGATAACGGGATTGCGCCGCCCATGCCGGCGGCCGCGGCACCGCAGGGGTTCTTCGCCCGGAACCTCGGCCCCATCTTTTAGCCCGTCCGTCCGATGCTGACCGCCCTCTCGATCCGCGACGTCGTGCTGATCGAGAGGCTGGATTTGGCGTTCGGCCCCGGCCTTACGGTGCTGACGGGGGAGACGGGGGCGGGCAAGTCCATCTTGCTGGATAGTCTGGGCCTCGCGCTGGGTGCCCGGGCGGAAAGCGGGCTCGTGCGCACCGGGGCCGAGCAGGCCAGCGTCACCGCGTGCTTTTCGCCGCCACCCGGTCACCCGGCGCTGGATTTACTTGCGGAACAGGGTGTGGCACTCGAGGACGAGATCGTGGTCCGCCGCGTGGTGTCCCGGGACGGACGGTCCCGCGCGACCATCAATGACCAGCCGGTGGGTGTGGCGCTGTTACGCCGGGCCGGCGCGCTGCTGGTGGAGGTGCAGGGTCAGGGCGAGCAAATGGGCCTCGCCGATCCGGCGCTGCATGGGCCGCTGCTGGATTCGTATGGCGTGAAACGGCCCTTGCGCGACGCGGTGCAAGGAGCCTGGCGCGCCTGGCGGGACACCGTCACGCGCCTGGACGCGGCCCGGACCGCCATCGCGGAGGCACAACGGGAAGAGGATTGGCTGCGCCACGCCGTCGAGGAATTGGCCACGCTCGCCGCCCAGCCCGGCGAAGAAGAGCATCTGGCGGGCGAGCGGCAGCGCTTGCAACAGGGCGAACGCCGGGCGGAGGCGATCGCGACGGCGCTGGCGGAGATCACTCCCAAGGACCGCCGTAGCGCCGGCCCGGCCTCGGCCCTGCGCAGCGCGTCCCGTGCGTTGCAGAAATTGGCACCGGCGCCGGAGGCCGAAAACCCGGCCGCCCCCGCCATGGCCGCGCTGGAACGGGCGGAGGAGGCGTTAGCCGAGGCGGAAACGTTGCTTAGCCGGCTGGCCAGCGACGCCGATGCGGACCCGCGTTTGCTGGAACAGGCGGAGGAGCGGCTGTTCGCGCTGCGCGCCGCCGCCCGCAAGCACGCCACGACCGTTACCGAATTGCCGGGCTTGTTGGCCAGCCACCAGGCGCGGCTCGCGGAATTGGACACCGGCTCGGCCGAGATTGCGGCGATGGAGCAGGCGGCGGCGGCGACCCGGGCCGATTTCGCCGCCGGCGCGGCAGCGCTCAGCCAGGCGCGGCAGCACGCGGCGGCGGGTTTGCAAAAAGCCGTGACGGACGAGCTGCCGCCGCTGCGGCTGGATAAGGCGCGCTTTGTGGTGGAGGTCGCGGCGCTCGATGAGGCGCGATGGGGGGCGGCCGGTGCGGATTCGGTGCGATTTTTGATCGCCACCAACCCGGGACAGACGCCCGGCGCGTTGGACAAGATCGCCTCGGGCGGCGAATTGTCGCGGCTGATGCTGGCGCTGAAGGTCGTGCTGGTGAGCGGCGGCACGGTGCCGACCCTGGTGTTCGACGAGGTGGATAGCGGCGTGGGCGGGGCCACGGCGGCGGCGGTGGGGGACCGGTTGGCGCGAGTGGCGGAGGGGGTGCAGGTGTTGGTCGTCACGCACTCCCCCCAGGTCGCGGCGCGCGGCTTGACGCATATGCGGGTGGCCAAGGCGATGGCGGCGGGCCGGGCGGAGACGCGGGTTTCGCCGCTCGATGGTCCGGCGCGGCGGGAGGAGATCGCGCGGATGCTAGCCGGGGAGACGGTGACGGAGGCGGCGCGGGCGGCGGCGGATAGTTTGCTGGGACACGCGGCGTGAGCGACGAGGCGGCGGCGCTGGCGGCGCTAATCCGGGACGCCAATGAGGCGTATCACGCGCTGGATGCCCCCACGATCACGGACGCGGAATATGACGCGCTCCGCTTGAAATTGGCCGCGTTGGAGGCGTCCCATCCTGAATTGGCCCAGGTGGGCGCGGCACCCGCGCCGGGGTTCGGCAAAATCAAGCATCGGGTCCCGATGCTGTCGCTGGATAACGCCTTCGACACAGAGGATTTCACCCATTTCCTGGCCAGCGTGCGCCGGTTTCTGAGCCTGGGCGAGGACGCGGCGCTGCCGTTGGTGGGGGAGCCGAAGATCGATGGCCTGTCCATTTCCATCCTGTATGAGCGCGGCGAACTGATGCGCGCCGCCACGCGCGGGGACGGGATGGAGGGGGAGGATGTCACCGCCAATTTTCGCACCATGGCGGTGCCGGTGACGCTGCAGGATGCGCCCGCGTCGATCGAAATCCGGGGTGAGGTGTTCATGACCAAGGCCGATTTCATGGCCCTGAACGCCAGCCAGGAGCGGCAATTCGCCAATCCGCGCAACGCCGCCGCCGGGTCGTTGCGGCAATTGGACCCGGCCATCACCCGCGCCCGCCCGCTCAGCCTGTTCGCGTATGCGATGGGGGACGCGAGTGAGCCGGTGGCGGAGACGCATTCCGGTTATTTGGAGCGGTTGCGCGGCTGGGGATTTACCGTCAATCCGCTGTCCCGGATGCTGACGCCGGGGGACGCGGCAGCGTTTCAGGAGGAGATGGCGGCGGCCCGCGCGGCGTTGCCGTATGACATCGATGGCGTGGTGTATAAGGTGGATAGCCTCGCCTTGCAGCGCCGGCTGGGCTTCGCTGGGCGGGCGCCGCGCTGGGCGATCGCCTGGAAATTCCCGGCCGAGCAGGCCACGACCCGGCTGGATGACATCCGGATCCAGGTGGGCCGGACCGGATCATTGACCCCCGTCGCGTGGTTGGCCCCGGTCAACGTCGGCGGCGTGATCGTGACCCGGGCCACGCTGCATAACGAGGACGAGATCGCGCGGAAGGACGTCCGCGCCGGTGACACGGTGACGATACAGCGGGCGGGCGACGTGATCCCGCAGGTTCTGGGCCCCGTCCTGTCCGAGCCGCGCGGCCCGGCGGCGTATGTCTTTCCGGAGCATTGCCCCGTGTGCGGTAGCCTGGCCGTGCGCCCGCCCGGTGAGGTCGTGCGCCGCTGCACCGGCGGCCTCACCTGCCCGGCGCAGGCGGTGGAGCGGCTGGTACATGTGGTGAGCCGGGCGGCGTTCGATATCGAGGGGCTGGGCGAGAAGACGATCCAGGAATTCCATGCCGAGGGCTGGCTGCAGACGCCCGCCGACATCTTTCGTTTGAGCGCGCATCGCGACGCGATTTTGGGCCGGGAGGGCTGGAAGGCGAAGTCCGTGACCAATTTGATGGCGTCGATCGAGGCGCGGCGGCGGATCGGTTTGGACCGGTTCATCTACGCGCTCGGCATCCGCCGGGTGGGCTCGACCAATGCCCGCTTGTTGGCCCGGCACTATGGCAGCTTCGTGGAATGGCGCACGCAGATGCTGGCCGCGACCACGGTGGGCAGCGAGGAACGCTCGGCCCTCGGCAGCATTCTGGGCGTGGGCCCGGCGCTGGCGGACGAGCTGGCGGAGTTCTTCGTGGAACCACGCAACCTGGCGGCACTGGACGATCTGGCGTCCGAACTCACGATCGAGGACGCCGCCCCCGCCGCCGAGGGCGCGCTATCCGGCAAAACGGTCGTGTTCACCGGCACGCTGGAAACCATGAGCCGCCCCGAGGCAAAGGCGCGGGCAGAGGCGCTGGGGGCGAAGGTGTCGGACAGCGTGAGCAAGCGGACGGATCTGCTGGTGCTGGGCGCGGACGCCGGGTCGAAGGCGAAGAAGGCGGCGGTGCTGGAGGTGCGGACGGTAACGGAGGCGGAGTGGCGGGAGCTGGCGGGGCTCGACAAGAACTTTGCCGTCATAGATGACGCATGACATCCATATGCTGGTGCAGCACTCGCATAATCAGAATGCCGGTTTCGGTTTTGCGGTAGCAAATGGCGTGAGTGCCGCTTGCGGTCTGTAGGTAACCGGGACGGATGACATCCACCTTTCGACCAAGGTCAGGATATTTCGCAAGACGCTCGAACGTTTCATTCAGACCAAGTATGTAACGCTCTGTCCGGACGAGCCCCCAGTTCTCTATCGAAGTCCGGGCGATTTGGCGGATATCCTTTTCAGCCGTTTGGGAGAGGACATAGTTACCCATTCTGGACGGAATGCTCCTGCCTCACGGCAGCCCAGATATCTTGGACATTTTTGGCACTAACGCCGCTTTGTTCGCCCTCGATGAGCGCAGCACGCAAGGCGGCTAGCATGGACTCGTGTTCCTCCAATAGACGAAGACCCGCGCGCATCACGTCACTGGCGTTGCTGTAGCGGCCTAGGCCGATCTGGTCTTGGATAAAGCTGGTAAAATGCTCGCCGAGGCTGACGGACGTGTTGCTGTTCATCGTATCTTCTCCGCGTTGAGATATACCAAGGATTGGTATCGATTCAACACGCTCCTGAGCAGTCGGAACTTTCGATAGCTTCACTAGCGCAGGTGAAGGCTCAGGAACGGTCCGACGGGTTCCGGACAGGATCAGCACCGGGATCCGGAGCCGAAGTCCTTCTGGGCCGTGGACGGCATACGGCATATAGACGCGGAGCAGTTTGACCCTGGAGTTTATTGGCAACAACCACCGATAGCCTGCGCGTGTCGTTTCCCTCACCCCAACCCTTTCCCGGAGGGAGAGGGGTTAGCCGGCTTGGTTTAGTTTCCCAAGCAAGCGCGCCGGAGCCATTCTTGGGCCGGCTTGTGCAGCAGCGGGCCGATCTCCGTCCAGACGCGAGTGTGGTAACGCTCCAGCCACGTCCGCTCGTGATGGTTCAGTGTTTCATAATACCACAGCTTGGTATCGAACGGGGCCAAGGTCAGCGTCTCGAACTGCAAGAACGGGCGCGGGCCGGGCGGGGCGGATTGCACCAGCAGCAGGTTCTCCAGCCGGATGCCGTACTGGCCGGGCAGATAGAACCCCGGCTCGTCCGACAGGATCATGCCGGGTGCCAGCGGGATCATTTTGCCAAGCCGGGAGATGCTGGCCGGGCCCTCGTGCACGGACAGGTAGCTCCCCACGCCATGGCCGGTGCCGTGGTCGTAATCGAGGCCGGCATCCCAGAGTGCGCGGCGGGCGAAGGCGTCGAGGTGCGGGCCGCTCACGCCCTCGGGAAAGCGGGCGGTGGCCAGGGCGATGTGGCCCTGGAGGACCCGGGTGTAGCGGTCGCGGAGTTCGGACGGGGGATCGCCGGGGCCGGTCCAGATCGTGCGGGTGACGTCCGTCGTGCCGTCCGGATATTGCGCGCCGGAATCGATCAGATAGACCTCGTTCGAGCCCAATACGCGATCGGATTCAGGGGTCGCGCGGTAGTGGATGATCGCGCCGTGCTCGCCCGCGCCGGAGATGGCGGGGAAGGATTCACCGCGGAACTCCGGAGCCTCCGCCCGGAACGCCAGCAGGCGGGCGGAGGCCTGCATTTCGGTGTGGCCGCGGCCCTCGGTCTCGAGCCAGTGCAGGAAGCGGCAGAGCGCCACGGCGTCCCGTCGATGGGCGGCGCGGGTGCCGTCCTGTTCGACTGCGTTCTTGCAGGCCTTCGGCAGCGCACAGGGGTCGGCACCGTCCAGCACGGTGGCGCCCGCGGCGCGCAGCGTTTGCCCGAACCACGCCGGCGAGCCGGCTACGTCCACCCGCACGCGCTTTCCCTGCATCGCACGCAACGCCGGTGCCAGCGCATCCCGCCCGACGCAGGTAACGTCAGGGCCCAGCCATGCGTGAATGCCGGGACCGAGCTTGGCCGGGTCCATAAACAATTGGGTCGTGTCGTCGGCGTGCAGGATGGCGAAGCCGAGCGCGAAGGGGGTGAACGCCACGTCGGCACCGCGGATGTTCAACATCCAGGCGATGGACGCCGGGTCGGTGAGGATGGCGGCGTCCTGACGCGCTTCGGCCAGCTTCAGCGCCACCTCATTCCGCTTTTCGGCCGAACTCCGCCCGGCATAGACGAGCGGCTGCGGCACCACAGCGCCCAGCGGCGCCGGCGGACGGTCGGGCCAGGCCGCGTCGATCGGGTTCGGGTCGAGCTCGACCAGCGTCACGCCGGCATCCCGATAGCGGGTCGCGGCCTCCTCGCTCATGAGCCACGGGTCATAGCCGACCGGGCCGGTGGCGTGTTTGGCTAGCCAGGCGTGCGGCGGGTGCTCGACCAAATGCAGCGGCTCGAACAGCGCGGGGTCGGTCTGCTGCGCCAATTGCAGAGTGTACCGGCCGTCGCTGAACACCGCCGCACGGTCCATCAAGACAAGCGCAAGGCCGGCGGACCCGGTGAAGCCGGTGAGCCAGGCCAGGCGTTCGGCGCTATCCGGCACGTATTCGCCCAGATGCTCGTCCGCGCGGGGCACGATGAAGCCGTGTACTCCGGCGGCGGCGAGATGGGTCCGGATTCGGGCGAGCCGGGCGGCATGGTCAGCCATGTTAGACCTCATTCATCATTTTCACATAACTGGGAGCGCCATCATTCGCTGACAGCATAGCAGCGTCAGTGAACCGGCGTGCTGCATTGCAGCACGAGGTGCTTATGTTCCGGTTACTGAATTCGAGGAATAGTACGATGAACGCTCCCCTTTCCGCCGATCAAATGGCGCTCCTGATGTCCAACAGCCTGTCCTTTACCGGCTCCGTGGTCGAGGCTGCGCGCCCGTTTTCGATGGGTGCCAGGTTGCGGCGGTTCGGTGCCTATCTGCGCAGCCTGCCGCAGCGCCGGGCGGTGATGAACGAACTGGCGTCGCTGAGCGACCGGGAGCTGGCCGATATCGGGCTGCACCGCGCCGAAATGGGCCGGGTGTTCGACCCGAAGTTTGTCGAGGCCCGCGGATTTTCGGTCGGGCGTTAATCAGCCGGGCCACCAGAATACTTCGCAAGGCCAGCCTGAACGCGGCTTCGGCTTGCCGGACAAGCTTCGGGTCATGGGTTGCCCTCGCCACGGGAGCCCCGCCGGACGACGAGCGTGGCCCAACCGCCCTCCCGAAGCACCTGGGTCAAGATCAACCCATGCCGCCGGTGCGCGCTGAGCACCATCGGCACTTGTGAGAGCAGCAAGCCCGACAGGATCGCGTGCCCACCCGGCGCCAAATGCGCCGCCAGCGCGCCGGACATCCGGCAGAGCGGGCGGGCGAGGATGTTGGCGAGTACCAGGTCATAGGGGGCCCGGGACCACGCGCCCCGGCTGCGCCAGCCATCGGCCAGCACGGCCGTGACCAAGTGGCCGACGCGGTTGGCCGCCGCGTTCTGGCGCGCGACCCGGACGGACCAGGGCTCGATATCGGTCGCCAGCACCGGGCGGCGCAGCAGGCGGGCGGCGGCCATGGCCAGGATCCCGGATCCGGCCCCCAAATCTAGAATGCGCCTGGGCTTGCGCCGTGCCACCCGCTCGAGCGCGCGCAGGCAGCCGCGGGTGGAGCCGTGCTCGCCCGAGCCAAACGCCAGCCCGGCGTCCAGCACCAGCGTGATTCTGCCCGGTGCGTGTGGGGATCGGTCATGCGTGCCGCGGATGGCGAAGCGGTGGCCCACCAGCTGCTCCGGAAATGCCTCCTGTGTGCGCAGCACCCACCCTTCCGCCTCGGTCGGAGCGCGCTGCAGCGCTGCGTGAACGCCTGTGACCAGTGCTGCGATCGACAGCGCGTCGGTGAGCGGTGTGAGGTCGGCCTCCACATCCCGCACACCCTCGACTCGCCAGGTCCGGGCATCCTCGTCATCGAGGAAGAACCCGATCGTGCCGCACACGCTGGCCAGCGCCGCCTCATACGCGTCCAGCGCCGCCTCCGGCACGGTGACCGATACGGTTTCGAGCGGCCCGGCGCGGCGTCTCATACCAGCAGCCGGGAAGGAAGGCCCGTCATCGCGAGCCCCGCTTGGGGCGCGGCGATCCAGGGGCCATGAGCGCGCGTGTTGGCCCTGGATTGCTTCGCCCAAGCGGGCTCGCAATGACGGATGCGCGTGCCATCAAACCTTCTCCACGAACCGGTCCAGCAGCCGTTTCTGCCCGGCCTTCTCGAATTCGACTTCCAGCCGGTCGTCATCCACCGCCAGCACCTGGCCATAGCCGAATTTCTGGTGGAACACCCGGGCACCGACCGGAATCGCGTCGGCGTGTTTCGGCCGCTCCGGCAGCTCCCACGCCCCCACCTCCTGCGCGCGGCGCGCCACCAACGGGCCGCCGGTGAACACGCTGGGGGCGGACATCAGCCGCGTTTCCCGCTGCATCGCCGCCGAGCCGCGGCGTTCCACATGAGCCTCCGGCAATTCCTCGACGAACCGGCTCGGAATCGTGCTCTGCCACTTGCCATACAGCGAACGATTGGCGGCATAGCTCACCACCGCCCGTTTCCGCGCCCGGGTGAGGCCGACATAGGCGAGCCGCCGTTCCTCCTCGAGGCCCTTCAACCCGCCCTCATCGAGCGTCCGCTGGCTCGGGAACAGGCCCTCTTCCCAGCCCGGCAGAAATACGGTGTCGAATTCCAGGCCCTTCGCGCCATGCAACGTCATCATGCTGAGCTTGTCATCCCCCGCATTCTGCTCGTTTTCCATCACCAATGAGACGTGATCGAGGAACCCGGCCAGCGTCTCGAAATCCCCCAAGGCACGAACCAGCTCCTTGAGGTTTTCAATCCGGCCCGGCGCATCCGGCGATTTGTCCTGCCGCCACATCTCCATATAGCCGCTCTCGTCCAGCATCGTGGCCGCCGTCACGACATGGCCCTCGGCGGCGATCTGCACCCGCCAGCGGCCGAGCCCCTGGAACAATTCCGCCAGCGATTGCCGCATCTTCCCCTTGAGCGCGCCCTGCTGCACCAGCCGCTCCGCCGCCTCGGCCAGGGGGATGCTCTGCTCCCGCGCCGCGATGTGCATGGCGCGCAACGCCACCTCGCCGACGCCGCGCCGGGGCAGGTTCACGATCCGCTCGAACGCCAGATCGTCCGCCGGCTGATGCAACACGCGCAGATAGGCGATGGCGTCCCGGATCTCCGCCCGCTCATAAAAGCGGAGGCCGCCCACCACCCGGTAGGGCAGGCCCAGCTTGATCATCCGCTCCTCGAACGCGCGCGTCTGGGCGGAGGTGCGCACCAAGATCGCGATCTCTGACAGCTTATGCCCGTCCCGCCGTAGCTGCTCGGCCTGGTCGCCGACCATCCGCGCCTCTTCCTCGCTATCCCACAGGCTGACCACGCTCACCGGCTCGCCATCCGCGTCATTGCGGCCTGAGCGCAGCGTCTTGCCGAGCCGGCCTTCGTTATTGGCGATCAGGCCGGACGCGGCCCCGAGTATCGGCGTGGTCGAGCGATAGTTGCTCTCAAGTTTGACCACCTTGGCGCCCGGAAAATCCTTCTCGAATCGCAGAATATTTTCTATTTCTGCGCCTCTCCAGGAATATATGCTCTGATCATCATCTCCAACGCAGCAGATGTTTTTATGCCCCTGCGCCAGCAGCCGCAGCCAAAGATATTGCACGAGGTTGGTGTCTTGATATTCATCCACCAGAATATACCGGAACATCCGGTGATACTGCGCCAGCACCTCCGGATGGTTGCGCAGGATTTCGGTCATGTGCAGCAGCAAATCGCCAAAATCCGCCACGTTCAGCTGCGCCAGCCGTGCCTGGTATGCGGCATACAGCACCCGGGACTGGCCGCCGACGAAATCGCCCTCCTCGGCGGCGGTCACCTTGTCTGGCGTGACGCCGCGGTCCTTCCAGCGCTGGATCATGCCCATCAGCACGGGCGGCGGCCAGCGCTTGGTATCGAAATGCGCCGCTTCCATCACCTGCTTCAGCACCCGCAACTGGTCGTCGCTGTCCAGGATCGTGAAGCCGGATTTCAGCCCCACCAGCCCCGCATGCCGCCGCAGCATCCGGGCGCATAGGGCGTGAAACGTGCCGAGCCACAGCCCTTCCGCCGGGCGGCCCAGGATCGCGCTGACCCGCTCCCGCATCTCGAGTGCGGCCTTGTTGGTGAACGTCACCGCCAGCACCTGACCCGGCGCCGCGCGTCCGGTGAGGAGGATGTGGGCGAACCGCGTGGTCAGCACCCGAGTCTTGCCCGTGCCCGCGCCGGCCAGCACCAGGACCGGGCCGTCCAGCGCCTCCACGGCGTCACGTTGCTCGGGGTTCAAGCGCGTAAGGTAATCGGTCATGGTGTGGGAATGTGCGACGTCACGGACGGAATATAGAACGGGTGGCGAACGGGGCCAACCCGCTACGGCGATTCATGGCGGCGTCCGGGCGGCAGGGCCCGCTGCTGCTGGCGCTGGGCATCTTCGGCGGCGTGGCGTCACCGGGCCTTGCGGCGGAATTGCATGGGATCGTGAGTCCGGTCGTGGTGGCGCTGATGACGCTGGTGTTGTTGCGGGTGGATATTCCGGGGACGCTGGCGCATTTGCGGCGTCCGGGGCGGGTCACCTTGTTGATCGCGGTGCAGCTGCTGGTCTGCCCGGTGCTGGTGTGGGCCATAACCGCCCCGCTCGGGCTGGACCCGGCGATCCGCGACGGGCTGGTGATCTTTGCCACCGGCTGCGCCGCGACCTCCAGCGCCGCCTTTGCCCGGCTCGTGGGACTCGACCCGGAATTGTCGTTGCTGGTGACGCTCGCCACCACGTTCCTGGTGCCGCTCACGGCGCCGCCCATGGTCACGGCGCTGATGGGCATCGACCTCGCGATCAGCACCGGCGCCTTCATGGGGCGGCTCGGCCTTGTGGTCGGCGTGCCGATGCTGATCTCGTTGGCGCTGCGCCAGGTGATGGGCCGCGATGGGTTACGGCGCTGGGCGGACGCGACGGACGGGGCGCTGGTCTGGCTAATGGTGTTCTACGGATTTGCGGTGATGGACGGCTTGCAGGCGCGGGTCATGGTGGACCCCGGCTGGGTGGTGCAGGCCGTGCTCGCGGCGTTCATCGTGGATTACGGTCTGAATGTGGTGACCACTGGGGTCTTCACCCGGCTCGGCACGCGTATGGCCGCGACTGCGGGCCTCATGAGCGGCAACCGCAACATGGCGCTGTATCTCGCGGTGCTGCCCGCCGCCGCCAATCCGAAGATCGCGCTGTTCTTTGGGCTGTGCCAGTTGCCGCTGTTCCTCAGTCCGTTTTTGCTGCGCCCGCTGTATCGGCGGTGGCTCGGACGCCCAGCAGATGCGCGATCGCGAAGGTGAGGTCCGCGCGGTTCAGCGTGTAGAAATGGAACTCGTCCACGCCGTTGGCCTGCAGCAGCCGGACTTGTTCGGCGGCGGCGATGGCACCGATCATGCGGCGAGTCTCAGGGTCGTCCTCGGTGCCCTCGAATAGCGTGCCCATCCAGTCCGGCATGCTGGCGCCGCACATGGCGCTGAATTTCGCGGCCTGCGCGTAGTTGGAGACGGGCATGATGCCGGGCACGATCGGCGCGGTGATGCCGGCGGCCAAAGCCCGGTCCAGGAAGCGCAGGAATATCGTGCCGTCGAAGAAATATTGCGTGATCGCCCGCGTCGCCCCGGCATCCAGCTTGCGCTTGAGATTATCCAGATCGTCCGCCGGGCCCAGTGCCGTCGGATGCACCTCTGGATAGGCCGCGACTGAAATTTCGAACGGGGCCACCCGGCGCAGCCCCTCGACCAGGTCGGACGCATACGCATACCCATCCGGATGCGGTTCATAGTCCTGACCCGGCGGCGCGTCGCCCCGCAGTGCCACGATGTGCCGCACGCCTGCGTCCCAGTATTCCCGCGCCACGTCATCCACCTCGCCGCGCGGAGCGCCGACACAGGTTAGATGCGCGGCGGGCGTGAGTGAGGTCTCCTTCACCAGCCGCGTCACCGTCGCGTGGGTGCGGGCCTGCGTCGTACCGCCCGCGCCATAGGTGACGGACACGAAGCGCGGATGCAGCCGTTCTAGCCGGCGGACGCAGGACCAGAGCTGCGCCTCGAGCGCGTCGGTCTTCGGCGGGAAGAATTCGAACGACAGCGCCGGCACCGCCGCCACGCTCGGGGCGGGTAGGGCCGCAAAGCGCGGGCCGGTCAGCCAGCGTTCCAGCGTGGGCTCGTGCGTGACGGGGGACATCTCGTTCATGGGTTGGGCTATCCGGGTTGTGATCGTGCATGTTACGATGTGGCCAGTTTAATATACGCCACGTTCACGGCAACGCTACCGTGGATCCTAACGTTGTTTTAACACTGGATAGCCTATCGTGGCACGATAGCCGGGATTGCGGCTAAAAATGAGTGAAGGTGCTCGATGCTGTTTCGCCCTATGCTGGCCCTTACCGCGGCGCTGATGCTGTCCGCCTGCGCCACCCGCCCGCCCGCGAGTGACCCGGACGCGATGGCGGAATTCCAGGCCAATAATGACCCGATCGAGCCGGCGAACCGGGTGTTTTACCGGATCAATGATGGGCTCGACACCTACATTTTCGCCCCGGTTGCCCGCGGGTATCGCGACGTGGTGCCCGGCGGGGTGCGCCGGCCGATCCACAACGTGCTGGCCAATATCTCGAGCCCGGCGGTGTTCGCCAATGACGTGCTGCAGACCAAGCCGCGCCGGGCGGGCACGACGCTGATGCGGTTCTTGATCAACAGCACGGCCGGCGTCGGCGGGCTATTCGATATCGCGAGCGACCTGGGGTATAAGCAACACGAGACGGATTTCGGCGTGACCATGGCGTTGTGGGGCGTGGGGGATGGGCCGTTCCTGTTCCTGCCGCTGTTCGGCCCCTCCAATCCGCGGGATGCCGCTGGCTTCGTCGCGAATTTCGGGCTCGATCCCTTGACGTACGCGTCGTTCGGCGGCGTCAAGACCTTGGAGTATTCCCGCTTCGGCGTCGGTTTGGTGGATTCCCGGGAGCGCCTGCTGGACCCGGTCGAACAGGTTAAAAAAGCTGCGCTAGACCCATACGCAACTTTCCGCAGCCTCTATCGTCAAAACCGGAGCGCGGATATCGCCACCACCCGCGCCGATGAAAAGGCGACAATCCCCGCTTGGTTCAATCACTGAGGCTTACCGATGCTCACACGCCGCCACCTGCTCACCTTGACCGCCGCAGCCGCCACCGCATTCGTGGTGCCTCGCGCGTGGGCTCAATCGTTTGACGCCACATCGTTCGTGGTCAGTTTGGGAAATTCGCTGACGCAAATCGTGAATTCGCCGGGCGCGTATGAGGACAAGAAGCAGCGTTTGGTCCCGCTCATCGAGAAAGACGTGGACGTGGACGGGATCGCCCGCTTCTGCCTTGGCCGGTTTAGCCGGACCGCGACGCCGCAGCAGGTCCAGGAATATACCAGGCTATTTCACCAGGTTCTGCTGAACAATATCTTCGGAAAAATCGGCCAGTATGAGGGCGTCACATTCAAGCCCACCACAACGACGCAGAGTGAGGAGGGCGCGCTGGTCGGCACGCTCATTCAACGGCCCAATCAGCAGCCGAATAACGTGCAATGGGTGGTGAACTCTGCCGGCGGTCAGCCGAAGATCATCGATGTGAAGGCCGAAGGCACCAGCCTACGGCTCACGCAGCGTAACGACTATGCCTCGTACCTGTCGCAGAACGGGGGTAATGTGGACGCTCTGATCACCGCCATGAAGCGTCAATTGGCGAGCTGATGGTGGGCGCACAGCTCTCGTAAACGTGAACTTGCTCGCCATCGCGTAAAAAGGTTTCAAACGATCGCATCCCGATCGA
The DNA here is from genome assembly GCA_043758105.1 of Rhodospirillales bacterium. Lineage (GTDB taxonomy): Bacteria > Pseudomonadota > Alphaproteobacteria > Acetobacterales > Acetobacteraceae > JANPPS01. Next base: position 13,000 of record JAYVOF010000038.1, on the reverse strand, counting down.
CCCCAGGAGGGTGCGGGACGCGATGTTCCCCTGGCGGGCGACCGCGATCACCCGGGCAAGGCCGGCCCGGTCATGCGCAAACCGCAGGCCAGCGCCCGCCGCCTCCCGCCCCAACCCCTTGCCGCGCGCCTCCGGACGAAACGCAAATCGCAACGCGAGCCCCCGTCCGTCGGGCCGGTCATGGATGCCGGTGAGGCCCACAGCCGCACCACCCTCCCGCACCATCCACATGCCCACACCGCGCGCCGCCCAGAAACTCGTGTCCCGTGCCAGCTCCTCCGCCACGCGTTGCGGCCCGGCGACGCCCCCCAGCATCTGCGCATACACGCCCGGGTCACCCTTCAATGACACGAGGTCCGGCAGGTCCTGCCAGTTCACCGGGATCAGCCGCAGCCGCCCGGTCTGGATCTCCCAGGCCGGGTTCATGGCCGAGCCTCAGCGGGCGAGGGGCCGGTATTTGATCCTGTGCGGCTCCACCGCGGCGTCACCCAATCGACGTCGCTTATCCTCTTCATACGCCTGGAAATTGCCCTCGAACCACTCGACGTGGCTGTCGCCCTCGAAGGCGAGGATGTGTGTGGCCAACCGGTCCAGGAACCAGCGGTCATGGCTGATGATCACAGCACACCCGGCGAACTCCTCCAGCGCCTCTTCCAGCGCCCGCAACGTATCGACATCGAGGTCGTTGGTCGGTTCATCCAACAGGATCACGTTGCTCTCCGACTTCAACATCTTGGCCAAATGCACCCGGTTCCGCTCACCGCCCGACAAAATGCCAACCTTTTTCTGCTGGTCCGAGCCCTTGAAGTTGAACGCGCCCACATAGGCCCGGGACGGCACCGTCCGCTTACCGAGATGGATCACGTCCGTGCCGCCGCTGATCTCCTCCCACACCGATTTGGTGGCATCCAAACTGTCACGCGACTGATCGACATAGCCGAGTTTCACCGTGTCACCGACCTTCAGCTCACCACCATCCGGCTGCTCCTGCCCGGTGATCATCCGGAACAGTGTCGTCTTACCCGCGCCGTTCGGCCCGATGACCCCCACGATCCCACCCGGTGGCAACTTGAAGTCTAGATCGTCGATCAACAGCCGGTTGCCGAATACTTTCCGGACCTTGTCGGCCTGAATCACCAAACTTCCCAGACGCGGACCGGGCGGAATGACGATCTCGGCCACGCCCGTCTGCATTTCCTGCGACTTGGCCTGCATCTCCTCGTATTTCGCGATCCGCGCCCGGCTTTTGGTCTGCCGCGCCCGCGGGCTCGACTGGATCCACTCTTCCTCGGCCGCCAAGGCCCGCTGCCGGGAGCTCTCCTCCTTCTCCTCCTGCTGCAACCGCTTCCGCTTCTGCGCCAGCCAGGACGAGTAATTGCCCTCGAATGGATAACCGCGGCCCCGCTCGATCTCCAAAATCCAGTTGGTTACGTTGTCGAGGAAATACCGGTCATGCGTGATGATCATGACCGTGCCGGCGAAGTCCCGCAGCGTCTTTTCGAGCCACGCCACGCTTTCGGCGTCTAAATGGTTCGTCGGCTCGTCCAGCAACAGCAAATCCGGCTTTTCCAGCAACAACCGGCACAGCGCCACCCGGCGCCGCTCGCCGCCCGACAGTTTCAGCACCGGCGTGTCCGGCGGCGGGCAGCGGAGCGCATCCAGCGCAATCTCGATCCGCCGGTCCAGATCCCAGCCATCCTCGGCATCGATCAGCTCCTGCAGCTCCGCCTGCTCGGCCAGCAGCGTGTTCATCTGCTCCTCTTCCATCGGCTCGGCGAATTCCTCGCTGATGGCGTTGAATCGCGCGAGTGCCGCGGTGAGCTTGCCGAACGCCTTCAGGACGTTTTCGGCCACCGTCTTGTCATCATCGAGCCGCGGCTCCTGCTCGAGATAGCCGATCCGGACGCCTTCGGCCGCCCAGGCTTCGCCGCCGAATTCCTTCTCGATCCCAGCCATGATCTTCAGCAGGGTCGATTTACCCGCGCCGTTCACGCCCAAGATGCCGATTTTGACGCCGGGCAGGAAGGACAGGGTGATGCCCTTGAACACCTCGCGCCCGCCCGGGAAGGCCTTGGTCACGTCCTTCATCACATAAACATACTGATACGCGGCCATGTGGAAGGCTCCTCCAAGGAAAAACGCTGCGCCCGGCAGGACTCGAACCTGCGACCAAGCCGTTATGAGCGGCCCGCTCTAACCAACTGAGCTACAGGCGCGTGCGCGGACTTCAATGCCCGCACCGGGGCCGAATTGGCAAGCCCGGCGCGTCTGAGTATGGTCCGGCCCGCAACACAGGATACACCCGATGGACATCTCGAAAATCCCCACCGGCAAAGACGCGCCGCACGACATCAACGTGGTGATCGAGATTCCGCAAGGGTCCCAAGTAAAATACGAGGTCGATAAGGCCAGCGGTGCCATCTTCGTGGACCGCTTCCTGTTCACCCCCATGGCCTACCCGGCCGCTTACGGCTTCATCCCCGGCACCCTGGCCGATGACGGTGACCCGGCGGACGCGCTGGTGCTGGCCCCGGCGCCGATGGTCCCCGGCGCCGTGATCCGCTGCCGCCCGATCGGCATGCTGCAAATGGAAGACGAAAGCGGCCAGGACGAAAAAATCATCTGTGTGCCGCATGACAAGATCCACACGATGTACACCGACGTGCACAAGATCGAAGACCTGCCGCTCATCACCCGCCAGGCGATCGAGCATTTCTTTACCCGTTACAAGGACCTCGAGCCCGGCAAATGGGTAAAGGTCACCGGCTGGATGGACAAAGCCGCCGCCGAAGCCGTCATTATTAAGGCAATCGCCGCGGCGAAGTAGCCCTTACCTCCCCCTCTCCCCTCGGGAGAGGGGGAGGGTGAGGGAAACAACCGGCGCTTTCCTCCGCCGGAGTGACTGCTAGGGTGATACACTGACCAAGTTTGGTGCCTGTCGTCTCCGTCGCCCCGCCCCTCTCCCTTCGGGCTACTGCATGCACACATCGTCCTTGAACCGGGCTCAAAGGTCTGATTCTCTGTGATCATTGGATCCGCTTCCACTATCATGACGGATCATATCGATGGAGCTGTCGCTGGGGCGGTTTGGGGACCGCCGCCTGGAAAAAGGGGGCCTTTCTTCTGGGCCGTCTTTTCGCTGTCGGCGGCCGTGGCGTGCGCGTCCGGCGGCTGGGTGGCACTCGGGCGGGTGAAGTTCGGCTGAGCCGGTTTTTGCGCAACCCTGCCGTTACAATCGAGGAGATGGTCGCCGAGCAGGCTGCGCGCACAGCCCTGCGCTGCAAGGGCCGCCCTGTGTTGGCGATCCAGGACACCACCGTCATCCGGCCTGAAGGCGGCGGCGGGCATTACCTGCATGTTGTCATTGCCGTGGACGCCGGCGACGGCACGCTGCTTGGCCTGATCGACGCCCAATTTCTGCAGCGCGACGCCGGGCGCAGGGCGACCCGGCGCGACACCGCGATCGAGGAGAAAGAGAGCTTTCGCTGGCTGCAAGGCGCCGATCAGGCCGCCACGGTCTGTGCAGAGGCCGAAGGCCTGACGGTGGTTGCTGACCGCGAGAGCGATATTTTCGAGGCGTTCGCACTGCGTCCCGATGGGGCGGATTTGCTGGTGCGCGCCGCGCAAGACCGTAGCCTGGACGATGGCGGCACGCTGTTCGGGCGCCTCGATGCGCTGCCGGAGGCCGGGCGCGCGACGCTCGATCTGCCCGCACGCCCGGGCCGCCCCCGCCGGACGGCGACGCTTGCGCTGCGCTTCGCCACCATGAACCTGGCCCGGCCCAAGGCCGGCGTGCGCACCGGGCTTGCGGCATCGGTGCAGGTTCAGGTGATCGATGTCTGCGAAACCAGCCCGGTGCCGGGCCAGCCGGCGGTGCATTGGCGGCTGCTGACGACCCAGGCCGTCGATGACCCGGTTGAGGCGTGGCGGGTGGTTGATCAGTATCGCAAGCGCTGGGGGATCGAGCAGCTGTTTCGCACGATGAAGACGCAAGGCTTTGATATTGAGGGTATTCGTATCGAAGAACCGCCCCCGCGCGAGAAGCTGGTGACGGCGGCGCTGGTGGCGGCTGTCACGGTGCAGCAGCTGGTCCATGCCCGTGACGGCGACCAACCCGTGTTGCGCCCGTGCACAGACGTGTTCGAACCCGAGGACCTGCCCTTGCTTGAAGCCTACACAGCCCATCTGGAGGGCAAGACTGCGCGGCAAAAGAACCCTCATCCCAAAGGATCGCTGGCCTATGCGAGCTGGGTTTGCGCACGGCTTGGAGGCTGGACCGGCTATTATGGCAAACCCGGCCCAGCTGTGATGCTGGCTGGATGGCTCGAATTCCAAGCCGGCAGACGATCCCGCTCCGTTTTGGGGCTCACTCATTGATGTGTGAATCCGCTAGCCCGGAGGGAGAGGGGGAAGGAGGTTACTCCGCCGCCTGCGCCAGGCCCACCTCGCGTGTGCGGGTGCGCAGGGTGACGAACTCCTCCGCACTCGTGGGATGGATGCCGATGGTGCGGTCGAAATCCTGTTTCGTGGCACCGGCGGTCAGCGCCACGCCGATGCCCTGCATCATCTCCGGCACGTCGTCGCCCAGCAGGTGTACGCCCAGCACGCGCTGGCTGGCCTGGTCCACCACCATCTTTATGAACGTGCGGCGGTTGCGGCCGGACAGGACGTGGCGCATCGGCTTGAAATGAGCGGTGTAAATGTCCGTGGGTCCCCGCAGTGCGGCCTCCGTTTCGGTGAGGCCGATGGTGGCGATGGGCGGGTTGCTGAACACGGCGGTGGCGACCGGGTTCATTTGCCAGGTCCGGGGACGCCCGGGACCATACAGCCGGTCCGCCAGATGGTGGCCCTCGGCGATCGCGACCGGGGTGAGGTTCAGCTTGTTGGATACATCGCCGATGGCGAAGATATGCGCGGCGCTCGTCGTGAACTCCGTATCCACCACCACCGCCCCCTTTGCGTCCGTCTTCACCCCGGCGTGCTCGAGGCCGAGGCCGGCGGTCTTTGGCGCGCGGCCGACGGCGAAGAACACCAAATCCACCTCCAGCTCGTGGCCATTGGTCAGGATCACGTGCCGCGCGTCGCCTCGGGCGGTGATCTTGTGCACCGTCTGGCTGCAATGGAGACGCACTCCGTCCGCGACCATCGAATCGGCCAGGGCCTGACGGATTTCCTCGTCGAAGCCGCGCAGGGGCAAGGGCTGGCGATAGACCACGTCCACCGCCGCACCCAAGCCATGGAAAATGCCAGCGAACTCGATGCCGATATAGCCGCCGCCGACCATCAGCACGCGCTTGGGCAATGCTGGTAGCGAGAACGCCTGGTCCGAGACGATGCCGAGCTCCATGCCCTCGATCGGCGGCTGGATCAGCGGGGTGCCTCCAGTGGCGATGACGATGCGTTCGGCGGTGACCACCGAGCCGCCGACATCCAACGTATGCGGCCCGGTAAACCTGGCGCGGGCTTCGTGCATCACCACGCCGCTACCGGCCAGCAGGCTGTGATAGGTGCCGCGGAGGCGGGCAAGGTCGGCGTCCTTGGTGGCAATCAGCGCCGACCAGTCGTGCGCGCCGGGCACGGTATTCCAGCCGAAACCGCGTGAATCCTCCGCCAGCCGGCCATACTCTGCCGCCTGCACCATCATCTTCTTCGGCACGCAGCCGAGGTTCACGCAGGTGCCGCCCCATTGCGCATTCTCGGCAATACCCACCCGCGCCCCGTGCCCGGCGGCAATCCGGGCGCACCGGACGCCCCCGGAGCCGCCACCGATCACGAACAGATCATAGTCATACGTCACGCGCCGATGCCTCCTAGGGCCACATATTTGATCTCGAGATAGTCCTCGATGCCGTATTTACCGCCCTCCCGTCCGAGGCCGGAAGATTTTACCCCGCCGAAGGGGGCCACCTCGGTGCTGATGATGCCCTCGTTCACGCCAACGATGCCGTATTCCAGCGCTTCCGCCACGCGGAAGATGCGGCCCACGTCCCGGCTGTAGAAATACGCGGCAAGGCCGAATTCGGTGTCGTTGGCCATCTCGATCGCCTCCGCCTCGGTCTCGAAGCGAAACAGCGCGGCGGCGGGGCCGAACGTCTCCTCCCGAAAAATATCCGCGGTCCGTGGCACGTCGGTGAGGATGGTCGGCTCGAAGAAATTGCCGCCCAGCGCGTGCCGCTTGCCGCCCAGGGCCACATGCGCGCCGCGTGCGAGCGCGTCCGAGATATGCGCCTCGACCTTCGCGACCGCGTCCTGGTTGATCATGGGCCCTTGGGTGACGCCGGGCTCCATGCCGTTGCCGACGCGCAAGGCAGCGACGGCGACTTTCAGCTTGGCCGTGAACGCCTCATACACGCCGGCCTGAACCAGCAACCGGTTCGCGCACACGCAGGTCTGCCCGGCGTTCCTGAACTTGCTGGCCATGGCCCCGATCACCGCCTGGTCCAAATCCGCGTCATCGAACACGATGAACGGCGCGTTGCCGCCCAGCTCCATGCTGGCCTTCTTCACTGTGGGCGCGATCTGCGCCAGCAGCTTGACCCCGACCTCGGTGGAGCCCGTAAACGTGAGCTTCCGCACCAGCGGATTGGACGTGAGCTCACCGCCCACCGGCCCCGATGGCCCGGTGATGACGTTGCACACCCCGGCCGGCATGCCCGCGCGCTCGGCCAAGACGGCGAGGGCCAGCGCGGAAAACGGCGTCTGGCTCGCGGGCCGGATCACCCCGGTGCAGCCCGCCGCCCAGCCCGGCCCGGCTTTGCGCGTGATCATCGCCGCCGGGAAGTTCCACGGCGTGATGGCAGCGAACACGCCGATGGGCTCCTTCATCACCAGAATGCGGCGGCCCTGCTGGTTTTGCGGCACCATGTCGCCATAGATGCGCTTACCTTCCTCGGCGAACCACTCGATGAACGACGCGGCATAGGCGATCTCACCCTTGCTTTCCGCCAGCGGCTTGCCCTGCTCGGCGGTCATGATGAGGGCGAGGTCGTCGGTATTCTCGATCATGAGGTTGAACAGGCGGCGCAGAATGGCCGCCCGCTCCTTGGCCAGCCTGTTCCGCCACGCCGGCTGCGCCCGGTGCGCCGCCTCGATCGCGCGCCGCGTTTCCGCCGCACCCAGGGCGGGCACGGTGCCGATGATGTCGCCGGTGGCGGGGTTGCGGACGGTGAGCGTGGCACCGTTATCCGCCTCGATCCACTTGCCATCGATATGGCAGGCTTGGCGAAATAGGCTCGGGTCGTGCAGCGGCAGGGGGGCGGTCTGGTTGAGCATGGGGGGTCTCCGGTTAATCTAATTTGGACAGCAGACGATCCAGGTCGGCATCGGGGTCGAGCAAATCATCCAAGTTGTAGGGACAGGCTTGCGAAATCTGTGTTTCCGGGTTCAGCACCCTTAGACATTTCCGCCGGGCACGGGCGTATTCGGTTTGCAGCATCACGCGGTGGCGCATCGACGGCGTGAACGCCCGCTGAGCGCCATCCAAGAACGTCTCGGTCTCGTTGGCCCAGTGCGCCTTCGGCTGCGGATCGAGACCGAAACGTAGCTTTAGTAAGTGAAGCAACGCCTGGTAAAGCAGACCTTCGCAGGCGCGGAGTTCAGTACGGCCCACGGTCTCGACCTCGTCGATCAAATTGTCCCAGTCCACGGCCGCATTCACCCGCTCACCCCGCGCGAGCCGGCGTAGCAGGGCGGCCTGCTGTTCGGACCAGCTCAGGATGTCCCGGTCATACAAACTATCCGGCATCGCACGCCTCCTGCCTCAAGATAGGCGCTGGCGGTGCTGATGTCAGCGTGCTTGTGCTTTGTGGCGAGGGCCTGCTTCGAGGTCGGGTAAACGCCGACTTTGCAGCAGAACCATGATTGATTTTACAATATCCGGTTTGCGCTTAATCTCCGCCATTAACGGGCTGGACGCGGTCGCCCGAAAGCGGACCTTTCTGATCCTGCGAAATCACACCGATCGCGTTTCGATCGAGAAGGCTGGGATAGCCACAATCGGACTTCCCGGCGGTTCCTCCTGTTTGAAAGAGGTAAAGCCACGGTCATGCTCGGTCTAGAACCCTAGCGAGGGACCGATCTCAAGGCCGGCCCACAGTTCTTAGGACCAACTGGCGCATCCTACTACTTATCAACGCTTAAGAAGCTGTAATGGATATTATCGTCGCTTATGTGGATGGCTTCGTGCTACGAGGATTTCACAATGACGAAGTCCGTAACCACGCTCCCGGCCCGGCCGCCGGCCAAGCCCCGCGGCGAAGATGCCCCAACACCACGGGCCGCTATGGCTCTAGCCAAATCAAAGGCCTATCAGGACGCATCCGACGCGCCTGCGACCATCAAAGCCTAGGCCACAGACTTGGCAAACTTCAACGCCTGGTGCAGCAAGCACAGCTTCAAGCCTATGCCCGCCACACCCTAAGTCATTGGCGCCTACCTCGCCGCCGCTGGCGAAGGTTACGCGCTGCCAACACTTCGCCGCCGCGTTGCCGCGATCGCCCGTGCGTGTGGCATCGCCGGACACCCGCTCGACACCAAGCACCCGCCATCCGTGAAACTCTGCGCGGCATCGGTCGCAAGCACGGGACACCACCACGTCGCTCAGCCGCTCTCACCATCGCCGACATGCGCAAGCTGGTCCGAGCCTGCGGTATTACGCTTGCGGGAACTCGCGACCGTGCCCTCTTCCTCGTCGGCTTCGCAGGTGCCCTGCGCCGTTCGGAACTGGTCGGCATGAACGTCGCCGACCTCACCTGGACGGAGGACGGGCTCGTGCTCTTGATCACGCGTTCGAAGACGGACGCCGAGGGGGCCGGCGCCCGTATCGGCATCAGCCGCGGCAAAGCGGTCGAGACATGCCCGGTGACCGCTCTTCATGAATGGCTGACCAAGGCCGGGATTGACGACGGGCCCGTCTTTCGGAAGGTGAACCGCGGCGGGGCGGTAGAGCAGGGTCGACTGACTTCCGGCGCTGTTCGCCAGATCCTAGTCAAGCGCGCGGGTCAGGCGGGGATCACGAACACCTGGGCTGAGCCAGTCACAGCCCACATGGATTGCGAGCCGGCTTTGTCACTGCAGCCTACCGCAGCGGAGTGCCCGACGAAGAGATCATGGGCCACACTCGCCACCGAAGTTTAACGTCCATGCGAACCTACGTGCGACGAGCTAAACTTGGAAATGCGAGTCCCTCGGGGAAGGTTGGCCTTTGAAGCCGAGAGTTTTGGCAGCGCAATTCCGCTTTGTGCCTCATCTAGGCCGCTCGCACGAATGGCGACTGCTGTTTGGCTCGCCTCAGCCGCTAGCACAAGCCGCTGGTCCAGAGATTCGATGACCCTGACACTCATTCCAATCGATCATGGCGAGCTCTGCCATGGCTGGGCCTGGACGATCGAGGACGAGGATCTGCTCGCCGAGCGCGTCGCACGCATTGTGCTGGGGCAGTACCGCCATGTCATGAAAATCCTGAGCGGTGCGGGTGTCCCGGGACCCATCGCCAATACCGAACAGGCCAATGCCGCGATCAAGCAGCTGACGCTCACAACGGGAGCCGATCCCTGGCACCGCGACGGCTGGCTGTTTCAGACCATCTCGTGGATCGCCGCGCATCAGCAGCCGTCCGCCTCGCTCACGCGGATGCCGCACATCCGCAAGGCGGACAAAGGCTTTGATGGGTTGCAGCTCGATTTGAACGCGGAGGGCACGACGATCACCGCGGTGGTTGTCTTCGAGGATAAGGCGACCGACAACGCCCGGGACACCATTCGCGACGATGTCTGGCCGGGCATCGTCGCGCTAGAGAGGGGTGAGCGCCTGAACGAGCTCAGCCAGGAAGTGAGCGGCATGCTCGATGCATACGCCGCAGCCGACCCGGGGTTCGACCTCGACAGCGCCATCGCTAACACGCTCTGGCACGAGGTCCGACACTACCGCATTAGCATCACCATCGGTGACACACACAATCACGAGGCGGCCCGCGCCGGCCTATTCAAGGGCTTCGACGACAGCGCGCCTGGTGCGGCGGCACGCCGGCGCGCCGACACCATCTATCTGCCCGCGCTGCGAAGCTGGATGGAGGGGTTCGCCGATCGCGTAATCGGCAAAATTACGGCAATCGGCGGTGTTTGATCCGGCAACGGCCGCCTTGATCCGCGCGGCGCCACCTCTTGAGGGGCTCGACCTTGAGAATCTGCCCAAGCGCCTGACTGAAGCGTTCGCCGACATCGTCTCGGCGCGCATCCGCCTGCGCGGTGCACCGGCCGACCCGGACGACGTGAGCTTAGCGTCCACGGTCGCAGAACTGCGCCGCATAGCCGCCGCTCATGAAATCTATGTCGCGCTGCTGCCCAACCGCGAGAACCGCGCCTCGGCCGCATTCGTCGCCGCCTCCGCGCACCAAGCGGTGTCTTTGGCGCTCCGGGGTGCCCAGGCGAGCAGCCACGTCGAGATGGGCGCGGTCAGTTCAGACGTCTGCGCGACTTTGTTGTTCCTGCTGGCCGAAGCGCATGCCGATGCGGCCGAGGCCGCCAAGCGTATTGTGCCCGCCTCTGATGCCGGTTTAATCGAGCGTGCGCTGCTCGTTGCGGTCCGCCGACTCGCGCAGGGCCGGCTCGGCGAGGTCGTCGCTGCCCAAGAGCCCGAGATCGATCTGCTAAGCGATGACCTCGGCCTGCGCGCTCTCGACGCGCTCCGCCTGCTGCTCTTGCGCGGTGTCACCAGTCTCGCTCGGCAGCTGCGGTTGCGCGTCGATCTTGCACCTGAGGCCGGCGGCGCCCCGCCCTCGAGCACGCTATTCGCCAAGGTCCGCGCGCTGGCGAGCGAACCGATCGTCGGCGCCGGCGTCAGCGGCGAGAAGCTGCTCAGCCTCTATCCAGGGCCGTTGCATCTCGCCAACCTCCTACTCGGCCTTGAAGGCGACCTCCTTACCACCGCGCTTGGTCGCACCCCCACACCGGGCGGCGTTGAGGAGAATGGCTGGTGGCAGACGCTCCGTCGGATGGCGCACCAAAGGCCTTATCTCTGGCGCAATCATCGCGAGGCGATTGCGAAGGGCTATCTCGAGCAGGGGATCTCCTCGGCAATCAGCTTTCCGACCGGTGGCGGCAAGTCGACGCTCGCCGAGCTGAAGATCGCCACCGCGCTGCTGCGCGGCGAACGGGTGATATTCCTCGCGCCCACCCATGCGCTGGTCGGGCAGACCCAGCGCTCGCTCAAGAGGACGTTCGGCGACTACAGCATCATTGCCGAAGTCGATGAGGACGTAGGAACTGGCGACGTCGTCGTGCTTGGCGAGGTCACCGTCATGACACCCGAACGCTGCCTCATGCTGCTGTCGGTCGATCCCGACGCGTTCGCCAATGTCGCACTGATCGTCCTTGACGAGTGCCACCTCCTGCATCCGCGCGACGATGACCGCAGCCGGCGCGGCCTCGATGCGATGCTTGCCATCCTCAACCTCACCCGCGTCGCGCCTGCCGCTGACCTGCTCCTGCTCTCGGCGATGATGAAGAACGCCGAGGAGATCGCCGGCTGGATCAAATTTCTAACTGGCCGGCCATGCCTGACCCTCGACCTGAGCTGGAATCCGACCCGGCAGGTGCGCGGCTGCGTCGTGTATCCGGCCGAGCAGATCGCCGCGCTCAAGTCGATGCTAGCCCAGGCGCGCACCGACTATCCCGACCACGACCAGCCGCCGGTTGGCGTTAAGAACGCGCTGCTCGCCCAACCCTTCGGCCTGTTCAGCCTCCTTCAGACTTGGTCGACTACCGACCGCCGCGATTATGCACTGCTTCAATTGCTCGCAGACCGACGGCTGCTCTCAAACGGCCGCGCCAAGGGCGGGAATTGGTATGTCACCCCGAATGGCAATGAGACTAGCGGCGCGATCGCGGCGGCGGCGGCGAGCGCTGGGATGAAGACCTTGGTATTCGTCCCGACAACGGTGTTCTGCGAGAGCTGCGTCAAGGCCTATCCCGCCCGTGTTGCAGCGAGTCAGGTCACGCTTACCGAGGATGAGCTAAAATGGCGCAAACTTGCCGAAGAGGAGATGGGCGGCGCCGCCTATTGCTACATGAAACTTGCCGCGGACGGGACACTGCAAACGGGGACAGCGAGCCACCACGCGTTGCTGCTGCGCGAAGAGCGCGAGCTCCACGAGAGCCTTTTTCGTCGCCCGGACGGGATCAAGGTCTTATTTGCGACATCAACACTCGCACAGGGCATGAATCTGCCATCGGAGGTCGTGCTCATCTCAGGCGACAGCCGCTTCGACCCGCAGGCGGACAAAATGCAGAAACTGGAAGCGCATGAACTCCTAAATGCCGCGGGCCGCGCCGGTCGAGCCGGCGAAGGGGCGCAGGGGGTCGTCCTGCTCGTACCGAGCAAGGTGATCGATTTCGACAACCAAAACAGTAAGATTAACGGGCACTGGTTGGACCTCCAAGCGATTTTCGAGCAGGCCGACCAATGCCTCGTTATCGATGACCCTGTGAAGCTAGTGCTCGACCGGATTCACGACGGCATCACCCAGAGTGGCGCGTCCGCCTATCTACTGAGCAAGCTGCCACTCGCCGTTGCCGGCGGTGAGATCGACCCGGCAGCCGTGCTCCTCCGCCGCAGCTTCGGTGCCTACCGCGCCATACTCGCCGCCGATGCCAACTGGCTAAGTACGCGCGTCGCCTCCGCCCTCGCGGCCCGAGAGGAGCTCAATCTTCCCGAGCCCGATCGCTGGATCTAGCAGGTAGCCGGCGCGACCGGCCTTCCGGTGGCGCTACTGCAGCAGATCGTTGAGCGGCTCGATGCAGGGACGTTCTCGGGATCGGCGCTCGAAGTGATCCTAGCGCTGCTAGATTGGCTTGACGACCATCCAAATCAGCTGATGAGTCTAGTAACGGCGTAAGCGTCCGGGCTGACCCGCCTTGAGCGGGTTGCGGTTATGGGCCGAAATGGTGCGCATGATAGAACATGCTCCGCTTGCGACCTTTCATCCTTTCTCGGCCGACGCTGC
>JAYVOF010000037.1:0-17054 GCA_043758105.1 Rhodospirillales bacterium | reverse complement strand
CCGAACAGTCATATTCCGCTCAAACGCATAGCGGACATAGCTCAAGCGCTCCGGATGCGGAGTCACCAGACGCTGAGTCAGACGGCGCGGCTCAATGTCATCGGCCGTAGCTTTCTTGCCCGTCTCAAGCGATCGTACGGCCTTCATCATCGCTTCCTTGAAGGTCCGCCCAATCGCCATCACTTCGCCGACAGACTTCATCTGCGGTCCCAGGTTCTCATCTGCCCCGGGAAACTTCTCAAACTGCCACTTCGGAATTTTCACCACCACGTAGTCAATCGTCGGCTCAAAGCAAGCCGGCGTCGCCTTCGTAATATCGTTCTGAATCTCATCCAGCGTGTAACCCACCGCTAGACGCGCCGCAATCTTCGCAATCGGAAATCCCGTCGCCTTCGAAGCCAGCGCGCTCGAACGCGACACGCGCGGATTCATCTCGATCACCGTCATGCGTCCGTTCATCGGGTTCACCGCGAACTGCACGTTGCTGCCGCCCGTCTCCACACCGATTTTGCGGAGGCAGGCGATGCTCGCATTTCGCATGATCTGATATTCTTTATCGGTCAGCGTAAGCGCGGGTGCGACAGTAATGCTATCCCCGGTATGAATTCCCATCGGGTCCACATTCTCGATCGCGCAGATGATGATGCAATTATCGGCGCAGTCCCGCACGACCTCCATCTCATATTCTTTCCAACCGAGTACGCTCTCCTCGACCAAGACCTCGGTCGTCGGGCTCGCTTCAAGGCCGGAGGAGACGAATTGGTCGAATTCTTCCCGGTTATACGCGATCCCGCCCCCAGTACCGCCCATCGTGAAGGAGGGACGGATCACGGCGGGCAGGCCAACCAGGCTCAGCGCCTCGCGCGCCTCTGCCATCGTGTGGGCAATAGCCGATTTAGGGCTCTCGATGCCGATTTCGGCCATCGCGTCGCGGAATTTGAGACGGTCCTCCGCCCGGTCGATCACGTCCGCCTTGGCCCCGATCAGCTCGACGCCGTAGCGCTCCAGCACCCCGTTGGCCGCCAGTTTCATGGCGGTGTTAAGCGCCGTCTGCCCACCCATCGTCGGCAGCAGCGCATCCGGCCTCTCCCGCGCGATGATCTTTTCCACGATCTCGGGCGTGATCGGCTCGATATAGGTGGCATCCGCCAGCCCCGGGTCGGTCATGATGGTTGCCGGGTTGGAGTTGACGAGGACCACCCGGTAGCCTTCAGCCCGCAAAGCCTTGCAGGCCTGCGCACCCGAGTAATCGAACTCACAGGCCTGACCGATCACGATCGGACCGGCACCGATAATAAGAATGGAGTGAATATCGGTGCGGCGCGGCATATTAGTGATCCAGTACGGACGAGGGTGATGCGTCCATTATCGCGACGAAACGGTGAAACAGATGATGGCTATCGACCGGGCCGGGGCTGGCCTCCGGATGATACTGCACACTGAAGGCTCGATATTTCTCGCTGGCGATGCCCTCATTACTACCATCGAATAGGCTACTATGGGTAACCCTTACTCCGGGCGGCAGCGTCGTGTCATCCACAGCAAACCCGTGGTTTTGGCTGGTGATCTCGACCTTGCCGGTTCCGAGTTCCTTGACCGGCTGATTGGCCCCACGATGGCCGCGCTCCAATTTATAAGTCCGTGCGCCCAAGGCCAGGGCCAGCAATTGGTGGCCAAGGCAGATGCCGAAAATGGGGATGTCGCGCGCCAACACACCCTGGATGGCTGGCACGGCATAGGCAGCCGTCGCCGCCGGATCGCCCGGCCCGTTCGACAGGAACACACCATCCGGCGCGTGCGACAGAATGTCCTCCGCGGTTGCCGTGGCCGGCACCACCGTGACCCGGCACCCGGCCGCGACCAGGCAGCGTAGGATATTACGTTTCGCCCCATAATCGACCGCAACGACGTGATGCCGGGCCGGCGGCGTCGTGTGCAAATCCGGCCAGGCCCAGGTACCCTCGCTCCACGTATAGGTCTGCGTGCAGCTCACCTCTCGCGCCAAATCCATGCCTTCGAGGCCGGGCCACGCGGCGGCACGGGCGTGCAGGGCAGCCACGTCAAATCGGCCATCGGCCGGAAAGCACAGAACACCCACCGGCGGCAAGCCGTCCCGGATACGAAGGGTCAGCGCGCGGGTGTCCACGCCCGAAAGGCCCGGCACGTTTTGAGCACGCAGCCAGAGATCCAAATGCTGGGCAGAGCGCCAATTGCTCGGCTCGGTCACATCTTGTTTCACGATGCACCCCAGCGCCGCAATGGTCGTCGCCTCCATATCTTCCGGATTCACCCCGGTATTTCCGATATGCGGGAAGGTGAACGTGATGACTTGCCCGGCATAGGACGGGTCCGTCAGCGTTTCCTGATAGCCGCTCATCCCCGTATTGAAGCAGATTTCAGCCGGACGGCCCGGGCTAAACGCGCCAAAACCACGTCCCCACAGCGCCGTGCCATCGGCCAGGACAAGCACCGCCGTGGCGCCGGCAGGGGTGTCGGTGTCGGCCATGATAGGGAACTCCGATGCAGAAAGAGCGGCGAGAGGCAGTCCAGTGGCCAAGCTGATCGCCTGCCAATGCTTGCTAGGAATCGCCCGGCTCTGACGCCATTTCCGCACGGCCTCCGTGCCAATTCCGGTTAGGCGCGCCGCGGCCTCCGAACCACCGAGTTGGAGTATGATATCTTCGACGCTGGGCATCCCTGGAACCTATGGGAAAAAACTTCCCATAACAAGCTAAGTCGCTTAGGTAAGGGAAGTTTTTTACGTCTTGGAGCCAAAATGGATTTGCGGGAACAATTTACAGCGCAAATGAAAACCTCGATGAAGGCGGGCGACAGCGCCCGCACATCGACGCTGCGGATGGTGATCGCCAAGCTCAAGGACGCCGATATCGCCGTGCGGCCGAAACCTCCGTTGGGGGACGATGAGATCGTGTCGATGTTGCGGGGTATGGTAAAATCCCGCCGCGAATCGATGGCGCTATACATCCAAGGCAACCGGCCGGAACTGGCGCAAAAAGAAGAGGCGGAGATCGGCGTGATCGACGGCTTCTTGCCGCAACAGATGGACGACGCGGCACTCGAAGCAGCGGTGGAGGCGGCGATAGCGGCAACGGGTGCGACCGCGATCAAGGATATGGGCAAGGTGATGGCGGCGCTCAAGGCGAGTCACGGTGCCGGGCTGGATATGGGCCGCGCCGGGCCGCTGGTGCGGGCGCGCCTCGCGTAATCATGGCGCTGCCGTCCGCCTTTCTAGATGAGTTGCGGGCACGGACGCCAATGATGCCGCTGGTCGGCCGACGGGTCAAGCTTAGTAAATCGGGCCGTAATTGGTGTGGCTGTTGTCCATTCCACACCGAAAAATCCCCGAGTTTCTACGTCTATGAAGATGGTTTCCACTGCTTTGGCTGCGGTGCCCATGGCGATGCCATCACATTCGTCATGCAAACCGGCGGCACCACGTTCCCGGACGCCGTGGCCCAGCTTGCGGCCGAGGCCGGCTTGGAAGTGCCCAAGCCGTCTCCCCGCGCGATCGAGGCGGAGCGGCGGCGGCTCGACCTACATGAGGTGCTAGAGGCGGCACAGGCGCGGTTCGCCCGGCTGTTGCAAGAAGCGGAGGGCGCGCCCGGACTCAGCTATTGCCGCGCCCGCGGATTGAGCGACGCGACCATCGCCCGGTTTGGCTTGGGCTGGAGCGGCGATGGCCGCGGTGCCTTAACGGCGGAACTGGGGCGGGCCGGGGTCGAAGCCGACCGGCTTTTGGAAGCCGGATTGTCGCGGGAGGCCGAGGGCGGGGTCCGGGAATTGTATTGGGGCCGGGTCACGTTCCCCATCCGGGACCGGCGCGGCCGGGTAATCAGCTTCGGCGGCCGGACACTCGGCGACGCAAAACCTAAATATATCAACGGCCCGGAAACGCCGCTGTTCTCCAAAAAGCGAACCCTTTACGGCCTCGATCTCGTAAAGCCCGGCCTGCGAGAGGGCCATGACTTGATCGTGGCCGAGGGCTACATGGACGTGATCGCGCTGCATCAGGCCGGCTTTGGCGGCGCAGTGGCCCCGCTCGGCACGGCGCTGACGGTAGAGCAGCTGGAGGCGCTGTGGCACATCGCCCCCAGCCCGATCCTATGTTTCGACGGGGATGCGGCCGGCGGACGCGCGGCGGCCCGGGTGGCGGAGCTATGCCTGCCGCTGTTGACGCCCGAGCGGACGCTGCGCTTTGCCGCGCTGCCGCCGGGTCAGGACCCCGACGCCCTCATCCGCACCGCCGGCCCCGCGGCATTCCAGTCCGTGCTGGACGCGGCGCGACCCCTGGCGGAGGCGCTGTATGGCTTCGTGCGGGAGCAGGGCGCCGGGGAGGGGCCGGAGCAGCGGGCGGCCTTGCGGGCCCGGTTAATCGCCGCCGCCGCCCGAATCGCGGACCGTAATTTAGCCGCGGAATATCGCGGCGCGTTGCTGGATCGCTACTATGCATCGCGGGCGCGGAAGGGTGTGCGGCCGGCCCCGCCCGCGCGGCCGATCCGGACCGGAGGCACGGCAGAAACCCAAGCGGAGCGGGCGCGCTGCCTGTTTGCCATCCTATTGCGCCACCCGGATCTGCTGCGCGATACGGAGGAGGCGTTGATCCGGCTGGACCTAACAGGTCCGTTTGCGGCGTTACGTGGCGATTTGCTGGCGGTGGCGGATCACAATGCGCTTGATTCGGCAGCCTTGCTTGCCCATCTAGCGGCTTCGGGATCGGCGGACACGGCCGTGCGGGTGCTATCTCATTCCCCGATGCCGCTTCCGGCATGCGCCCTTCCGGGGGCCATGCCAGCGGAGGCCGAGGCGGGGTGGTGGGAGATTTTTGGCCTGATGCACGCTGCCAGCTTGCAAGACGATGTCGTGGCGGCCGGGCGTGATTTCGCCGCCGCCCCCTCATCCGCAACGCAGGCGCGGCTTATCGCCCTGACCGAGGCGCTCGATCATCTGACCCATTCTCAGTCCGAGGACTGATCCACCACTCTGGAGTGCCCCGACCGATGGCGACCAAACAAGCCGCAACCGCTGAAACCGCGCCGCCCGACGGCGATGGCGACACGACGTTGCTGGATATCAGCGCGGTTGCCGTCAAGCGGCTCATTGCCAAGGGCAAGGAGCGCGGTTTCATCACGTTCGATGAACTGAATGCGGTGCTCCCGGCCGAGCAGAACAGCTCGGAGCAAATCGAAGACGTGATGGCGATGCTCAGTGAAATGGGCATCCAGGTCGTCGAGGGCGAGGAAGCCGAGGACCCGGAGGCCGCGCCGGTCAAGCCCGAGAAGGCCGAGGGTGAGGAGGAAGAGGAAAAAGAAACGACCGGTAACGTCGATGAGGCCAATCTCGGCCGCACCGACGACCCCGTCCGCATGTATCTGCGTGAGATGGGCAGCGTCGAACTGCTGTCTCGCGAAGGCGAGATCGCGATTGCCAAGCGTATCGAGGCCGGCCGGGATATGATGATCGGCGGTCTGTGCGAATCTCCGCTCACGTTCCGGGCCATCATCACTTGGCATGATAGCCTCAAGGCTGGCCGGATGCTGCTGCGCGATATCATTGACTTGGAGGCGACCCAGGGGGGGCCCAAGGAGGCAGCCGGCGAACCTGCGGACGCGGTCGCCGAAACGTTCGAGGCAGCCGAGGAACTCGACGGCGACGACGAGGGCGAAGGCCCGGGCATGTCCCTGTCCGCCCTCGAAGAAAAGCTGAAGCCGGATGTGCTGGCCAATTTCGAAGACATCGAATCCCTCTATAAAAAGCTGCACAAGGTCCAGGCCCGGCGCCTCGACACCCACATGTCCGGCGACATCATCGCCGTCCGGTCCGAGCGCGCATATGAAAAGCAGCGCGAAGAGCTGGTCGGCAAGGTCGAGCAGGTGCGCCTTCATAACAACCGGATCGAGGAGCTGGTCATCCAGCTCAAGCAGATCACCCAGCGATTGAACGGCCTCGAGGGCCAACTGCTGCGCCTCGCCGAGTCGGTGAAGGTGCCGCGGGACGAGTTCCTGAAGGAGTATCGCGGGCACGAGCTGGACCCGAACTGGATGGATCGCGTCGGCACGCTCCCCGGTAAGGCCTGGAAGAACTTCCTGGCCAAACAGACGGAGCCGGTGGCCGAGGTGCGGGCGAAAATTGCCGCCGTGGCACAGGACACGGGCCTGCCGATCGCGGAGTTCCGCCGGGTCTATGCCACCGTCAGCCGGGGTGAGCGGGACAGCGCCCGCGCAAAAAAGGAGATGATCGAGGCCAACCTCCGCCTCGTGATCTCGATCGCCAAGAAATACACCAATCGCGGCCTGCAATTCCTGGACTTGATCCAGGAGGGCAATATCGGCCTGATGAAAGCGGTCGATAAATTCGAGTATCGCCGTGGCTATAAATTCAGCACGTACGCGACGTGGTGGATTCGCCAGGCCATCACCCGCAGCATCGCCGATCAGGCGCGGACCATCCGCATCCCCGTCCACATGATCGAGACCATCAACAAGCTGGTCCGCACCAGCCGGCAGATGCTGCACGAGATCGGACGCGAGCCGGCCCCCGAGGAGCTGGCCGAAAAGCTCGGCATGCCGCTCGAGAAAGTACGTAAGGTGCTGAAGATCGCCAAGGAGCCGATCAGCCTCGAGACCCCGATCGGCGACGAAGAGGACAGCCACCTGGGTGACTTCATCGAGGACAAGACCGCCATCATCCCCCTGGACGCCGCGATCCAGGCCAATCTGCGAGAGGCGACGACCCGCGTCCTGAGCTCGCTCACGCCGCGTGAGGAACGCGTCCTGCGCATGCGCTTCGGTATCGGCATGAATACAGATCATACCTTGGAAGAGGTCGGCCAGCAGTTCAACGTGACACGCGAGCGTATCCGCCAGATCGAGGCCAAGGCGCTGCGGAAACTGAAGCACCCAAGCCGCAGCCGTAAGCTGCGAAGCTTTCTCGACGATTAACGTTCAGTCCATCATGGCTTGCCACGCGGCCATGGCTTGCCACGCGGCGATGGCTTGCAACGCAGTCGTGTTCAGGATGCAATGGCCGGTATGTTGCTCACTCTGAAACCGACCGTCCGGATCGCCGTGACGGTGACATTCCTGCGGCTGAGATTGCCCGCGGCCGCCTCCCGCCCGCTGCCGGCGGACACGATTTTGGTCCGTCTGCAGGCTTGTACTGTGCCGTTCTACCGCTATTTGTATTGGAGCGTCGGCCACCAATACGTCTGGTGGATGCGCAATTCGATGAGTGATGCCTCGCTCGACTCCGTCCTGCGCGACTCGGCGGTATCGATTTGGGTGTTGTATCACGCCGGCGAACCCGCAGGCTTTTTCGAGTTGGACGTGCGAGCGCTGCCCACGGTCAACCTCAGCTATTTCGGGCTTTTGCCACACGCAACCGGGCGCGGATGGGGTAGCCGCTTGCTCGATGCCGCAATCGAGGCAGCCGGGACGCTTGGCGGGCAGACCTTGACGGTCAACACCTGCACCGCCGACCACCATCGGGCGCTCCCCGGCTACCTGCGCGCCGGGTTCGAGCCGGTGCGAACGGTGCGCGAGGTGTGGGACGTGCCGACGGGTCTAGGCCTCCCGATTCCGGACCATCTTCGCCTCTGACGGGAACTCGGCTGCCGGGGGACCGTTGCCGCCGCATACCCTAACCGGAATGGCGAACGCGATGCTCGGCAAGCAATGGACCATGCTCAAGGAGACCATCGCCGACTACGTCGAGGACGAAGCGCTCAGCAAGGGTGCGGCGATCGCATTTTATACCATTCTGTCGATCGGCCCGGTGCTGGTCATCTGCATCGCCATCGCCGGGCTGGTGTTTGGCCAGGACGCGGCGCGGGGTGCCATGGTCGGGCAGCTCCAGGGCCTGATGGGCGATCAGGCGGCCGAGGCCATTCAGACCATGATCGCCAGCGCCAGTAACAAAAAGTCCGGGGTGTGGGCCACCGTCATCGGCCTAATCACCTTGCTGATTACCGCCAGCGGCGTGTTCGGCGAGATGCAGCACGCGCTGAATGCGATCTGGAAAGCGTCGGCCCCGACCGGCGTGTCCGGCCTCCTACGAGCCCGGGCCGCGAGCTTGGGCTTGGTGGCGACGATGGGTTTTCTTTTGTTGGTATCCCTGGTGGTGAGCGCGGGATTGCACGCGCTGGGCACGATGCTCAACAGCATTATCCCAGACGCGGAGATATTGTTCGAGGTGCTCAATTTTGTCATTTCATTCGCGATGGTCTCGGCGCTATTTGCGGCCATCTACAAAATACTTCCTGACCGTAATCTGAATTGGAAAGACGTCGGCGTTGGCGCGGTCGGCACGGCATTCCTATTCACGGTCGGCAAGACTTTGATCGGCCTTTATATCGGGAGCTCGTCAGTTGCGAGCAGCTACGGCGCGGCCGGTGCCCTAATCATCGTTCTACTGTGGATCTATTATTCGTCGCAGATCTTTCTGCTGGGCGCGGAGTTCACCAAGGTCTGGGCAAGCCACCACGGTAGTGCCGAGGCATTCGCCGCGCGGGCGGCACAGGACGGGCAAGCGTCACCAAAAACCGCGGTGGAAAATGTCCTGGCGCACACCGCGACCCACAAGGTCCCCGTGGGCCTATTCGAGGTGGCGGCACTCGGCACCTTGCTGCTTGCCGCGATGCGGCGGCGGAACGGTTAAGCACTCGCTTCCGCGGTGATGCGTCCCGTAACGATCGCCGCCACCATTGCCTGCCAATCGGTCCGCGTCTGCCCGGCATAGCTCATCGCGAACGTGGCGATCGCCTCGTCCATCGCGTCACCGCGCCCGAGATAGCCGGCAATCGTCGCCGCATCCCCGGACCGTGCGTGGGCGCGCGCCAGGGTCTTGCCACAAAGTGGCGCGTAAAACGGCAGGGCACCGGTCAAATCAGTACCGATGGCCGCCAGCCGCGGGTCCTTCAACTGGCGCACGTAAAAATCGCGGCCATCATTCCCGCCTGAATCTGTCCAGCCCAGGAAGATATCCGCGACCGCCTGCATGATCCGCTGGCCGACCACCACCCGCTCGCCCTGCTGCTTGAACACGGACGCGCCCGCCGCGGTGGCCAAGACGGAGCGGTCGGCCTCTTTCACCTGCAAGATCAACGGCTCCCCGTCGGCCGTGGTGAACAGCCCTATCGCGCAAAACGTACCCACGCTGCCGACGCCGACCACCTTGAACGCGACATCCCCCAAGGTATAGCGCTGGAACAACGCCTGCCGTTCGGGCGCCAGAGTCCGGCGATACTGGGCGAAGATGTGCTTCGTCGCGACCTCGTGCTCACCTAGGCGGCGAACGCCCGGCTTTTCCAGGATGCGCCAGCCATCGTCGGTTCGATCCACCAGCCCGTATGACGAATCGGTCGCCGCCATCGCCGCGTTCAGCCGGGCCGTCTCGCGTCCGCGTAATTTCGGGTCGCCGATCCCCGCAATCGCATCCTGCAGCGGAATGCTCGAACTCCACGCCTGCAACGGCGTGAGCGCCGCCAACTCCGCAATGTGCACGCGATAGGCGGCAACCGCGGCGCGTGCCAGGTCGCGGCAGGCTTTATCCGTCAACTTTTGGTCCTGCCCGGCGACGACGAGGCTGGTGGCCAGCCGCTTCAAATCCCACTCGAACGGCGCCGGCAGGGTCTCGTCAAAATCATTGATATCGAACACCGGCACGCCCTCGGGCGATCGATACGCCCCGAAATTCGCCAGATGGCAATCGCCACACGCCTGAACCGTCAAACCGGCATTCGGCGTGGTGGCCAGATCCGCGGCCATCACGGCCGCGGCCCCGCGCAGGAATGCAAACGCCGAACCTTGCATCCGGCCATAGCGGACCGGTAGCAATTCCGGGATGCGGCCCTTTCCTTGATCGATCAGGATATCGACCGGATCGGCCCGATGCTCCGGCGCGGCCCATGCCGCATGGGCGCTTCGGGGGGTGACTTGACGCCGTGCCACGCCGTCCTGACGCCGCTCCTCGCGTGACCTTAGCTCCGATGACGTCACGCCCACTCTCCCCTAACTGTGGCCATAATGTCACATAGGAACCGTACCCGCCATCCCCCACTAACGGTGCGGGCCGTCTCCTGGTAGGTCGTCCTAAGACACAGGTGGCCCGAAAGGGCTGAAACGGGAACGCGCGAACCTCAATCCGCGGCTGCCCCCGCAACTGTAAGCGGTGAGTGCACCCCAGACGCCATTGGCTCTTTCTAAGCCGAGAAGGCGGGGACGCACGGTGACCCGCGAGCCAGGAGACCGGCCGGTGTCGAGACTGCGCGCGCGTTCTGGGCGGGGTGCACCAGGGCAACGGGAGAAAGACCCGCAGGCGGCAATCGCCGTTCGTTCTGGGTCCATAATGGACCCGGCCTGTGGAGGTTCATATGCGCCGTTTGTTACTCCCCGTCCTGTTGACGGTGCTTCCCTCGTGCCTCGCCGTTGCTGAAACCCCGGCGGCCGTAGTGCCAGATAGTCCGTTAGAGGTGACCGTCACCGCAACCCGCGTGCCGACGACGGCCGACGCCATTGCCGCCGGTATCACCGTGATCGACCGCGCCACCATCGAAACCCGCGGCTACACGACCCTCGCCGACGCATTGAGCGCCGTGCCCGGCCTTCGTATCGTGCAATCCGGCGGGCCCGGCGGCAACGCCAGCATCTTCATCCGCGGCACCAATAGCAACCACGTGCTCGTGCTGCGGGACGGCATGGCGGTCAATGACCCCGCCGATCCCGGCAACGCCTTCAATTTCGGCGTCGATACCCTGAATGACATCGAGCGGATCGAGGTCGTGCGCGGACCCATGTCCGGCGTCTATGGCTCGGGCGCGATCGGCGGCGTCATCAACATCGTCACTCGCAAGGGCCAAAAACTGGCGCAGACCGAGGTCGAAATCGCCGGCGGCCTACCGCGCGCCGTGCTGGGGCGGGCCGCGACCTCGGGACAGAGCGGCGTATGGGATTACTCCGCCACGGTCGAAAGCCGGTCCGATCAGGGCTCCGACATCACACCACGGCGGGAGCGCATCTACACCGGCGAGCGGGACGGCTTCCGCAGCCAGTTGGCCACCGTTAATTTGGGACTGACACCCGTGGACGGAACGCGGCTCTCGGTCCTATTGCGCGCCCGCCGCAGCGTGTTCGGTTACGACAACGTGGGCGGCTTCCCGGGCTCCGATAATGGCAATTACACCGGTCGCGACGACAATCTCTTTGGCCGCGCTGGCGGCACCAGCAAGCTCTTCGGCGGCGTGTGGGAAACCAGCCTGTTCGTCGGCCGCAGCCAGATCGACCGCCGATTTGTCACCACACTAGATCCGGCGACCCTCCAATCCGGCGATAGCCGCTATCACAGCCGCCGCACCGATCTCGAGTGGAACAACACGGTGCGCCTGCCCAATACCGGCCTCACGACCGCCGGCACGCTGACGTTCGGCTATCAGCATGTGGCGGATGAGGCGCGGGTCCGCGCCGATAGCGTCTTCTCCGGCTTCCCGTTCAATCAATCCGCCCATGCGCACGCCGATTCGGACGCCGGGTATGTCGGCCTGCAGGCGAGGCTGCTGCAGCGGCTCACCGTCACCGCCAATGTGCGGGCGGAGGCGACGACGCTGACCCAGGACGCCACGACCTATCGTATCGGTGCCGCGTATGCGCTGCCGGAACTACTGTCCAAACTCAAAGTCAGCTATGGCACCGCGTTCCGGGCACCGTCCCTGTTCGACCGCTATGGCGTCGATAGCTTCGGCTACGTCGGCAACCCGGCGCTCAAGCCCGAGACCAGCCGCGGGTTCGAAGCGGGCCTGGTGACAGAGCTGCCGGTGTTTGGCGAGCGCGACGGCGTGACCCTGTCCGGCACGTATTTCGACAATAAAATCAAGGATCTGATCCAGGCGCAGTTCGGTGCCGTCTCGACCGTCGTGAACGTGGCGCGCGCGACGACACGGGGGGTCGAGGCGGTGGTCACGCTCCGGCCCGCACCGTGGGTGGATGCGGATTTCACCTATACCTACACCGACGCCCAAAACGCCCTGACCGGCGCCCGGCTTTTGCGCCGGCCCTTGCACGCCGCCAGCGCCAATATGCGCCTACGTCCGCTCCCGGGCCTCACCATCGCGCCGGAGCTGCTGTACACCGGCCCATTCCAGGACTTCCTGGTGGACGATTTCGGCAATGGCCAGGGTGTCGGTAAGGCGCGCAGCGGGGTGCTGGCCAATTTGAACGTCACGTATGAGGTGACGCCGAAGGTCCTGGTCTTTGTCTATGCCAAGAACATTGGCGGCTCCCGGTTCGAGCCGGCCAGCGGATTTGCGACGCCGGGCCCCTCGTTCCTGGCGGGGACGCGCGTGCGCTTCTAACGATAAGCCCCTTCTAGCGATGAGCC
The DNA here is from genome assembly GCA_043758105.1 of Rhodospirillales bacterium. Taxonomy (GTDB): domain Bacteria; phylum Pseudomonadota; class Alphaproteobacteria; order Acetobacterales; family Acetobacteraceae; genus JANPPS01. The sequence continues at coordinate 4,667 of JAYVOF010000037.1, read as the reverse complement.
CCGGGCGTCCACTGCACATCGCCGCCCGGGTTCAACCGACGGCCTAATACAAACAGGTGGTCCGACAGCCGGTTCAGCAGCCGGACCACCGCCGGGTTTACCGTGCCATCTTCCCGCGCGAGGCGAACCACCAGACGCTCCGCCCGGCGCACGACCGTCCGCGCCAGATGGGCGTGCGCCGCGGCCGGGGTCCCGCCGGGCAAGATGAAGCTGGTGAGCGGTGCCAGAACCCCGTTCATTTCGATTACTTCGGCCTCCATCCGGATGCTGGGCGTGTCGGTCACGCGCAATCGGTCGCCCATCTCGCCCGGAACACACAGATCGGCGCCCACGTCGAACAGATCGTTCTGTATGCGCGCCAGCATCGCATCTGCCGCCGGGTCATCCTTGGTGTGCAACCGCAGTAACCCGATCGCAGCGTTCGCTTCATCGACCGTGCCATATGCCTCGACCCGCAGCGCGTCCTTGGGCACCCGTTCGCCGTTGCCGAGCGACGTTTCGCCGGTGTCGCCGCCCCGTGTCACGACGCGGTCGATCTTGATCATCGGTGGTCCCCCAGCACGAAACGAATGTTGATCTCATAGTCAAACGGCACCGGAATGTCGCCATTCATCGCCGGGGTAAAGCGCCAGGATCGCAGCCGGCTCGCCGCCGCGCGGTCCAGGCTATCCGTGCCGCTGCTGATGGCCACCCGAACGGTCTCCGGCACGCCGCGCGCCGAGATATGCAGCACAAGACCGACCGTGCCCTCGATCCCGAGCCGCGCCGCCTCCGCCGGATAATTCGGCGGCAGGTTACGCGGCGCGTTCGGAATGGGCGGCGCGATGTCACCCATGACCGCCGGAAGATGCTCCATGGCACCCTCCATGCCGAGATTAATCGTCGGTAAGGTGTGCGCCGATCCTCCGGCCGCGGCGGACGGCGTCCGCACCGCGCCGGGCAGGGGTGAGGGCCCGGGGGCGATCAACGCGGTGGCGGACGCCGTGTCTTCCACGGCCTCGGACGACGGCACGACCCATTGCGGAATGACCTCGACCTCGACCGGGCGGAGCGCGACCGCCAACTCGGCGCGCTCGGCCATACCCGGCAACAACGCCAGCAGCAGCATCGCATGCATCACCGCCGACCCGGCGATGAACCGGGGCTCCACCCGAAACGGATCCCGGATTGGCCCCATCGGACGCTCCTCCGGCCCGATTTTCACGGCGGCAGCAGCCGATATTCCGGATCGACGCCATACGGCAGCCCGAACGCCGCCGCCGCCGCCGGCAACGCCTGCGTCGGCGGCGCATCGGCGGTAATCCGGCCGTTCTGCAACACCACCAGCCGCGTCGCGTAACGCAGCGCCAACTCCACCGCATGCAACACCACGATGACCGTCCGGCTCCGCGCCGTTTCGGCCAGAAGCGCCATAATCTCGTGCGCGGCCGCCGGATCGAGGTCGGCCGTGGGCTCGTCCAACAGATACGTATCCGGCGCGGTGGCGAAGGCGCGGGCCAGCATGGCGCGCCGGGCCTGCCCGCCCGATAGCCGATCCACCCGGTGCCCGGCCAAGGGCCAGACACCGCACACCCGCATCGCCTGTTCGATCGGGGCCGCGGCACGGTCGCCATGCGGGATGCGCCCCAGCGCCGCTACCTCCGCCACCGTCAGCCCCCAGGCCGAGCGCGCGCCCTGCTCCACATAGGCCGTGTGCCGCGGCTCCGGCCGGCCACCCGGCAACACCCCGGCCATGAATTTCAACAGCGTGCTTTTACCCGCGCCGTTCGGGCCGCACAGCGCCACCAGTTCGCCCGGCCCGGCGGCGAAACTCACCCCGTGCAGGACCGGACGGCCCCCTAGCGCCACGTAAGCCGCGTCGATCTTCAAGCCCGCACCTGCCGGGACAAGGCAATCAGCACCGGCGTGCCCAGCAGCGCCGTGAGCACGCCTAACCGCGGCTCCGCCTGGAGCGGCAGCAGTAACGGCCCGGCCCGCGCGAGAATATCTGCCCCCAGCACAAGCATCGCACCGGCCAGGGCGGACGCGCCCAGCACGCGGCTCGGGGCCTGGCCGCACCATGGCCGCAGCAAATGCGGCACGACGAGGCCAACGAAGCCGATGCCCCCCGCCACCGCCGCACCCGGGCCGACCGCGAGAGTGACGCCTAAAGCTGTCCAAATTAGAGTCCGGGACGCCGGCCGCCCCAGGCTCGCCGCCGTGGCTTCCCCCAGGCCTAGCGCATCGAGCGACGGGCCAAGGCGCAGCAGGATACCCAATCCAATGAGGATCAACGGGCCAGCGATCGCCAAGTGGGTCAGGGTCCGGTCTTCGAGCCCGCCCATGAGCCAGAACGCGATTTCGGCCAAGGCAAATGGGTTGGGTGCCAGCGTCAGCGCCAGCGCCAGCAACGCGGCAGCGAGGGAAGAAACCGCGATCCCACCCAGGATAACCGCCGGCCCGGACGGTGCCCGCCCGGCAAACGCCAGCAGCGCCCCACATCCGGCCGCGGCCCCGGCGAGCCCGCCCAGGACCAATGCCGGCGCGAACGCGGCCGAGAGACCCCAATAGAACACCACCACGCCGCCCAGCGCCGCCGCCCCGCCAATCCCGAGCAATCCCGGGTCGGCCAACGGATTGCGCAGCGCCCCCTGCAACACCGCGCCGGACAGCCCAAGCCCGGCACCGATAACCAGGGCGAGCCCGGTGCGCGGCATCCGCAACTGCCACAAAATGATCCCATCCGGCACACCGAACCCGGCCGCACCGACGAGCAACGAGAGCCCGGCCAACAGGACCAGACCGGCCGCCAGCGCCGCATTCATGGCGCAAGGAGCCGGGCCGCATGCGCGGTGAACGGCCCCCCGCACAACAGCCATGAGGGCGGCAACTCCCGCCGGGGAACCGACGCGAGCGCGGGATGACGCAGCATATCGGTCGCGAGTGACGGGGTCGCCGGCAGCGTTCCCGTCACGATCAGGTCCGGAGGATGCGCGAGCAAAGCCTCCAGCCCGATTTGCCCGCCCGCAGAAGCATTCGCCAAACCCGCCGCGTGCAGCACCGCATCGCCGAGTGAACGGGGTCCGGATGACCAGCCCCGCGCGCCCCACAGAAGCGCCCGCCGCCCTTGCTCGGGCACCGGCACGAGGTCGTCACGCATCTGCCGCACCAGCGCATCCCCCCGGCCGGGCACACCCAGCAGGCGCGCCACCTCGATAATTTGAGCGGCGATCTCGTCGAAATTCTGCGGCATGTCGAGCCGGACCACCAGGATCCCGCGCTGCTCCAGCGCCGAGAGTGTGGTCTGTGCACCGAAGGATCCGGCCAGGACCAGGGCGGGATGCAGCCGCAACACAGCCTCCGCATCCGCTCGAACGATCGGCATATGCGCGGCGGTTTCGGACACAAAGGACAGCGCCGGATCCCGCGCCAGGCTGGACAGCGCCGCCACCCGCTCCGGCGCCAGCAACACCAAAAGCTGATCGGAACAGACGTTCAGCGAAACAACATCCTGGGCCCGGCACGCCCCCGTGAACATCATCAGTACCGCGAGCAGCCATATCACAGCACAAGGATGCCCTGATGCTTGGCCTTCACTTCGGGTTCGACATGGATCGTGACCACCAATCCCTCGACTTCTTCCTTGAGCGCCCCCTCGATCCGGTCGCAAATAGCATGCGCCTCCGCCACCCGCATCTCGCCCGGCACGACGAGATGGAATTCGAGATACGTGAGCCGCCCGGCATGCCGCGTGCGAAGATCGTGCGCCTCGATCGCGCCATCGGCGTGCTGGCCCACCAGCGTGCGGATCCGCTCCACGATGATCTCCGCCGGTGCCTCGTCCATCAATCCGCCGACCGAATCGCGCAGCACCTTGAACCCGGACCACAGCACGTGCAGCGCCACGCCGACCGCGACCGCGGGGTCGAGCCAGCGAAGCCCGGTCTGCACCACCAACACGATCCCGACCACGACACCCAGCGAGCTCACGACATCCGCATTCAAATGCCGGGCGTCCGCAGTCAAGGCGGCCGAGCGGTGCCGCTGGCCGGTTCGCAGCAGAACCGTAGCCCACAATCCGTTGATCACGGTGGCACCCAAATTGAGTCCAATGCCGATCCATGGCTGGTTCAGCGCCGGCGTGTCCTGCCACGTCACCCAGGCATGCCCGAGAATACTGCCGGCCGCCGCCAGGATCAGCGCGCCCTCGATCACCGCGGCGAAAAATTCGGCCTTGTCGTGGCCATAGGTGTGGTTCGCGTCCGCCGGTTTTGCCGCCATATGCAGCGCAATCAGCGCCACGACACTGGCGGCCACGTTGACCACGCTCTCCAGCGCATCCGAATACAGCGCAGCGCCGCCCGTCAGCGCCCAGGCGGCCGTCTTCAGCCCCAAAACGACCAGGCCAATTCCGATCGTGCCGCATGCAACGCGCGCTAACTTGTCCAATGGTCCCCCAATAGGGACGTTGTAGCCAACCTGGCCACGGGGTCAAAACTCTATCGACCGGTCCAGACCGGCGCCCGCTTCGTCAGGAACGCGTCCATTCCTTCCTTGAAATCGGCGCTCATGTAGCACATCACGATCAGATCTTTATCCGATCCGTCGGCCGGCGAACGATCCCGGATGCGGCGAAGCGCCTCCTTCGTGGCCATCAGCGTAAGCGGGGCGTGCGACGCCACGAGCCG
>JAYVOF010000036.1:0-17057 GCA_043758105.1 Rhodospirillales bacterium | reverse complement strand
CCGCTTGCGGGAGAGGGCTGGGGTGAGGGCCAGGGCGCTCACGCGGACCGCCGCTGGAACAAGCTAAGAAGACCCGCCGGCCGCGCCAGCGCCACGGCTATGATCAGGCCGCCGTAGATCATAAGATCCACGCCCTGACCGCCACCGCCGAGATACGAGCGGGACAGTTCGCTCACCGGTAGCAAGACCGAGGCACCCAGCAACGGCCCCCACAGCGTCCCCACGCCGCCCAGCACGGCGGGCAGCGCGATCAGGATGCTGAGATGGCCGGCCAGGATGCTGTCGGGGTCGATGTAGCCGACGTATTGCGCGTAGATCGCGCCGCCCATGCCGGTGAAAAACCCGCTGATGGCGGCGGCGGCCATCTTGGACGGGAACACCCGGACGGCCAGGCTGCGGGCCGCGATCACGTCATCCCGGACGGCGCGCCAGGAATAGCCCCACCGGCTGCCCTCGATCATCCACGCGGTGATCCAGGTGAGGGCCGCGAAGGTCAGGACCACGAAGTGGAACGGCAGTTTGGTGGTGCGGAATTGCAAATCGATCAAGCTTTCGCCCTTGAACGGAATGGTGATGCCGGTCGCCGCGCCGACCCAGTCCCAGTTCAGGAACAGCAAATAACCGACCTCACCGACCACGACCGTGGCGATGGCATAATAATGCCCACTCAGGCGAAAGCATGGCCAGCCGACAAGCAAGGCCACGAGCCCGCCCACGGCACCACCGGCGAACATCCCGACAGTGGGCGGCACGCCCGCGTGCACGAACAGCATGGTGCTGACATAGCCGCCGATACCGAAATACAATGCGTGGCCCAGCGAGATCTGGCCGCAATAGCCGCCCAAGATATTCCACGCCTGGCTCAGGCCCGCATACAGCAGCGTGATGATGATAAGGTTTTGCAGATAAACGTCACGCACGCCGAACGGCAGCGCAGTGAGGCCCGCCAGGACCGCGGCACCCACCCAAAGCTGCCGCCGGCGACGCCGGGTGATGCTGTTCATAGCCGCCCGAACAGGCCGCGCGGACGTACCATCAGCACCGCCAGATAGATCGCGAACATCCCGACCTGTTTTAGGCTCGGCTCCAGCACCAAGGCCGTCAGCGCCTCCATTTCGCCGATCACCAGCCCGGCCACCAGTGCGCCCAGGATGGAGCCAAAGCCGCCCAGGGCCACCGTCACATAGGCAATCACGGCGAAATTCGCGCCAACGTTAGGATTGACGTAATAGAATGCGATCAGCATGACCCCGGCGATGCCCACCGTCGCCGAGCCCAATCCCCAGCCCAGCGCGAAAATCCGGTCCCGGTCGATGCCGATCAGCGCCACCGCGTCCCGGTCCTCCCGCGTGGCCTCCAAGGCGCGCCCGAACTCGGTGCGTCCGATCAGCAGCAGCCCGGCGAAGGCCAGCACACAGACGAGCCCGGCCGCGACCTGCGGCAACGGCGCATAGACCGGGCCGGCATGGAGGGTGCGTCCGCTGAGCCAGGTGTGGGATAGGCTCTGGAACTCACCGCCGAACACGAATTGCGCGGCACCGCGGATGAAGATCGCCAGGCCGAACGTCGCGAAGATCTGCACCATGCCCTTGTTGAACCGCACGCTCAGCGCCCGGGCGATCACCCCGCGATAAATGCCCCAGCCGAGCCCGAACATGAGGGCGGCCACCAACGGCAATTGCAGCAACGGATCCAAGCCGGTCGCGCCGAAGATCACCACGGCGGCATACATCGCCAGCATCAGCAGCTCGCCATGCGCGAAATTCACCACGTCCATCAGGCCGAAGATCAACGACAGCCCGGCCGCGACCAGGGCGTAGATCAGGCCCATCAACAGGCCGCTGACCAAGGATTGCGCCACCAGGTCGAGGGTCATACCGGTTCGGCCGATGATCGTGATGGGCGTATGTGTAACCTCCTGCGGCGGGAGATCGAAAGCTGGCACGACGGCGTCGCGCCGTCACCCTGGTGCCGTGGCGGCCTTGCGGGCCGTTCACAAAAACGTGGAACTATTGCAATACTCCAGGTTTATAGTGCTGGACCTGTTTTGGTTACGCCCCACTACGCTGCCCGTTCTGGAAAGGAATTCTTGATGTCTCGTTCCGTTTTGGCCTTCGCCGCCCTGTTGAGCCTCGGCCTGGCCAGCCCGCTCGCTGCACAGACCCAGGCACCGGCCGATACCGGCAGTATGGCGTATCCGACGCCGGTGCCGCAGGGCAACTCGGCGGCGTCCGCGACGGCCCCGGGCAAAGACACGGGTTCCGCGGCTTATCCGGCTCCGGCGCCGGCCGGCAATCTTAAAACGACGACGACCACGGGGCAGACCCATCCGACTGACACCGGCCAGATGGCGTATCCCGCCCCCCTGCCGCAGGGCAGCGTGGCTGGATCTACGATGCCGAAATAGCACCTGACGGCATCGTATGGCAGCAGATCTGCTTGTATGCTGCCATGATCCTTTAAACGATGTGCTCTGAAATGACCCCGCGCAAGCATGGGCGGCTCGGTCGTGCAGTGTTGGCGTGGCGGTCTGGCCGCATGTTTCGGGTGCCCGCGCATCCCGGACCGGATCACGGTGGTGATCCGACGCGCGGTGCCGGACGGTCCTTGGCCCGCATTGCGGCCGAACAGCTGTTTTCCCGCATGGCCGGTGCCGCTCCGGTCGCGGGGAATTCGGTGCGGCTGTTGCGGGACGGGGCGGAGAACTACCCGGCCTGGCTCGACGCCATCGGGGCCGCCCGGAACGTGATCGACTTCGAGAACTATATCGTCCGGAACGACGCCACCGGACGCCAGTTCGCCGCCGCGTTGGCCGATAAGGCCCGGCAGGGTGTGCAGGTCCGCGTGCTCTATGACTGGCTCGGCTGCATCGGCACGCCCCGCGCTTTCTGGCGTGCATTGCGTGAGGCGGGGGCAGAGGTGCGGTGCTTCAATCGGCCCCGGCTGGACTCGCCGCTTTTCTGGCTGAGCCGCAACCATCGCAAATCGCTGCGGTGTGACGGCGTGGGATTCGTGGCCGGCCTCTGCGTCGGTGACGTTTGGACGGAGCGGCCGGGCCATCCCGCCTGGCGCGATACCGGGATCGAGCTGCGGGGCCCGGCGGTGGCGGACATAGCGGCGGCGTTCGCGCAAAGCTGGGCGCATGCGGGGGGCGGCCGCCCCGGGCCGGACGTGGCCGATTCCGCGCCGGAAAAATTGGGGACCATCTCGCTCCGGGTGATCGGCAGCCGGCCCAATACCATGGGGCTGTATCGGTTCGATCAGCTGATTGCCGGCATCGCCCGGCACACGCTGTGGCTGACGGATGCCTATTTCGTGGGCACGACGGCTTATGTTCAGACCCTATGCGACGCGGCGCGCGATGGGGTGGACGTGCGGCTGCTGGTGCCCGGCGCGTCCGACCTTCCGGTGGCGAAGGCCCTATCGCGCGCCGGCTATCGCCCGTTGCTGGAGGCGGGGTGCCGGGTGTTCGAATGGGACGGCCCGATGCTGCACGCGAAGACCGCGGTGGCGGACGGGCGCTGGGCGCGGATCGGCTCCAGCAACCTCAATATCGCCAGCTGGATGGGCAATTGGGAGCTCGATGTGGCGGTCGAGGATGAGGGCTTTGCCGGAGCGATGCAGGACATGTTCCGCGCCGACCTCGACCACGCGACCGAGATCCTGCTGGACCTCGGGCGGGTGGAGGCGGTCGATGATCGCCCGGCGCGGCGCGGCAGTCCGGGGCGGCTCACGGCGGGCGCGGTGGGGTTGGGCAGCGCCGTCGGCGCGGCGCTCACCAACCGGCGCGCTTTAGGACCGGCCGAGAGCAAGGTGATGGCGGCCGGTGGCACTATTTTGCTGGTGGTGGCGGGGGTCGCGGTATTCTGGCCCTTGGTGTTGACGCTCCCCGTGGCCGTTATGGCCGCCTGGGTCGCGCTTACGCTGCTGGTGCGGGCCTGGCGGTTACGCCGTCATCGCCGGGCCGGTTGACCGTCCAGATGCTGTATCGGGGACAATTCCGGGCACCCCACGCGCACCCGATCCAGGACAGCCGGGCGCGCAACACCACGCTTAAGGTCGTGAGCTGGAACCTGCTGCGCCTCACCGGGGCCTCGATCGACGACGTGGTGGCGCTGATCGGGCAGCAAAAGCCGGATCTGATGTTGATGCAGGAGGCGACGCAGCGGATCGACGAGTTGCCGCTCATTCTCGGCGGGTCGTATGCGCGGGTGCCGCTGCCGGGGCGCATCCACGGCCTGGCGATGTGGAGCCCGGCGGTCGTGCCCGCGCCCACGGTGCTGTCGCTGCCGCGTGGGGCGATGGTGGAGCGGGTGGCGCAGTTGATCGACCTCGGGGCGTTTACCGTGGCCAACGTCCACCTCTCGCACGGCCAGATGCTGAACCGGCGGCAGTTGCGCTGCATCGCGAGCCGTCTGCCGCCGCGCGCCGCGGTGCTGGGGGATTACAACCTGGTCGGCCCGGCGCTGCTGCGCGGGTTCCGCGATGTGGGCCCGCGGGAGCCCACGCATCGTTCGCTCGACATTTGGCCGTTGCGGATCGACCGGTGTTTGGTCCGGGGGTTGTCGTGCAGCGACGCGCTGGCATTACCGCGGCATCGGTCGGACCATCACCCGATCACCGTGCGTCTGGGCCTGGCCACGCGGTTGAATTTTCTGGCGTAATTATATTATACCAGCGCCCGCGTTATGTGACCTGTCCACAATGCAGACGAAATGAAAATAAGGGTCGATGCCAATGGCCTCTGGTATTACTCGACCCGGGCCAGCGCCAGGCCCATTCCGGCCGTCACCATGGCGCCGCCCGACAACCGGTTCGCGAGCCGGCCGCGGCGGATCAGAAACGGGCGCGCCCGCCCGGCCGCCAAGGCCCATAGACTATCGCCACAGACCATCACCACCGCGAACACCGCGGACAGCACCGCCAGCTGTGGCCCGGCCGGACGGTCGGCGACGATGAACTGAGGCAGAAAGGCGCTGAAGAACAGCAGCGTCTTCGGATTCAGCAACGACACCAAAAAGCCCCGGCCCCACATGATTCCGGCCGAGCGCGGCCGCGGTGCGACGGCCGCAAGATCCGCGGCGGGGGCCCGCCATTGCTGCACGCCGGCATAGATCAGATAGGCCACTCCCACCCAGCGCAGCAGTCCAAAGCCGGTGCCAAGCACGCTGATCGCCTCCGTCATTCCAAACGTGGTGAGCGCCAGTTGCAGCATCAGCGCCGGGCTGGTGCCGGCGATGGTCAGCAGGCCGTAGCGCGTGCCATAGGCGACCGAGTTGGCGACGATCAGCGCAACGTTCGGCCCCGGGATCAGGTTCAGCACGATCGTCGCCAGCACGAAGCCGGGCAGCACGCCGGCATCAGGCATGCGGCACGCCGATCAGCACACCGCCATCCTCCTCCCGCACCGGATAGGTCTGCACGTCCCGGGCGATCGGTGGCCCCATGCCGCATCCGGTGCGCAGATCGAATTGCCCGGCATGCAGCGGGCATTCGATGGTGTGACCCTCGAGCCAGCCCTCCGTCAGGAGAGCGTGAGCGTGCGTGCAGATATTATCGATGCAGAACAGCATACCCTCGACCCGGAATAGCCCGAGGCGGAGGCGGCCGGCCTCGATCGCTAATGCCTCACCCTCTGACACCTGCGTAGCGTCGGCGACGCGGATCCAAATAATGTCACTCAACGGCGCGCACTCCGATCGGCGCAGAATGCGCCGTCCGATCATGCCCGCTCTGGCGCTAAGGTGCCACCTGGGCGCGGCTGCGCAATCCAGCCTCGAGCTTCACGAGCGCCGCCTCCGTCTCGATGGCCAGGGCGCGCAGGCCGGGATCATCGAAATAGTTGAGGTCCTGCAGGCGCTGAAGCGGCGGGAAGCTGCGGTTCCGCATGCTTTCATAGACATTGAGCGCCTCCACCCGGGCATCGCAGCTCCATGTGGCGGCGCCCACGAATTCCAAACCGATTTCGGTGCCGCGCGACCACCGCCGGGTCGCATCGAAGGCCGATCCACCCGGGAAATGGATCGTGACCCGGTCCGGTATCAGCATCACGGTGCCGAGCCGAACCCGGGCACCCGAGGCTGATTGGTCGGTCACAAGGCAATCGATCACAGTATCACGATAAACCAGCTTCGCCCTCTTGAGGACCGCCTGCCGATCGGAGATCCGCGTGTGATAATCCATGCTCATTCCCGTATCAGTAGCATCTTCAGGACGCCCGGGCCAGCTAGCGATTGTAAAAAGATGTTCGATTTACTTTTATAGAATTTTTGGCAATTGGTCCAAATAAGAAAGATGAGATAAAGCGCGTCCTTGAGGCAATAAAGATCGAGCCGCTCGCGGGACGAGTCAACGGCAATATATTTCCGGTTTAATGCGCGGCCGGTCCGCCCTGCCGGGTCAGAACCTCCCGCAGCGGGTCGGCACCGGGGTTCGACACCTCCACGCCCACGACGATCTGCTGCGCCGCGACCGCCCGGCCGTAATAGGCTTGGTTATAGTCGGATTTGGCGCTCATCAGACTGCCGCCCAGCGATATCCCGGCAAACAATCCGCGCGCCCGGGTGAAGCCCACGATGTCCGCCCGCAGTGCCGCCGTCGTGGCGCCCTCTACGCCCGCGCCCCATTGAACGAACGTCGCCGTCGCGTCGGCACCCAGCTTGAATTGGCTGTCCATCACCGCCGTCAGACCACGATCCGACATGATGATCAGCATCACCTCCGCATCCTGCAGCCCGGCCTGAAAGCCAAAGCTGGCGCCGCCGAGCGTGTAAAAGGCCGGTCCCGACCACGATCCCCCACCCGCCCGCGCCGTCAGCACGCAACTGCCACCCTGACCGCCGATCAGGAACCCGGCCCGGAACAATTGCGGGCAGATCATCACGGCCCGCGCCCCGCGCAGCACGCTCTGCGCGTCCCGCCCATCCTTGTCATTGAGCATGTCCTGGGCCGCCAGCGTCGCGCGATCCACCAATTCTTGCGGCGCCCCCGCGCCACTTTGAGCCCAAACCGGCGACGCTCCGGCCAAACCGGCCAAAAGCACCAGCGCACCCCTAAGATTTAGCATGCCGAATCCTCCCCCTATAAGTAGAGTTTAGCAGGCAAATGATGGCCTTACTAAGGAAAGCTGCCGCAGAAGGTGAGAGTCTAGAAAATTTCGTTCACACACACGACGCGCCACTCGCCGTCCACCAGATCGAGCCGCGTCAGCGACAGGTTCTGCACGGAAAACCGCAACGCCCGGTCCGCATCGATCCGTAGCGCATGCGCCACGGCCGCGCGGATCGTCCCGCCATGGCTCACGATCACCACATCCTGCCCGGCATGCCGCGCCGCCACGGCCTCGATCGCCGGGCCGACCCGGACCAGCATTTCCACCACACTCTCCCCGCCCGGCGGGCGGGCATCCGCCGCCAGCGGCCAGAACGGATGCGCCGGCGCGGTCAGCAGGGCGGGAAGCTCCGCATGGCGCAATCCCTGATACTCACCGAGGTTTTGCTCGATCAGCCCGGGCTCCACCAGCAAGGGTTGGGCGGGGTAACCGGCGGCAAAAATCGCCTCCGCCGTCCGGCGCGTGCGGGAGAGCGGCGTGCAGGCCCACACCGCCGGGCGTGGCAGCTTGGCCGCCAGGGCCTGATACTGCGGCACCTGTGCCACCAGCGTGTCGTCACACAGGCCCACGTCCCGGATACCATAGAGCTGCGCGCGCTCGGCTTCGGAAACGAGGGCATGACGGATGAGCCAGAACGAGGTTTGCATGGCCGTCCGATAGCCGATGCGGCCTGGAGGAACCAGTCTAGGCTTGCAAAATCCGTGCAGCCCGCTGATGCCGGTGGCGCAGTTCGGCCAGATCGAGCCCCGGGATCACGCCGTCCACCACCACCCAACGCCCGCCCACCATCACCCGGTCCGCCCGGTCCGCTGCGCACAGCACCAGCGCTGCCAGCGGATCGCCCGCGCCGGAGAACCGCAACTGGTCCAGGGTATAGAGCGCCAGATCCGCCGCCTGTCCCACCGCGATCCGCCCCAGCTCCGGACGGCCGATGCACGCGGCCGAGCCCGCGGTCGCCCAGCGCAGCGCATCCAAATGGCTGACGGCACCGATCCCGTTCGCCCCCCGCTGCAACAGGAACGCCGCCCGCACCTCCGCCATCAGGTTGGACCCGTCATTGGACGCCGACCCATCCACCCCCAGCCCCACCGGCACGCCCGCCGCCTCCAACGCACAAACCGGGCAGGTGCCTGACGCCAGCAGCTGGTTGCTGCACGGGCAATGCGTGACGCCGACCCGGGCACGGCCCAAGCGCTCGATCTCGCGCGGACTGAAATGGATGCCGTGCGCGAGCCACGTGCCGGGCCGCAGCCAACCGCAATTCTCCAAATAATCAAGTGGAGTGCAGCCGAACCGCGCCTGACAAAACTCCGCCTCATCCGGCGTCTCTGCCAAATGCGTGTGCAACCGCACGTCCCGCGCTGCCGCCAGCGTGGCGGTTTCCTGCATCAGCTGCGTGGTGACCGAAAACGGCGAGCACGGGGCCAGCGCGATTTGCAGCATGGCATGCGGCTGGGGCTCATGCAGGGCGTCGATCAGCCGGGCGCTGTCGGCCAGGATCGCGTCCATGTCCTGCACCACGTTGTCCGGCGGCAGTCCGCCATCCCGCTGCGACAGGTTCATGGAACCGCGCGTGAACACCGCCCGGATGCCCAAACGGGCCGCGACCGCCGCCTCGATCTCGATCGCGTGCTCCAATCCCCCTCTCTCAAGACCGGGCGGAAACACGTAATGATGGTCCGTGGTCGTCGTGCAGCCGGACAGCAGCAATTCCGCCATCGCCACCGTCACCGCCGCCTCCAAGCCGGCGGGCGTGAGGCGGGCCCAGACCGGATAGAGCGCCTGCAACCAGCCGAACAGCGTGCGGTCCAGCGCGGGCGGGTAGCACCGCGTGAGCGTCTGATAGAAATGATGGTGCGTGTTGATCAACCCCGGGATCACGACGTGCCGGCTTGCGTCGAATACGGCCGCGCCCCCTGAAGCGTCCGGGCGCCCTCCGGCCGGAACCAGCGCGGTAATGATCCCGCCCCGCACGACAATGCCATCCGGTGCATCGGCCAGGATGGCCAGGGGGTTGCGGATCCAGATCGGGGGCGTTGTCATGCCCCTACGGCATAACACTTGCTTGATCATGGCAAGCCCCAATCGGAGTCGCGCGTGTCCCAGGCCGTATTGTCCAGCCGAACCCCATCGCCGGTGCAGCTCATCGTGCTGGCGTTGCAGCACGTGCTGGTCATGTACGCGGGCGCGGTCGCAGTGCCACTCATCCTGGGTGCGGCGCTCAAACTCCCACGCGACCAGGTGGCGCTGCTGATCAATGCCGACCTATTCGCCTGCGGGATCGCGACCTTCATCCCGGCCTATGGCGTGGGGCCGGTCGGCATCCAGCTGCCGGTGATGATGAGGGTCACCTTCGCCTCTGTCTCGCCCATGCTGGCCATGGCCAACAACCCGGCGCTCGGCATCACTGGCATCTTCGGCTCCGTCATCGCCGCTGGCATCTTCGGCATCATCGTGGCGCCGTTCATCAGCCGGCTGATGCGGTTTTTCCCCCCCGTGGTGACCGGCTCCATCATCACCGTGATCGGCATCACACTCATGCGGATCGGCATCAACTGGATCGGCGGTGGACGTCCCGCGGCCCCCGATTTCGGCGCGCCCGCCAACCTTGCCGTGGCGGCCCTGGTGCTGACCGTGATCCGGCTGCTATTGCGCTTCACCACCGGGTTCGTCCGCAACACCGCCGTGCTGATCGGCATCATCGTGGGCTACACCGTGTCGCTCACCATGGGCTCGGCCAGCCTCACGGGCATCGAGACGCAGCCCTGGTTCGCGCTGGTGACGCCGCTGCAATTCGGCATCCCGAAATTCGACCTCGTCGCGATCCTGTCCATGTGCCTCGTGATGATCGTGGTCATGATCGAAAGCGTGGGCATGTTCCTGGCCCTGGGCGTGATGGTGGGCAAGCCCGTGAGCCAAGCGGACATCGCCCGCGGCCTCCGCGCGGACGGCGTCGGCACGCTGATCGGCGGCATTTTCAACACCTTCCCCTACACCTCGTTCTCGCAGAACGTCGGTCTGGTGGGCGTCACCGGCGTCACCGGCCCCATGGTGTGCGTGGTGGGGGGCGGCATCATGCTGTTGCTGGGATTGCTGCCCAAGATCGCCTTCGTCGCCGCTTCCGTCCCCCAATCGGTGCTGGGCGGCGCCGGCGTCGTGATGTTCGGCATGGTGGCCGCCACCGGCATCCGCATCCTCGCCTCCGTCGATTACGAGAAGCAGCGCGGCAGCGTGTTCGTGGTGGCCATCTCGATCGGCTTCGGCATGATCCCGCTGGTGGCGCCCACGCTGTTCAAAGCGGCGCCGGACGTGCTGAAGACCCTGCTCGACAGCGGCATCCTGCTGGCCTCCATCACGGCGGTCAGCCTCAACGCGTATTTCAACTCGGACCAACTCTCCACCGCCGTGCACGCGCCAATCGTGTCCGACCACATTTAGGGGCCGATCATGCCGCTCATTCAAAACCGCTACGGCAAGGGCCGGGTCCGCGTCATGCGGGTGTTCCGCGATGGCGACTATAACGAGGTGCGGGAGCTCAGTATCATGACGCTCCTGGATGGCGATTTCAGCGCCGCCTACACCGCTGGCGACAACCGCCAGGTAGTTGCGACCGACACCATCAAGAACATCGCCTATATCGTCGCCCGCGAGAACCTCCGCGCCAACACCGAACAGTATGGTCAGGCGCTGGCGGCACGTTTTCTGGAACGGTATCCGCAAGTCACCGCCGCGCACATCACGCTGCACGAGACCCGCTGGACCCGCACCCACCCGCACGCCTTCCTGCTGGACGCGAACGGCAAGCCCACCGCCCAGATCACCGCCACCCGGGACAGCACAACCGTGGTGTCGGGCATCCAGGGCTTCACCTTCCTGAAATCGACCCAGTCCGGCTGGGAAGACTACGTGTTCGACGACTACACGACGCTGCCCCCCACCCATGACCGCATCGCCGCCACCGCCATGGACGCCAGCTGGACCTGGCTCAAACCCCCGGCCGACTACACCGCCACCAACGCCTTTTTGCTGAGCACGATGCTAGAAGTCTTCGCCACGACCTATAGTAAGGGTGTGCAGGACAGCCTGTTCCGCATGGGCGAGGCGGCCCTGGCGGCGATCCCGGAGCTCGGCACCATCCGCATGGCCTGCCCCAACAAGCACTACATCCCGATGAAATTGGACGCATTCGGCATGAGCGCCGACAACATGATCTTCGTCGCGACCGACGAGCCGCATGGCCAGATCGAATGCGTGGTAGGCCGCTGAGTGGACCTACCCGGCGTCGAGCGCGTGCACCACCCTGCCTGCCGCACGGACCTGCCCGACATGACCGGCGCGGCCTGGCTCGCGGGCGGCACATGGCTGTTCTCCGAGCCGCAGCCCGGGTTGCGCCGCCTGGTCGATCTGGCCGGGCTCGGCTGGCCCGCGCTGGAGGTCTCAGCCGAAGGCCTGCGCATCGCCGCGACCTGCACGATCGCCGAGCTGGAAGCGTTCGCGGCACCGCCCGAGTGCCAGGCCGCCCCCCTGTTCGCTGGGTGCTGCCGGGCGCTGCTGGGCTCGTTTAAAGTGTGGGAGATGGCAACCGTCGGCGGCAACGTCTGCCTATCGCTGCCGGCCGCCCCCATGCTGGCGCTGACGGTCGCGCTGGAGGGTGTGGCAGAAATCTGGTCCCCGGACGGCACGGAGCGGCGCGTGCCCATGGCAGCCTTCACCATCGGGCCACAGCAAACGGTGCTGACGCCGGGCGAACTGCTGCGGGCGATCGATCTGCCGGCGGCGGCACTACAGCGCCGGGCCGCGCTCCGCCAAGCGTCCCTGCACGTGCACGGCCGTTCCGCCGCGCTGCTGGTGGGGACCAGGGGTCCAGGCTTCACCCTCACCATCACCGCCAGTACCGGCCACCCGGTGCAGTTCACCTGGCCCGGCTGGCCGGACGAGGCGGCGGTTCAGGACGCCATCCGCACGCTGCCGTCCACAATTTGGTTCGACGACGTGCATGGCACTCCCGCCTGGCGCCGCCACATGACGCGACGGCTCGCGTCGGAACTATGGGCGGAACTGGCTTCATGATGGACCAACCAAAAAATCCCGTCATTGCGAGGCCGCTTGGCCGGAGCAATCCAGGGGCGACCAGGCCAGTCCCTGACAGCGCCTGCCGCCAGAGCCGGCTCAGCCGGCCCTCGCCATGACGAGTCCGGAATGATCGTAAACGGCATCCCCCAGGATGACACCCCGGCCCCCGGCCAATGCCTGCGCACGTTTCTGCGCGAGCGGGGCTGGTTCGGCGTGAAAAAAGGCTGCGACGCCGGCGATTGCGGCGCCTGCACCGTCCTGCTGGACGGCCGCGCGGTCCACTCCTGCCTGATCCCCGCCTGGCGCGCCGAGGGGAGAACAATAACAACCGTAGAAGGCCTCGCTTTAATAAAAAGTGCCAGCAGCCCCCTCTCCCTCCGGGAGAGGGTTGGGGTGAGGGAAACCGCCGGGACAGACCTCGACGCGATAAACCCGTTATTACACGGACCAGCCACTGCCCGTCATTTCCCTCACCCCGGCCCTCTCCCGGCGGGAGAGGGGGAAGAATTGCACGCTCTCCAACAACACTTCATCGCCGCCCAAGGCTTCCAATGCGGCTTCTGCACCGCCGGCATGATCCTCACCGCCAGCGTGCTCACCCCGGCGCAGCACCAAGACCTGCCGCGCGCCATGAAGGGTAATCTGTGCCGCTGCACCGGCTATCGCGCCATCGAGGACGCCATCCACGGGGTCACCCACATCGGCGGACATTCGGCTCCCGCGCCGGATGCCGAGGCCGTCGTGACCGGCGCCGCCCGCTACACGCTGGACGAGGCCATGCCCGGCCTGTTGCACATGCGGCTCCTGCGCTCGCCCCACGCCCATGCGCGCATCACGGCCATCGACAGCCGGGCCGCCCTCGCCATCCCCGGGGTGATCGCCGTGTTCACCCACGCGGACTCCCCCGCGCGCCTATTCTCCACCGCCCGGCATGACGATTTCCGCGCCGATCCGGACGATACCTGCGTGCTGGATGACACCATGCGCTTCATCGGCCAGCGCGTCGCCGCCGTGGTCGCGACCAGCGTGGCGCTCGCGGACGCCGGGTGCCGGGCGCTGCAGGTGGAATACGACATCCTCCCGGCGGTGTTCGAGCCGGAGGACGCCATGCAGCCCGGCGCACCCATCCTCCACGCCAAACCCGGCAGCCGCATCGCCGACCCCACCCGTAACATCGTGGCGCAGATCGTGGGCCAGATCGGGGACCCGGACGCCGGCTTCGCCCAAGCCGCCCACACCGCCGAAATCACCTGCACCCTGCAGCGCGTTCAGCACGCCGCCCTTGAAACCCACGCCGCCCGCGCCTGGATCGACGGCGGCCGCCTGGTGGTTCGCAGCAGCACGCAGGTGCCGTTCCTGATCAAACAAACCCTCGCCGACCTCTTCGGCCTGCCGCCGCAGCAAGTCCGCGTGCTGTGCGAGCGGGTCGGCGGCGGCTTCGGCGGCAAGCAGGAGATGCTGGTCGAGGACATCGTGGCCCTAGCCACGCTCCGCCTAGGCCGCCCCGTGCAGCTGGAATTGACCCGGGAAGAGCAGTTCGCCACCACCACCACCCGCCACGCCATGCGCGTTACCGCCCGCGCCGCCGCCGCCGCCGACGGCACGCTCACCGCACTGTCCCTCAACGTGGTCGCCAACGCCGGCGCCTACGGCAACCACACCGCGCAAGTGCTAGAACACGCAGTCGGCGAATCCCTCGGCATCTACCGCTGCCCCAACAAGCAGGTGCAAGCCGTCGCCGCCTACACCAACACCGTGCCCGGCGGCGCATTCCGCGGCTACGGCCTAAGCCAAACCATCTTCGCCATGGAACAAGCCATCGACAGCCTGGCGCGCACCATGGGCATCGACCCCTTCGCCTTCCGCCGCCGCAACATGGTCCGCCCCGGCGACTCCCTAGCCGGCATCCACGGCCTGGACGACGTAGAGTTCGGCAGCTACGGCCTAGATCAATGCCTGGATCTGGTGGAACAAGCGCTAGGCCCGCGCCCAACCCCCGAGCCCGGCTGGCTGGTCGGCCAGGGCATCGCCATGGCCATGATCGACACCGCCCCCCCCTTCGGCCACCGCGCCGAAAGCCGCCTCTCCCTGGCCCCGGACGGCAAATTCGACCTGCTGGTCGGCACGGCGGAGTTCGGCAACGGCACCAGCACCACCCACCGCCAAGTCGCCGCCGAAATCCTAGGCACCACCCCGGACGCGATCCGCCTGCAACAATCGGACACCGACCTCATCGGCCACGACACCGGCGCCTTCGGCAGCACCGGCACCGTAGTCGCCTGCCGCGCCACCGAATTCGCGGCCCGCGCCCTGCGAGACCGCATCCTGACCGCCACCGGCGGCGGCGGGCTGGTAGAGGCCGGCGTCCTAAACGGCAACCGCCTCACCCCCTTGACCGAGCTGCCCCCGGGCCTAGCGGTCATTCGCCGCGCCGACGCCACCCCCCGCTCGGTCGCCTTCAACGTCCAAGGCTTCCAAATCGCGATCAACCGCAACACCGGCCACATCCGCATCCTAAAAAGCATCCACGCCGCCGACGCCGGGCGCGTGCTGAACCCGATGCAGCTCCGCGGCCAAGTCGAGGGCGGCGTAGCCCAAGCCCTAGGCGCAGTATTGTTCGAAAACCTGCACGTGGACGAAACCGGCACCGTCACCAATCCGGCCTTCCGCCAATACCACATCCCCGCCTGGGCCGACGTGCCCCGCACCGAAGTCCTGTTCGCCACCACCGAAGACGCCCACGGCCCCCTAGGCGCCAAATCCATGAGCGAAAGCCCCTTCAACCCAGTAGGCGCCGCCCTCGCCAACGCCCTAGCCGACGCCACCGGCCAACGCTTCACCACCCCCCCCTTCACCGCAGACCGCGTCTGGGAGCAGCTTCAATCCGTAGGGTGGGGTGCCCTTCCGCACCCCACCCCTCCCATGCAAAAAGCCTCCCCTTGACCCACAATGCCAACACCTAACGAATGCCCGGATACCGCCGCCACCGCCTGCCGGGCTGAACCTACTTCTTCACCCTGGCGCTGAACGACCGGCGCACCGACCTTCTCGTCCGTGAAATAACCGCCTTGCGAGCGGCCGTCGGCCGCACGCGACAGCTGCATCCGTTCCAAATCGACGCATGGGTCGTGCTCCAAGAGCACATGCACGCGATCTGGACATTGCCCGAAGGCGATACCGACTATTCGCTGCGATGGACCCTAATCAAGCGCTGGTTCTCGGCCGCAATCCCCACCGGCGAAACCCGCTCAGCCTCCCGCGCCGCCAAGGGAGAGCGCGGGATTTGGCAACGCCGGTTTTGGGAGCACACCGTGCGCGATCCCAACGATTTTACCCGGCACGTCGACTACGTTCATTTCAACCCGGTCAAACACGGCCTCGTCGCGCGGGCGGCCGATTGGCCGCATTCCTCCTTCAGGCGAGCGGTGGCGAGGGGCGATTACCCGGCCGATTGGGCGCAGGCGAATGATGATGTCACCGGGTTTGGAGAGGTCGAAGCCAGGCCGGAATAACCGCGCCGGTTCCACGGGTGACGGTGGGGTGCGAAAGAGCACCCCACCCTACGCTTACTATTGTTCAGAAGTGCGAGGTGCTTTTTGTATGCGAGTACAACAGATAGGACCTGAGCCAATTACCTGATCGCTATTACGAACCGCCGATGTGCCGCGCGGCCATAACGCACTCGATTAGCAAAATGATAGGTGCAAAGAACGTAAGCAAAGGGGCGGCTGATTTAAGCCACGGGGCCGTTGTGAACGGTTTGTCAAAAACGAACCCCGCGCAGACCCCGAGAAAGCTCACAACCAAGGTGCCACATGCTACCGACACGGCGATGGAATAGTGGGTGACAAAGTACAGCACGACCGATAGTATAAGGCCAGAAACAACGCATACGGCAAGCTGGTAGCCTAGCTTTAATACACTACTGCCGCCGCCTGCCTGGAAATGACCGGCGCGCTCAAGGAGGTCGACGGCTGACCATACCGCGAGAAGGATCAAACATACCGGCTCAGTAACTTCCATTTACACCATCCGTTCCTGCTACCATAGCCGTTTACGTCAGTTTAAACAGCCCCGAAACTCGGGAGCGGGATCTTACAAGCAATTCTCTGGAAGCAAGCCGTAGAGCTTGTGAAGCATTCGAGTTTGCGTGCGCGTTTTTGTCAGAGTTTGTGGTTTCGGCTCGCCCCGGCGGTTGGGCTGGCCGGCTTTTCGTAAGCAGACGGCGATGTCAGTAGACGGCTTGAGGCCCGGGTATGGTCGGCTGGCCGGGTTCCGTCGGCCCTTGGTCCCGCGCTTACGCGTTCGCGAGGCGGTTAGCCTGCAAAACATTGTTGGTCAGAGCATATAAAAGTACGACGGCGCGGACCTTTGCCAGGCCTCGCACGGTGAATTGGCGCAAACCCCAATTCCGCCAGCGAGCGTGGATGCATTCGCATATGGTGCGCTGCTGATACTGGGCCTTGCCGGCGTCGCTGCCCATCCGCGCTCGCCATGCCGCCATTCCCGCGCCATCGCTGTGTCGCGGCAGATAAGGATCGGCGCCGGTCTTGCTCTGCTTGGGTGGGCAATAAACCTCGATCCCCTGGCCGTGCGCCCACTCGATGTCATCGGCACTGCCATAGCCGCCATCGACAAGATGACGCACCGCAAACCGGCCGGTCAGCGCGCGCACGCGTTCCAGCATCGGCCGCATCAGGCCGTGATCAGAGCCGGTGTTGGTCACCTCGACTGCCACAACGATCAGTTCGCCCGCCGTGCTCGCCACCTGCACGTTATAGGCCGGGCGAAACCCGGCGTCGGCCATCTTCATCACGCGCGCATCCGCATCCGTCGTCGAGGCGCGGGGGGGCTTGGGCGTTTTGCCGTTGCC
>JAYVOF010000035.1:0-6419 GCA_043758105.1 Rhodospirillales bacterium | reverse complement strand
TTGCCGGGCAGAACCTGCCGTCGATGGCGGTCATGGCGCCACATCCGGAGCTCCAGGCGATCCCGTGGCACAGCCGTCCGTTGTTATTGCTGCATGAGGGCCGGGCGGAGGCGACGGATGTGGTCAGCATCCAGCACGGTTTCGCCGCGGTGGCCGAGACCGGCACCCTGATGCTGCCGAGCGGCCCGGACCGTCCGACGACGCTGAATCTGCTGGCCGACACCGCCATCGTGGTGCTGCGGGCGAGCCGGGTGGTGGGGCCCTACGAGGATGCGTGGGATTTGCTGCGTGAAGCGGGGCCGATGCCGCGCAACGTGATGTGGGTGACGGGCCCCAGCCGCTCGGCCGATATCGAGCAGACGCTGGAGCTGGGTGCGCATGGCCCGCGGCGGCTGCATGTGGTGCTGATCGAGGATGACCTATCGGCAAGAGGGGCCGCCCAGCGCTCCTAATGCTGCGAAAACGGCGCGTCCTCACCGAGCATGACCGGGCGGTTTGGGCCGTCTATGCCCAGCAGATTCGGCCCCTGGATGGCGTGGTGGTGCCGGCACCGCCGGAGGTGCCCGCGGCTCCGGCGCCGGTTTTTGCTCCGGCACCGGTCGTTATGCGCCGGCCGAAGATTCGCGCGGCGGGTCCGCTCGACATTGGAACCTCACCGGGCGGCGTGGACCGGGCGACGTGGGAGCGTTTCCGGACCGGTAAGCTCCCGGTGTCGCGGACGCTGGACCTGCACGGGCGGACGGCCGCGCGGGCGTTTGTGGCACTCCGGGGCTTCTTGGCCGATGCTTATGCCGAACAAGTCCGCTGCGTGGAGGTCATTACGGGACGTGGCAGCGGCGAGCATGGCGGCGTGATCCGGCGGGAGTTTCCGTTATGGCTGAACCTGCCGGAGTTGCGCCCCTTGGTCCTGGCGGCGGCGCATCCGCATGCGGCGAACCTGGGCTCAGTCCGTTTGTTGCTACGGCGGGCCCGGAGCCGGTGATCTTTGTAGGTCACCCGTTGTTAAGGTCAGCGCGGCGATACAGGGATCTGGATAGGGCAGCACGCTTCGGCCAGCCGCATCTCGCAAATGGGACCGTCCGCACGGATTGCTCCAGAACGGCCGCTCCCGCACAAGGGACAGCGATGGCAGGGCCTTTACATCGCCGAGCGTAAGGCTGTGCTCCCCGTCCGGCCCTACGACCGCCACTGACCCGGCGCCGATGCGAATAACCGACCATGGGCCGATCTGGTCACCTTCTTCAAGGCTGACCTGTTGCCCATCCCTGGAAAGGATAGCCCACCTCCCAGTCGGTGCAAGCACTGTGCCGGAAAGCCACAGTGCACTGGGCGGTGAAGGTGAAGGCGCCAGCTGCGCATTCACGACCCCGCTGGAGAGCAGCCACGCGGTCAAGCCGACGGCCCATGGGCGGGTCATTGATTGTCGCCTGAATGTTCCGCCCCGCCTTGACGCTCGTTCGTCTCCATCTGCAATGCCGCTTTCTCGAACAGCCTTGCCCGCTGCCGCCGTGCCGCGAGGGCGATTTCGGCGTAAGACGGACCCTGACCGGCCTGCCGCGGCCGACAGATGGCGCCCCCCGCCAAAGGAATGGCGGGAGGCTGTCCGAAAGAGGCAAGGCTGAGAAGCCCAGGTAGGAGTAAGCCTCCTATCCGGGCTCTCAGGCGTGTCCGATCGTTACAGACCGGCTTGGACACGGATACGCGCCATCATGCCGCCGTCCTCATGTTCGAGGATGTGGCAGTGGAAGACGAAGTCGCCGATCTCGCGGAAGGGTATGACCACGAAGGTGCTCGTGGGGGTACACAGGGTTGGCGGATTGTTAGGCTTGACGCCATCGGAGGAGACGATGCCATCGCATCCGGTGGGGCCGGCCGCGCGCGGCAGCGGGATATTATCATGCAGCACCAGGTCACCGTTCAGCAGTGCCGGAATAGTGGTGCCAGGGGCAACCCCGCCTGATACGAGAAAGAACCGTGTCTGGTGGATGTGGAAATTATGGTCCTCGGGCGTGTAGTTTTGTAGCTCCCATATCTCATATGTGCTGCCGTTCAACGGAACCGGGACGCAGACTGTGGGCTTTGCTGGGTCGAACTGGACGATCTGCTGGGTGTTCGTCGCTACCCCCGACGAATCGACCTCTTCGTAACCGAGGCCGAATGTGGTCGGGGTCGGATAGCCGAACTTGATGCGCCGATGACTGCCAGGCGCAAGCGCCGGGCACGGGTTGACCACCGGGGTGGTTCCTGGGGCGGTCAGGCCCGCGTCGCTCAGCGCGCCGGAGGCACTCGCGCTGGATGCGCTCGTGAGTGTCGTGCTGCCCGCCGTCCGGACGACTGGCGCGGCGGTGAGCTGACCGGTCGCTGAGATGGTCGCCACGGTCACATTCTTGGTCGTGACCGCGAGGGGCTGCGCGGGGTCCTTCGGGCTGAAGGTTAGTGAGGCGAGCCCGATGGCGGGCCATTGGTCCCCGGCCACGCCAAGGTTGCCGGTGCCGTAGAGCGCCGTGTAGAGCTTTAGGTTGAGCGGTGTGGCCAGCGTGTCGGGGCGGACGACGCGCACAGCGACCCGGCTGCTGGGCATCATCCGTATCTTGGTGGCGCAGATGGCCTGATTGATGGTGACGGATGTGGCGCCCGGGCAGCGTACGACGGAAAGCTGATTGGCCACCAGGGCCGCGATCTCGGGCTGAGTTGCCGCCGATTTGGCGTTGATCGTCACGCCGTCGATCGTCAAGACCTGCTTCGGTATGGGTGCGATCGCCGACTTTGCGACGGGATCACCCACGGCGAGTTCGTAGGAGCGATTGCCGCTTGCATTCACGATCTCCCAGACATCACCCCCGGGGCCGACGGTGATGGCAGGATAAATCTGTCCGCTAACGGTATGGATCCAGCTTCCGGAGTTGGGGGCGACCCCGGGACACGAGCCCTGGGGCAGCCCGGCGGCCGGATTGATCACGGGCGGTCCGCAGAAGGTCGGATCCTCTTGCGTTTGCAGCTGACCGTTACTGAGGATTTGCGTATCCTTCAGGGTCAGATACCGGATCGTTGCAGCCTCGACCGCGTTCACGCAGGCGGCATCATCACAATAATCGACAGGCGTTCCTATCGATATCGGCCCGGCCAGCCCAGCACTGACTTGGTTGAGCGAGATGCCGTGCAGATGAGGATGATACCAATACAGACCAGATGGATGGGTCAACTCGATATTATAAAGGTAATCCACGTATCCATTACTGGTGATCACCGTGCCGTGCGCGCCGGCGGTCGGATAGGGGATGTTCGGCGGCGGTAGTTCCAGTAAAACGTAGTCACCATAGGGATCCGTCTTTGAGTTTTGGGCGTTATGCGGATCGACGATGAGCCCGTGCGTATGCAGGTTGGTCGGGTTGAAAGCGAGCGGAGCGTAGTCGAGGACGTGATGGACCTGTGCGGCCGTGACCGGAGGCAGGTGGTCCACCAGACGAACGCGCAGGGTGTCGCCCTGCTTCAGCGCCAGGCGCACTCCACCAAGGCCGGATTGGCCCGTCCCGGCCGGGCAGGCGGTCACTGCCACAGCCGGCATCTGGCATACTTCGTAGGTCCAGAATTTTACGCCGCTGAAGCCGCTCAGGCTTGGCTGAGTGTGTTCGGCCGCGACCATCAGGACACTGAGCTGTCCATTCACACTGTTCAGGACGGGTGGCCCCACGAAAGTCGCTGCTGCGCCGGTTTTTGTACATTCCAGGTTAAAGGTCACTGAAAAGACCATACAACATAGTGCGCGGCTAAGGACGATCGGGCTCATTTGAAGCTCCTTTTTTATTTTATCATTATTTGCTGAACACATCCTGTCGGCGCGTGAAACTCAAGTTAATTGTAGGTGGATCACGATACTGTTAGCCCCTGGAAATGAAGCGGCGAAGATATGCGTGACTAAACAAATACTCGTGTACAAGGCTAATATTGAGACTGCATCGAGATTGTATCAGAAATAAGCCTGATCTCGGTTTGATCGGCTCCATCTCTTTTTCCGCGCAATACGACCGCGGGTGAGATGAGGACGTTGCTGTAAAAGGTAGCCGTGAATGCTCAGGACGAGGCCCAGTCTTTATCTGAGCAGTTTGACCATCGCAGAATACGACAAGGGCAGTGCCAATTTACCGGGCAGCGCCATGCGCTGGGTGCGTTATATGGATTTGCGCGCCCGGTTTATCGCCCGGTTTGCCGCCCGCCTGCTTCCGTTGGCGGACGGGATTGTGCGGCGTTGGGGCGTGATCAGCGGCACGGTGCGGCGGGACACTGGACACGCTCCGCCGGTGATCGATACGCTTCTGGCCGTGACGGCGCTCGAGCATAATTTGTATCTCGCACCCCGGAATGTGCGGGATGTGCGTCAGAGCGGTGCGGCGGTTTTCAACCCGTGGGAGGACGACCCGGCCGCATTCCCGCTTACGCCACTGCCGCGCCACGTGCGCCGGCGTGAGACTTGAGCGCGGAGACGGCCAGCCTCGGCGCAGTCAGCCGGCATAGGCCTGGTCGAGCTCGGTGACGATGATTTTTTGCATCTGCATCATGGCCTGCATGACACGACCGGCCTTTGTGCGGTCGGGATCGCTCAAGTAACGGCCCAGGGCCGTGGGCACGACCTGCCAGGAGAGGCCGGATTTGTCCCTGAGCCAGCCGCATCTTAAGGGTTCGCCGCCGTCGGCGGTCAGGTGGTTCCAGAAATAATTCACCTCGTCCTGGCTCTCGACGCTGATGAAGAAGGAAACGGCCGCGTTGAACGTGTGGGTGGAGCCGCCGTTGAGGGCGTGGAAGCGCTGGCCCTCTAGTTCAAACGTCGCCGTGAAGTCGTTGACGGTTTCGACCTTGGCATGGGGGAACACCGATTTGTAGAAGGAAACCGCCTCGGGGATGTTGTTATCGAACCAGAGGAAGGGCGTGATGGACGTCATGACGAAACTCCCTGTCGATCGAGTGCGGCTGTTCGTTGCGGGTTCATATCAAACGTGCTACGTCATCCCCGGGTTAATGCCGCATCGAGGCGAACGCGTGGGAGATCGACATGGCGCTCCATCCCAGGGTAGCAGACGAGACGCCGAGTAGCCGGGCGCAGATTTTGGCGTTGATCAGCGAGATTTGGATGCTGGTGGATTATGTCGCCGGCAATCCGACCGAGGGGCTGAGCGCGATCCAGGTTCCGGATCCGCGCACGGCCGGGGCCATGCTCACGCCCGTCGAGGTGTTTCAGGCGGTGAGCGACGTCGAGGGGCGGCTGTGCGCCAGCGCCACGGTGCAGCCGGGGCCGAATGACCGGGCCTCAATGCAGATCGTGCGGGATGCGCTCAATACAGTGGCGGCGCCGGCGTCGGGCCTCACGGTCGCCTATACGACGATGGTGGCCGGGCCGTTGCGGCGGCGGGCGGCGTCACGGGTCAATCTGGCACAGGACGCGTATGGCAACCTCGCCACCCGCGCGTTTGGGCATCGATATTTGCAGCGGATGATCCTGGTGCTCGCGATCCTTGCGACCGCGCTGGCGGTGTGGGAATCGGCCAAGGTGGCTTTGGGTAAGGCGCTGTTGCAGAATTTGGATTTGCTGCGGACCGAGCAGTCGGCGATCGGAATCGAGAAACTGAAGCTGGAGCTGGCGCTCGGACCCGTCCGGAACGAGGCGATGGCCGGACCGGTCCGGGTGGCGGGTGGGGCGATCCCGCTCACCGCCTATCGGCTATGTGACCGCGCGTTGGTCGCCCGCGCCCGGATTCCGCTGCAAGATCAGCCCGGGTGGCTCGCCTACGACACGCCAGAGGAGCGGGATATTTGCGGGCGGGACGATGTATTGCGGGCCAAGCTCGGCATCGTGCGCGGCGATCTGCGGGTGTATAGCCAGAATTGGCCCGGCATGGTCGGCAGCGGTTTTGCGATCACGCGGAACGTGATGACGTGCTGGTGGCCGTGGTGCGGCGATGTGACCGATGCGTCGTTGCTGTCGGGCGATGTGGAGTTCAAGATTGCTCCGGTGTTGCTGGTGTGGGGCAATTTCGTGCTGCCGGTGATCTTCGGCTTAATCGGCTCGGCGATCTTCGTGACATTGGACCATTATCAGAAGGTGCATGACAGCACGCTTCGCCCGCGGGATTACTTTTTGGCACCCGTGCGGCTTACGCTGGGGCTGGTGGTGGGGGCGTGCGTCGGGCTATTTTTCAGCTCGTACACACCGATCCAGGCGACCGCGACGGAGGCGGTGGGTTCCGCGCTGATCGGGGCGCTGACGCTGACGGCGTCGGGGGTGGCGTTCTTGGCCGGGTTCGGGGTGGAGACGGTGTTTTCGCTACTGCAGTCGCTGATCGCCCGGGTCTTTACCCTTCCGGTTCCGGCGAAATCGGGCTGACACCCGTCATTGCGAGCCCTGCTTGGGGCGCGGCAATCCAGGG
>JAYVOF010000034.1:0-17318 GCA_043758105.1 Rhodospirillales bacterium | reverse complement strand
CAGGAAATCCGAAATGCCCTGGCGGAACCGGGATTGCGCGAGGCCGAGCGCGAGCTTTGCCTGCTCCACCTGCGCCACCAGCCGAAGCCGCCGCCGCTGCTCCGCCCCATAGGCGATCAGCGCGTTGTCCACCTCGGTAAACGCCTGCAGGATGGTGCGCTGGTAGGTGATCGCCGCCTCCTGCTGCTGCGCCTCCCGCAGCTCCACCGTGCGGCGGAGGCGTCCGCCCTCGAAGATCGGAAGGGTGATGCTGGGACCGATCGAATAGGCGGTGGAGGCGATGCCGGCCAAATTTTTCAGCTGGGTCGATTGCAGCGTGACACTGCCGGACAGGGTAATCTTGGGGTAGAAATCCGCCCGGGCCATGCCGATGCTGGCGGTCGCGGCATGCAGCTGCGCCTCCGCCTGGCGTACGTCCGGACGGCGGCGCGCGAGCTCGGACGGCAGGCCGATCGGCACCGCGGGCGGCAACGGCGGCACCGGGGCGGCGGTCCCCAGCTCCGCCTGCAACGTGGCGGGTGGCATCCCGAGTAGCAGGCTGATGGCATTCATGCCCTGCTGCTCCTGCTGTTCCAGTTGCGGCAGGATGGCGGCGGTGCTTTCCACCTGGGCGCGGGCGTTGGCCACGTCCAGATCGGTCGAAAGCCCGGCGCGGGAGCGCTCGGACGTGAGGCTCGCGCTCTCCTGCGCGGATGCCAAATTATCCAGCGTGAGGCGCAGGCTGGCCTGGGTGCCGCGCAGCTGGATGTAATTGCGCGCGACCTCCGACAGCGTTGAAATCAGCGTCGCCCGGCGCGCCTCGCGGGAGGCGTCGAGCGTCGCGTCCGCGTTCTCGACCGCGCGGCGGACGCGGCCCCACAAATCCAGTTCCCACGCCGCATCGAACCCGCCTTGGAACAAATCGAACGCCGGGATGCTGCGGCCGCCGATGGGCACCGCGCCGCCCGGTGCGCCGCCGCCGCCGAACAGACTGGCCGCGCCGTTCTTGCTCAGGCGCTGCCGGGTGAGGGAGGTGGTGCCGTTGATCTGCGGGAACGCGTCGGCCGCCCCGATGCCACGCTGCGCCCGGGATTGCGCCAGGCGCGCGGTGGCGGCGCGCACATCGAGGTTGTTGGCCGCCGCCCGTTCGATCAACGCGATCAGCACCGGATCGTGAAAGCCGATCCACCACTCGGTATCGAGCGGCCCGGCCACCGGCATACTGGCCTCGAGCGTGGGTTTCGCGGCTTTGCGGGTGAACCAGGTGCTGGGGGTCCACGCCTCTGGCCGCTCGAAATCCGGGCCGGCCGTGCAGCCGGTGAGCAACAGGGCAGCCATGGCCGCGCGTTTAATGCCCACCGGCCGCAGCTCCCTTTTGTACATTGGGTAAGAACAACGCGAGCGGCGCGGTCGCGAGCGCGATCACGGATAGGATGGTGAACACGTCCAAATAACTGAGAATCGCCGCCTGCCGCTGCACCTGAGAGGCTATTTGCACCAGCGAGTGACCGAAGCCGTAGCCGTTATAGGGGGTGATGTGCTCGGCCAGCCGGGCATGGTGGAATTGGTTGCGCCACTGGAGCTCGGTCGTGGCGACCGACACGCCCCAGCTGCCGCCGAGATTGCGCATGAGGTTGATGATGGCGCTGGCGTCCGGGTTCTTGTCCGGGGGCACGCCGGTGAATTGCACGGCCGACAGCGGGATGAACACGAAGGGCAACCAGATCACCTGCAGCACGCGGGACAGGGACGCGTTGAAGAACGAGATGTCGAGGTCGAGCGCCGACGCATAATGCAGCCCGCCCGCGATGCCGCACAGCGCCGAGAAGACGAGCCAGCGCGGCTCTATGACCCGGCCCGTGATCACGCCCGCCAACGGCATGAGGAACAGCGTCAGGAACCCGCCGACCCCCAACGTCAATCCGGCCGTCGTCGCGTCATACCCCAGCAATTCTTGGGTCAATTGCGGCAGAATTTGCGTGGTCGAGACGATGATGAAGCCGAACATGAACATGATCACGCTGCTGATCGCAAACGCCGGGCTGCGCAGTAGGCGAAGGTTCATGACCGGCTGCGGATGCACCAGCTCCCACACGACCAGGGTGATGAGCGAGACGACGCAGATGAGGGTCAGGACGAGGATGAAGGGTGAGCCGAACCCGTCCTCCCGCTCGAACCGGTCCAGCACGATTTGCAAGGCACCGAAGCCGAGTACGATCAGCAAAAAGCCGAAATAGTCGATCTTGAGGCCGCGGGCCAACAGCGCGGCGCGTTCCTTTTGCACCAATGCGCTATCATACACGAACAGCCAGGTGAGCGTGAGTGAGAGGAGTCCGACGGGCAGATTGATCAAGAATACCCAATGCCAGGAGAAATGATCCGTCAGAAACCCGCCCAGCACCGGGCCGATCGCGGGGGCGGTGACGATGGTAAAACCGTAGAGCGAAAAGGCGATGGCGCGCTGTTTCGGGGTGAAGCTGTCGGCGAAGATGCTCTGTTCGGTCGGTGCCAAACCGCCGCCGCCGATGCCCTGCAGCACCCGGTAGAATAGCATTTCATACAGGCTCCCCGCCGTCGCGCACAGCACGGAGCTGATGGTGAACAGCGCCACGCACGCCATGTAGAAGCGCTTCCGCCCGACCACGTTGCTGAGCCAGCCGCTGATGGGCAAAATGATGGCGTTGCTCACCAAATAACTGGTGATGATGTAAGTGCTCTCATCCTGGCTTGCCGCCAGCGACCCGGCGATATGCCGCAGCGCCACGTTGGCGATGGTGGTGTCCAGCACCTCCATGAACGTCGCGATCGAGACGATGACGGCCAGCAACCACGGCGAGTTGGGCCCGGCGGCCGAGCGTGGAAGGTCCGGATTAGCCGACATTTTTGACGTTCAGCGAACGGTGACGCGCGGCGAGACGGACATGCCGGGGGCCAGCATGCAGCGCTTTTCCGCGTTCGCATCCTTGAACACGATCCGCACCGGCAGGCGCTGCACGACCTTCACGTAATTTCCGGTCGCGTTCTCGGCCGGGAGTGAGCTGAACACCGTACCGGACCCGGCCTGGAAACTCTGAATTTGGGCATCGAGGTCCTCGTTCGGGCACGCATCCACCCGGACCCGGACCTCTTGGCCCGGACGCATGCTGGCCAATTGGGTTTCCTTGAAGTTGGCGGTGACCCAGAGCCCGTCCTGCACCACGGCCAACAGCGACTGGCCCGGGCTTACGAAATTGCCGAGGTCCACGGTGCGCCGGGTCACCCGGCCCTTCGCGGGGGCGACGATGCTGGTATAGCTCAACTGCAATTCCGCGTTCGCCACGGTGACGTCGGCCTGGGCGACGCTGGAAACGGCCGCGGCCACGGCGGCCCGCTGCGCCTCGATCTGCGCGCGCTGGGCCTGGATGGCCTGGCGGGACGCGTCCAGCCGGGCGACGGCCGATTTGGTGGTGGCGCCGGCGTTGTCGAGCTGCTGGCGGCTGATCGCCTTGGGATCGACCGCCCGAAACCGCGCGAGGTCGGATTGCGCCTGACCCAAATCGGCCTCGGACACCCGGGAATTGGCCATCGCTTGCTCAAGGCTCGCCTGTTGCAGCGCGACTTGGGCGCGGGCCTGATCCGCCTGGGCGGCCGCCTGCACGCGTTGGGCGCGCGCCTGGCCGAGTTTGATTTGATAGTCGCGCGGATCGAGTTGCACCAGCAGCTGCCCGGCGTCCACGGCTTCGTTGTCTTGGAACGCGATCCGGATCACCCGAGCAGAAACCTGGGGCGAAATTTGCGAGATGTTGCCATCGATGAAGGCGTCGTCCGTCGTCTCGAAATGCCTGGCATGCAGGTAATACAGGAGCCCGGCAATCACCAGAACGGCCAGAACGCAGAAGCCAATGAACCAATAGAGAATTTTCTTGCCCCGCGACATGGGCTTGTTCTGATCGTCGCCGCCTTTATCCTTGTCGTCTTTCTCCTCGTGCTTCTGCTCGTGTTTCTGGGCCGGTTGCCAGCGCTGTTGCGGCACGGCGGAGGGCGGATGCGCCCAATCCACCGGAGCGGGCTCGAGCGGGGCCTTGTCGATCTTGGACGTGTATCCCCACGCTCCGGCGCCGTGGGGGTCGTCGCCGGGCTCGGAGTCATCCGTCATGCGAGCGGTTCCATTCACCTAGGCGGCCTAACGACGGCCTCCAAAGTCAGTTGCACCGCTGTATTTGACGAGAATTTAGCCCACGGCAAGGTCTAAGCGCGCATCCGATACCACCAGTTAAGTTGACTGACTGCGCCTGAGGCGGTGGAATGCGAAGCCTCGCATTCCACCATTAGCGATGGAAACGGTCATCATTCACCGCCGCTGATATAACCCGGCTGGGTGGACCGGATCGCTTGCAGTACGTGCTCGGGATCTGCCGGCAGCGCCATCGCTTCGGCGTCATCGTCTGACCGGTCATGCAGGGCCGGGCTGTCCCGCCGCATCTCCTCTAACAGAGCGATGATCTTCGCCGTCTTGCGCTCGGCCAGGAAGGACAGCTCGAGCGTGACCTGCTCGCGGTTGGTCGCCAACTCGTCCGCGTGGCGGCTCGACGCCAGGATCATGACCGAGACGCCCAGTGAGGCGAGCGTCGCGACGGCCTGCAAGCCGGCGAATGGCGCCGGGTCGATCGGGGTCAGGCCGAGCCATCCCATGCCGAGATTGCTCACGGTCCACAGTGCAATTGCCAGCGCCAGACCCACCAGGACCGAGGGCCGCCCGATCCACCGGGTCAGGGCGTTCACCGCGCGCTGCAGCGGGGCGGCGTTGTCGAAATGCTCCGAATGCACGCGGGCAATATCCTGCACCGTGGTCTCGGTATGGGTGGGGCGGGGTGACGGTTCGTCTGCCATGCGGTTCACACGCGGGGCGGCGGTCAGAGTTGCTGCGCGCCGGCTCAACTTGATGTAAGTGCTATCGACATGACCGAACCGGACCCGCGCGGCTACCACCACGGCAATTTGCGCGAGGCGCTGGTGCAAGCGGCACTCGACATGATTAAAAACCGCGGCCTCGCCGGGCTGGCGGTGGCGGAAATCGCGCGGGCGGTGGGGGTGAGCCCGGCCGCGCCCTACCGGCATTTCCGGGACCGCAGCGCGCTCATTGCCGAGGTGGCCCGCGGCGGATTCGAGCGCCTGACCGTCGCGTTGGAGCGTGCCCGGACCGAGGGACATCCGGACCCGGTATTGGCGCTCGAGCGCTGCGGCCGGGCCCATTTGGCGTTCGCGGCCCGGGAACCCGCAGCCTATTCCGCCATGTTCCAGGGTGGCGTGGAGGCGAATCCGGCTGTTCAGGCCGCGACCGATGCCGCCTTCGCCGTGCTGCGCCGCGGCGCCGAGCAAGCCTGTGCGCTGGCGACGGGCCGGCCGCCGCCCACGCTGATGGTGGCGTTGCACATTTGGGCACTCACCCACGGGACGGCCTCGCTCTACCTCGGTGCCAACCGGCGGATGTTGCCCATGCCGCCCGAGGACCTGCTGGAGGCCGGGTTGCTGCTCTATCTGCAATCGCTTGGCATCCGGCCCTCTTGAAATATGTTTCGCGTATGGCCAATGTGAGTGGCGCTAACATTGACCTGGAGAGCATGATGGTTTTGGCAAAGATGGACGAGATCGGTCGTCCGGCGTGGCTCGTGGCCGTCGTGGCCGGGTTCTGGCTGTTCTGGCCGATTGGCCTCGCGACGCTCGGCTATCTCGCCTGGACCGGGCGGCTGCGGAGCATGCGGCGTGAGGGACGGGGCCAGTGGCACAATATTCGGGCCCATGCCTTCGGCGGCACGTTCGGCAGCACGTTTGGCGGCGGCAGCGGCAATAAAGCGTTCGACGAGTATCGCTCGCACACGTTGCAGCGGCTCGAGGAAGAGCAGGCGGAGTTCGTCAGCTACCTCGACCGCCTGCGTCAGGCGCGGGATAAGGCCGAGTTCGACCAGTTCATGGCCGAGCGCGGACGCCGGTCGGACGTGGTGGTCGATGTGACGGAGCAGCGCGCGGCGTAATTGAAGGCGTAATTGAACCGGGCGGACCGTCAGGGTCCGCCCTATTCGCCCCCATGCACGCTGCGCAATAGATCGTGTACGTGGTAGGTCATGAGCGCGAGCAGCAACGCCAACGCTAAGTACAGCACAGTGTATTCGAGCTTCGCCGCGGCCGGGATCTGACCGTAATACTTCTGATTTTCGGGCGCCGCCGGATCATAGCGCCAGGCAGCACGCAAATGCGGGAAGGCGATGACCGCAATCACGATCAGCATGGGGCTCGGCTGATACAGCATGACGGCCAGTAACAACGGCGCGCCCACCAGCCAAATGCGTGGCCCCAGCACCGCGGTGATCCGTCCGCCATCGAGCGGTGAGACGGGTAACAAATTGAATAAATTCAATAAAAAACCGGAGTAGCTGATGGCCAGACCCAGCGAACTCTGCGTCTGCTGCGCCCAGAAATACACGGCAAAGCACGCCAGCGTGCCGATAAACGGGCCGCCATAGGCCACATACGCCTCCGTCTCCGCATCCGCCGGACGCTCCTTCATCATGATGAGCGCGCCCATGAACGGGATGAACGCCGGGGCGCTGACCGGCAGGCCCCGCACGCGCGCGGCCATCACGTGCCCCATCTCATGCGCGAACAGCAATCCCACGAACCCGGCGGCAAACGGCCAGCCCCAGATGGTCGCATAGACCGCAATCGACAGCAGCATGCTCCCGGCGGTCAGCCCGATCTTGCCGAATTTGAGCCCGGCCAGCAGCAGGAAGACGAGCTTGATCACGACGTCTTGCGGCCAAAGAACCGCCGGATCGCCAGGCCCACGCCGGCCACCGCCAACAGACCGATTTTGGCGAATTTCAGCACGAAAACCCCCGCCAGCGCGATCAGCCCCAACTTCTTGGCCGCCACCACGCCCAGCAACGCCATCAGCCCATACTCCGCCACCTTGTCCGTGGACGGGTTGAAATCGGCATACCCGGCGCCCGCGTTGAAATCGAGGTTGGACAGCAGCGTCGCCGAAACCGCACGGTTCTTGTCGATGGTGGCCACGTCACTGATGAGGTTGAGGCCGAAATAGCCGTTCCGTCCGAGCGCCCGCGTGTTGAAGTTAATGCTGGCAGCGTCATCCGCCTCGTCCTTGAGCTTCACGCCCATCGCCCAGCTCAAGCGATGCGTCGGCTGGTCATACCGCGGCGGCTGGGTCCAGCCGGTGATGGCAAGCTCGGGAAAACCGCGCTCGATCCGGTCCTTGTTGCCCTCGACCGTTCCCGCCCGCAAATCCTCCAGCACGGCATCCGGCTTGATATCCGCCGCCTCGTCGTCCCGGACATACCCTTCGGCCACCCAGCGGATCAGCACGATCCAGTCGTCATCGGGTTCGAACGTGGTGACCATACCCACGAGGCTCGGACCCGGCGTATTGCCGAGTGCCCGCGAGACCCGGGTCGCCTCGGCCTGCGGGATGAACACCATGCCCTTTGGCAATTGCAGCGTGGCCTGGTCCCGCAGCGGTATGGCGGCGGGTCCCGACGTCGCCACCCCCTGCGCCGCCCGCCACGCCGCGAGCGATTCCGCTTGGCGTGCTTCGGGGGAGGATGGCGCCGGCTGGGCCATGGCAATGCCAGAGCCTAACAGCAGTATCGTCAGCAGTTTGAACATGGGCGAATTCTCCGAATGGCCCCGATTCACGAGGAGCCGAGTCGCAAGCCTGCGACGCCCGCCACAATGAGCCCGATGCAGCCGATGCGCACCGATCCGGCCGGCTCACCCTCGGCCAAGATGCCCCACGCCAGTCCCCCCGCGGCACCGATCCCGGTCCATACCGCATAGACCGTGCCCATCGGTAGCGCGCGCAGGGCCTGCGACATGCACCAAAAGCTCGCCGTGACGGCGATGACCGTGCCCACGCTCGGCGCCATCGCGGTGAACCCGTCCGACCGTTTTAACAGCACCACCCAAACGACCTCGAACACCCCGGCCGTGACGAGCCACAGCCAGGGCATGGCGTCAGGCGACCTTTTTCAGCAACAAGCCTTGCGCCACCACGGTCTCGGCGATCTGCACCGCGTTCAGGGCGGCACCCTTGCGGAGATTATCCGACACGCACCAGAAGCTGAGGCCGTGTTCGACCGTCGGGTCCTTGCGGATGCGGGAGACGAACACCGCGTCCTCCCCGGCGCAATCGATCGGCGTCATATACCCGGCGTCATCCCTGGTATCCATGACGGTGACGCCGGGGGCGTTGCGTAACAAATCGCGGGCGGCCGACGCGGTGACGGGCTCATGAAACTCGACCGTAATGGCCTCCGAATGGCCGATGAACACCGGGACGCGGACGCAGGTCGCGTGCACGAGGATGTCGGACCCCATGATCTTGCGGGTTTCGACCGCCATCTTCCACTCTTCCTTGGTGGCGCCGTCATCCATGAATTTGTCGATGTGCGGGATGCAGTTGAAAGCGATTTGCTTGGTGAATTCCTGCGCCACCACCGGGTCGTTCACGTACATGGCGCGCGACTGTGCCCATAGCTCGTCCATGCCGTCCTTGCCGGCGCCCGAGACGGATTGATAGGTGCTGACCACCACGCGCTTGATGCGGTATTTGTCATGCAGCGGCTTGAGCGCGACCACCATCTGGATCGTGCTGCAATTGGGGTTGGCGATGATGCCGCGGCGGATGCGGTGCAGCGCCTGTGGGTTCACCTCCGGCACCATCAGCGGCACGTCCTGTTCCATCCGGAACTCGCTGGTGTTGTCGATCACCAGGCACCCGGCGGCGGCGGCGCGGGGCGCGTGGATGGCGGACACGCTGGCCCCCGGGCTGAACAGGCCGATATCCCAGCCGGTAAAGTCGAAGGTGTCGAGGTTCTTTACCTTAAGGATCCGCTTCTCACCGAAGCTGATTTCCTGATTGGCGGAGCGGGCGGAGGCGACGGCGACGATGTCATCGACCGGGAAATTCCGCTCGGCCAACGTCTTGATGATCTCGCGCCCGACCGCGCCGGTGGCCCCCACGACCGCGACTTTATAGCCCATAGCCCTGCTCCGTTATCGATGCGGCTTGCACCATAGTGCGGATTAAGCTGACTCAATGTGCCATGCAAGGACCTCAGGCATAGAACTCTCGTATAATACGTATTATACTGGCTAGGGTTCACGGAGGGTCCAATGCCCACGCTACGGGTTAGCTCGGCGGAGTTTCAACGGAACTTCGGAAGGTATCGAGAGGCGGCCATAAGGGATGCCGTGAAAATCACGATTCATGGCCGCGACAGTCTCGTGTTGCTGTCCGCCGATGAATACCTGCGGCTGAAACGACGCGATCGCGACGTCCTGCATGTCTCAGAATTGTCCGACGCCGAAATCGCGGCGATCAACGAAGCCCCTAGTCCCGAGGAGGCCGCTGCGTTCAACCACGAAGCGTGCGGCTAGCCGCATATTGACCCCATTCTCCATGCAAGATCAGCTATCTCCATAGGTGCTTTTATGAACCAAGTCGTGCGGATCGAGCTCGACGTCACGCCACAAATCGCGGCGATGTTGCAGGATCAACGCCGCAAGCGGGCGATCGAGCAGTGGCTGGAATTGTGCTTGGGTCAAGGTTCCCCTGACCCGCTCGAGGTTGTGTTGGAGCAGACGCGACAGAATGCCCGAGCTTCCGGTCTGACCGACGCCGATATCGATCAAGAGTTGGCCTCGTTCAAAGCGGACCGGCTCGCCTGACGGTTTTTGTCGTCGACGCCTCCGCCCTGGTCTCTGCGGCGCTTCGCACGGATGGATTGCCGATTCGGCCTGTCATTGCCGCAGGCCGGCTCGGATCGATCGCGTTGTCTGCTGCAGTGTTCGGTGAGATGAAGGCGGTTCTAGCGCGGCCGAAGTTCAAATCCGTATTAAGCGAGTTCGAGCAGCTGCGGATATTGCAACTATTGACGGTGCGGTCGATCTGGTTTGACCCGGAAATCCGCATTTCAGACTGCCGGGATCCAAAGGACAACAAATATCTTGAACTTGCACTAAGTGCGAATGCATCGGCAATCCTGACCGGCGACCTCGATCTCTTGGCACTCAATCCCTGGCGATCAATTCAGATCATGAACGCCAGGGATTTTCTAACGTGCTTGGAGAGTGGATCCCTTATGCCGCCTTAGCGCGGATGCGCGCGAACAGTCCCAACATTGCCGCAACGATCACCGCGGTCCCACCCGGCGCCGGCACATCCAGCGGCACCAAAGGTGTTTGCCCGTTCAGGGCTTGCGCGAAACCGGAGGCCCAAATCGCTTGGACCTCGGCCGTCGGGTGGATCGCGTCCCAGAAATAGAGCGAGTTGATGTTCTGCGCATTCGCCCCGCACGCGGCCGTGGTCGTGGTAAGGATCGGGGTCGCGGTATAGCAGTAATCGGTCGTGTTCTTGATGGTCAGTAACCCGGCCTTCACATCCGTGTTGATCTGGTTGGCGTAGGAATACAGGTCGAAATTGGTGACGCTGGTGCCTAACGGCAGCACAAGGCCGGCCTCACCGGCGGCGAGCTGGGTGTTATAGTTTTGGCTATAGAGTGTCGCATTGGCCGCGAGGGTCGGGTGGCCCTTCTGGAACTCGGGAATGGCGCCCACGTCCGGCACATTGACCACTAGGAACTTGCGGGCACCCTCCGTCACCAGGGTCTGGATGGCGTTCACCTCTGCCGTGACACCCAGCGTCACCGCCGGCACGCCGGTCGCGTTGAGGGCGGCGTTGCGCACGTCATTGCCACCGATGAACACCACATAGAGCGCGTTGGCGTCCGCCTTGCCGCCCACGAAGGCGGTATAGGCCGCGATCTGGTTCGGCAGATTGGCCCCCGGCACGCCGCCAGCGACGGGCGGCGTCAGCGCCGCGGTGGCGCCGGCCACGGCGTAGTTGGTGCCGGGCACGTAGGACGCACCGCCGAACAGGCCGTTCACGTCCTTGAACGCTGTCACGAACACCGACGGATCGGCGTTCAAGCCGAACGACTTCGCCAGCAACTGCACCGCGACCGGCCCGTTGGTGAAGCTGTCATGGTTGGAGGGCGGGTTCGGGTAATTCGTCGTGACCGGCACGCCATACGCCGTCTGCAAAAAGCCGGTTTCGGCCAAATTGCCGCGGTCCGACAGACTATCCCCGAACACATATTCCGCCGTGTAGGCCGCTGCCTGCGCGTGACCCGCCGCAACGGTCAGCGCGAGTGCGACAAGAACTTTTCTCTTCATTTTTTTATGTTCCCTCAATTGCCACCACTAAGACCGCAGCCTTGACGCCCAAGCAAGCAAGTTTCCGCTTAGGTGAGGCCCTCGTGATAAATTCCAGTCCGGCACACGCCATCCGCCCCCACCACGCCCCGATACATGCCGCGGCTGTTGAACGGCAGCGTGACCCGGCCGGCCGCGTCCACCGCCACGAGGCCGCCATCCCCGCCGAGCGATGCCACATCGGCCAGGACCGCCAAGCCCGCGCTCACGAGGTCTTCACCGGCGCGCATCCGGGCCGACATCGCATGCCCGGCGGCAGCGCGGATGAAGCTCTCGCCGTGGCCGGTGGCGGACATCGCCACCGTCGCGTCCGCCCAGGTGCCGGCGCCGGGCAGGGGGGTGTCGCCGATCCGGCCCGGCAGCTTGCCCGTCATGCCGCCCGTGCTGGTCGCCGCCGCGAGCCCGCCCGACCGGTCCCGCGCCACGGCGCCCACGGTGCCATGCCGGTCCGCGTCATCGAGCGGCCGGCCGCGAGCGGCAAGGACCGCCCGGAGCGCTGCCTCCCGCCGCTCGGTCCGGAAATAGCCGGGGTCCACGAACGGGACGTGCCCCCGCAGCCATGCCTCGGCCCCCGGTCCGGCCAGCAAAACATGGGCGGAATGCTCCAGCACGGCGCGCGCAGCCGCCACCGGTGAGCGGGGTCCGCACATTCCGGCCACGGCCCCCACACGCCGGGTCAGGCCGTCCATGATGCAGGCATCCAGCTCATGCGTGTCCGCCGCCGTCAGCACCGCGCCGTGCCCGGCATTGAACAGCGGATCATCCTCGAGCGCCTGCACCGCGGCCTGAACCGCATCGAGCGCGGGACCCCCCTGCGACAGCACGGCATACCCGGCCCGCAAGGCGGTGCTCAGGCCGTCGCGATGGGCGCGCTCCGTGGCTGCATCCATCGCCGCTGGTGCCAGCGTCCCCGCGCCGCCATGCAGCGCGAGGACGAACTCAGGCACGTTGGCTGACGATCTCGGGCGCGGTGTGCCGGGCGAGGACGGCGCGGGCGCGGTCCATGTCCAGCTGACCCTCCCATTTGGCGACGACGATGGTGGCGACCGCGTTGCCATACAGATTGGCGATGGCCCGCGCCTCCGACATAAAGCGGTCGATCGGGAACACCAGGACGATCGCCTCCACGGGGATTTTGCCGGACAGCGTGCCGAGCGTGGCGGCCAGCGTGATGAAGCCGCCGCCGGTCACCGCCGCCGCGCCCTTGGACGTCAGCAACAGCACGGCCAGGATCGTCGCCCACTCATACGGGCTGAGCGGGATATTGAGCGCCTGGCTGATGTAGGCGATGGCCATGGTGAAGTAGATGCTGGTGCCGTCGAGGTTGAACGCGTAGCCGAGCGGGACCACGAGACCGACCAGCGGGCGGGAGCAGCCCATGGCCTCGAGCTTTTCCATCAGCGTCGGCAGCGCCGATTCCGAACTGGACGTGCCGAGCACGATGAAGAACTCTTCCTTCAGATAGCGCAGCAACTGGATCAGGTTAAGCCCGCAAGCCGCCATGACGCTGCCCAGGATCACCAGCACGAACAGCGCCGCCGTCGCGTAGAACGCCAGCATCAGATAGACGAGGTTGCCGAGTGTGCCGATGCCGTAGCGGCCGATGGCGAACGCCATGGCACCGAACGCGCCGATCGGAGCGACGCGCATGATGATCGACACCACCGCAAACATCGCCGCGCCGGCCTGGTCCAAAATATTCACGAGGACGCTGCCGCGCTCCCCCACCTTGGCCAGCGCCACGCCGAACAGCACGGCGAAGAACAGGACCGGCAAGATGTCACCCTTGGCGAACGCGTTCACCACTTGATCCGGGATCACGTTGATCAGGAACGGAATGACGCCGAGGTGACTTTTGGGATCGATATAATTCGCGACCGCCCCGGCCTTCAACGTCGTCGGATCGACGTTCAACCCGGCGCCGGGTGCCAAGAAGTGGCCGACCAGCAGGCCGATCAGCATGGCGATGGTGGTCAGCGCCTCGAAATACAGAATCGCCTTGAGCCCGATCCGGCCCACGCCCGCGGCGCTGCTGAGCTTGGCGATGCCGCCTACGACAGTGAGGAAAATGATGGGTGCGATCACCATCCGCACGAGCCGCACGAACGCATCGCCCAGGGGCTGCATCTGCACCGCGATGTCAGGGTAGAAATGACCGAGCATCACGCCGGCAGCGACCGCGAACAGCACTTGCAAGTAGAGTGATTTAGACCCTGTGACGACCATCGGCGTTCCCCTTACACGCCGATTAGCGGAATGGGCCGTGATTGGCGACCCCAGTTATCGCACCATCATTCAACAAGCGCTCACCGATAATACGGCGGATAGTAGTATGCGGGCGGCGGGGCATAGTAGGCCGGAGGCGGGGGCGCGTAATACGCTGGCGGCGCATAATAAGCGGGCGGCGCATAATAAGCGGGCGGCGCGTAATAAGTGGGGGGCGCATAATAGCGTGGCGCCAGCACAGTACCGAGGCCTAAGCCCAGCAGTGCACCCCCCACGATGGCACCGCCATAGCCATATCCGCCGCGATGGCCGCCATACCCCCCGCCATATCCGTAGCCGCCCTGATATCCGCCATAGCCCCCACGGTACTCGTGGGCATTCGCGGAGATCGGCATAAGTGCCACACTGCTCGCCATTGCGACGGCGGTCAAAATAGAAAACATGCGGGCCATAAGGAGCACCCTGACGTTGGACGCGGGAAGATTCCCCGTTAACCCTAAGATAAGCCGGACCGATGGCGAAAAAAGGGCAGTCCTCGGTGCCGCGTGTAACCAAGCTTGACAGCTCAGCCGCCGAGATAGGCCGCCGCGACCGCCGGATCCGCCGCGACGTCGGCCGCCGGACCCGAAAGAACGATCCGGCCCCGTTCGATCACATAGGCGTACTCACAGATATCGAGTGCGGCGGACGCATTCTGCTCCACCAGCAGTAAGGTCGTGCCCTCGGCCTTTAGCTCAGAAATGATCGCGAAGATCTCTTCCACGAACAGCGGTGCCAAGCCCATGCTCGGCTCATCCAGCACCAGCAGCTTCGGCGCCCCCATCAGCGCCCGGCCGATGGCAAGCATTTGCTGTTCCCCACCCGACAGGGAGCCGGCCACCTGCGCGAGCCGTTCCCGCAGCCGGGGAAACCGGGTCAGCACGCGGTCGAGCCGCCGGGCGATCTCCGCC
The DNA here is from genome assembly GCA_043758105.1 of Rhodospirillales bacterium. GTDB lineage: Bacteria > Pseudomonadota > Alphaproteobacteria > Acetobacterales > Acetobacteraceae > JANPPS01. Next base: position 2,895 of record JAYVOF010000034.1, on the reverse strand, counting down.
GCGCCCGGCACCAGATACGCCCCGAGAGCCAGATTCTGCGCAACCGTCAGCTCCGTAAAGCATTGCCGCCCCTCCGGCACGTGACGCAGCCCGGCCTTCGCCACCCGGTGCGCCGGCCAGCGCGTGATGTCCGTGCCGGCAAAGGTGATCGTCCCGGCCCAGGGCCGCATAAGGCCGGAGATAGCGCGCAGCGTCGTCGTCTTTCCGGCGCCATTGCCGCCGATCAGGCACACGGCCTGCCCCTCCGTCACGCTCAGGCTCAGGCCGTGCACCGCCTCGATGCTACCATAACGAAGCGAAAGATCGTGCAGCATGAGGCTGCTCATGCCCCGCGCACCCCGGCCCGTGCGCCGGCGGCCAGGCGCGCGGCGACCTTGGGACCCAAATACGCCTCGATCACCGACGGCTCCTGCCGGACCGCTTCGGGTGTGCCTTCGAAGATCGTGCGGCCGAAATTCATCACCGTCACCCGGTCCGAGATGTCCATGACGAAGCCCATGTCATGCTCGACCAACAGCACCGTGGTGCCCTGGTCCCGTAGCGTCCGCACCAGGAGCGCCAGCGCGATCGTCTCGGCCGGGTTCATCCCCGCCGCCGGCTCGTCCAGCAGCAGGAGGCGGGGGTGCGGGGCCATCGCGCGGGCGATCTCGAGCCGGCGCTGGTCGCCATAGGATAATTCCCGGGCGGGACGGTCCGCACGCGCGTCCAGACCCACCAGCGCGAGCGCGGCCCGCGCCTGCTGCACCGCCGCGCGCTCCTCCACCCGGAAACGCGGCAGGCGCAGAATTGTGGCCGCGAGCCCGGCGTGCAACCCGCAATGCAGGCCCGTCAGCGCGTTTTCCAGCACCGTCATGGCGCCGAACACGCGAATGTTCTGGAACGTGCGCGCAATGCCAAGCCGCGCCCGCCGTTCGGCCGCCAGCGTTGTGAGGTCCGTGCCCTCGATCACGATCCGCCCGGCGCTCGGCGGTAACAGGCCAGAGACGAGGTTGAACAGCGTCGTCTTACCGGCGCCGTTTGGGCCGATCACGGCATGGATGGTGCCGGGCGCCACCCGCATCGTAACGCCATCCACCGCAACCAGGCCGGAGAAACGCCGGGTCAGATCGATGAGAGTGAGCATCAGGCTGCGCGCCGGCGCATCCGCACCGCCACCAGCCCGCCCGGCAGGAACAGCACGGCGAGCACGATCACTAGACCGCTCACGACCCCCTTGATGTCACTGAACCCGCGTAACAGCTCCGGCAGCAAGGTCAGCATCCAGGCGCCGAGGACCGGAGCCAGCGGCGTGCCGATCCCGCCGAGCAACGCATAGGACAGGATGGTGACCGCCGGCTCGAACCCGTATTCATTGGGTCCGATGAAGCTGCTGACGTGCGCCGACAGGCACCCGGCCAGCCCCGCGAGCCCGGCGGAGGTGACGAGCGCGCCCATCTTATAGCGCCCGACCGGCACGCCCATGACCTGCGCCGCGACCTCGTCCTCGCGCATCGCCTCCATCGCGCGGCCGATGCCGCTCCGCCCCACCAGCCACAGCATCAGGACGGCCAGGCCGAGCAGGGCGTAGATCATCGGGGCGGAGGCGCGTTCCGGAATGCCGGACAGGCCAAGCGCGCCGCCGAACAAATCCACGTTCAGATAGACGGCCCGCAGCACCTCACCCAAGCCGATCGTGGCGATGGCGAGATAGACGCCGGACAGCCGCAGCGTCGGCACCCCGATCGCCAGCGCAAAACCGACCGGCACGACGACCGACAGCGGCAGCACCGCCCAAAATGGCAGATGCCAGGTCAGGGTCATCAGCGCGGATGAATAGGCGCCGAGCCCCATGAACGCCGCCTGACCCAAACTGAGCTGCCCGGCAACCAGCACGACATACATCGACAGCGCCAGCAGCCCATTCACGCCCAGCGCGTCGATGAGGTTCTGGTAGGTCCACAGCCAATCGTCGAGCCAAATCGGCATATCAGGCGCGCCGGAGGGTAGCGCGGCCAAACAAACCGGATGGCTTGGTCCACAGCACGGCGACCAGGATCAGGAACGCCACCGCCTCCTTCAACCCGGACGCGATGTAGCCGGCGGTCATCACCTCGATCACGCCGAGCAACAGCCCGGCGATCAGCGCGCCCGGAATGTCACCCAAGCCGCCCACGATGATCACGACGAAGCCGCGCAGCATCATCGCCTCCCCCATATAAGGCTGGATCGCGTTGAAATTGAGCCCGATCAGCACGCCGCCCGCGCCCGCGAGGCAGCCGGAGACGAACGACACCAGCGCCGCCGCCCGCCCGGTATCGATGCCCATTAGCTGCGCCGCATCCGGCTTTTCCGCCATGGCACGGATCGCCAGCCCCCACCGCGTGCCGCGCATGATCGCCAGCAGCAGGCCGACGATCAAGACGGTCGCGCCGAGGATCAACAGTTGCGCTGACGTGATCCGGACGTCGCCGATTTGAAACGCCTCCCCGTTGATAATGCCCGGCGGCAGACGGCGGATGTCGGGGCCGAGCCAAGCGGTAAGCGCGGAATACAGGGCCAGTACCCCGCCCAGCGTCACCATGAGCGACGACAGCTCCGGCGCTTGTATGCGGCGGAGGCGGCTGAGCAACAGCCAGTCGATCACGACCGCGACGGCCCCGGACAGCATGGAGGCGGCGGGCAGCGCGGCCCAAATCGGCCAGCCGAAGCTTTTGGTCAACCACAATGCCATCAGCGCGCCGGTGGAGAAGTAAAAACCATAGGTGAGATTGATCACGCGCAGCACGCCGAACATCAGCGTGAAGCCGAGCGCGAATAGGGCGTAGGTGGCACCCAGTATGACACCATTGGTTAATTGTTGAGCGAGCACTCGTCCCCCCCGTCATTGCGAGCCCCGCTTGGGGCGCGGCAATCCAG
>JAYVOF010000033.1:0-17373 GCA_043758105.1 Rhodospirillales bacterium | reverse complement strand
GGACGCCACCGCCTGCCTCTGCGCCTCTAGGCCAAGCCCAGAGCGCCCTTGCTGGTCGGTAGAGACGCGGATGTAGCTCACGAAACGCGGACGGGCAGGTGCCACGGTCTAAAGCCCCTCGGCCGCGGCCTCTAGCGTGCCGACACGCCGGGTCAGCCGGGCATGTTGCGAGTGCATCGCCCGAACCTCATTCACCAGCCCCGCTACCGTGCCGTCCAGGCGTTGCAGGATCGCCATCATGACGCCCATGTCATCCCGCATCGTGCCAATCTCAGACAGCACTTGCCGTTGCTGGCGGGCGATCAGGGACATATCGGCCGCCGGTTGGTCGGACATAAACGTCACCCCTTGCTGGTAAGGCCGGACTCTAAGCCTATCCTATCACTCCGTCAATCGGGCGTTTGACAGAGCGCAACACATGCCAGTGCATATTGCACTGGTGCGGCAGCAAGCGGGGACCGGGCAAGGCCAGCTTGATCAGCCAGCTCCCGCGGGGATGGCGCATCCTTGGGCACCAGGCGACAAGGAAGGAAGATGCCCGATGAAGGAAGCAAGGCAGGGAATTGCCTGGCCGGCGTCGGCCTGTGTCTCGGGCTTGCCTTTTTCCGGGGGGGCGGTGGCTCGGTCGTGCTGTCTTAGCGTGACAGCGTGACAGCGTGACACACACCCCTATAGGGGTGTCACGCGATGTCACGCTGTCACGCACATTTTTGACGTGACGTGTCACGTGACAAAACCGGCGTGTCACGCTGTCACGCTGGGTCATCGGCTGGTGTTCGGCAGCCATATCAGTTGATCGAGCATGTAGATTTTCTTGTTATCTCTCAATGCGCTAAGGGTCCGCTTGAATGTGGCGCGGTCGCTGTCGGAGAGTGGTCCGATCTTCCCTTCGTAGTCTGTCACGCTGAAACGGGCGCGTCGGGCCAATTCCGTGCGGAGAACGGAACGAGTCACGCATGTTGTCACGCCCGCTCCCGGGGTAGGTTCGACGATTTCGACGTTGGCCGGATGAGCCATGATGTCGACGATGTCGGTCAGCCATCCGAGTTGTTCCTTGGTGAGTGCCTTGATTCTGGCGGTAGGCTTTGCGATGCCGGTTCCCGCGGTCCATTGGTCGTCGGCGAGGCGGATGGTGCGGGGCGCGAACTGGTGCCAATTATCCGGGGTGCGGCGGCGGGCCTTGCCGGGTGTGTCGAATGAGAGGTTGAAGCCCGTTTCGCCGGGGATGGTGGTGGCATCGTCCAGGCGGGTCAGGATGCCGACAGCATCGAAGCGCCACGCTTTGGTAGAGCTGCCGTACTGCCGGGCTTCAAGGTGTCCGGCGTGATCGAGCCATATCTGCCCGATCTGCATTTTGGTGAGCTGCATGACCAGGGGCAGGGCGTCGGACCAGGTTGCTTCCTCCTTTTGGTCGCCGGCCAGGAGGCTCATGCAGTTGTCGAAGATCACCACATCGAACCCGCCGAACCCTTCGATGAGGCGGAGTAGGAACAGGCGGCCGGCCTCGGTATTGAGGGGCGGCATGATGCCGAGTCCGGTCAGCTTGTCGAAGGCTTCGGCTGCATCGAGGCTGTAAACGATGAGGTTGCCCATGAGGTCGGGGCGTCCGGTGCGCCGGATGGCATCGCGGATGCGGTCGCGGACCAGCTCGCCGGGCATTTCGCCGTCCAGGTAGAGGACGCGGACGGGCCGGTCACAGGGCCAATCAAGGAAGCCGGTTCCGGTTGCCATGCCGGCAGCCATGGCCACCCCGATGAGGCTCTTGCCGACGCCTGTAGCGCCGACGAGGAAGGTGCGGGTGGTTTTGGTTACGAGGTCGCCTAGCAGGCGGACGGGTGCGGGGAAAGCCCGGGTTGCCCATGCTTCCGCGGTTAGGAAAGAGCGGGCCCTTGGGTCGAAGGTGGGGACTCTGCCGATCGTGACAGCCTCGCTGCCGGCCGATGCAGCAAAAGCTTGAAGGGCCTTGGCGCGGGCCTCTGCCGCCATATCGTCCGCATGGTCGGCATGGCCGTTGACTAGCCGGACTTGGGCTTCGCGCGCCTGGCCGGAATATTGGGCCTTCATGAAGCGACCAAGCTTTTTTGTTGCTTCGTCGCTCATAGGGGGGCTTTCCCCGACTCGCGTTCGGCTCGATCAATTGCGTCCAACAACTCGTGTAGTTGCTGAAGGTGCAACGAATCAAGCGCGTCCAGAAACGTCACGGTTTGTTCGTAAACCATGCGGCCCATGATGCGCGTGCGGACCCGCAGAGGCGCGCGTGTTGCGATCAAGTCGGCCAGGGTGGGGATGTCGATGGCGGGCCGGCAGAGCCGGTCAGGACCGCTCATTGAACCAAAATCTCTTCTAACTTAGCTTTTTGCCTACTTGACCCTTTTGCCACTCCAGCAGATCACCAAATCGCCAATAGTTACGTCTATTCATCTTAATCGGCTGCGGAAATTGCACACGAGGGTCGCGCTGCCAGCGCCAAAGGCACATGTCGGTGACGTTACCGCATCGCGCCTTCACTTGGGCGCTATTCAGCAGAGCATCATCATCAAGTACAGTGATCGAAGCGCGGCGGGAGCCTGCTTTGGCCTGGTCATACATAATTACCTCCGTTCGAACCCGTTTTTTGGGGTTAGAGCCGGATTAGCCGATAGTTTTATCGCTATTGCTAATGGAGTTATGACTCTTTTTTCAACCTCCTTTTCTTCATGACCCTTTGAACAGCTGCGTCGACGCTCTCCGCGATACCGAATATTAGAAATATTTCGGTAACGAGATTGAAAAAGCGCCCGTAATCTTTGTTGTCGCGAACGGCCCGAGTAGGGCAGAAGCCAGTAATGTTTCTAAAGTCATCGGATAGAACTTGCACAAGTCCCGTGGCCCGCCGGACGGCCAGCTCGGAACCGCGTGGAACAAAGATTGGTATCCCAGATAGATCGGCATGCCGGATGTTCGTGGCAATTTGGCGCAGATGGACCGGGTTGCCTAACATAGCTCGCATAATGGATTGCTGCGCGAGCACCCGAATGGCCGGCTCATGTAGGTTTTCAACTTTATTGGCTAGACTATCTAAACCGCTTGCCAACTTTTCCAGCTCATTCCGGGTAGCCGTCCAACCGACTTTACGAAAAGGGGCGTCCGATTGTGGCGGGATGCCGGTCCCAACAACCATTGCCCGGTCGACGGCGATCATGATTGCTGCTGAGTCACATTTTATGCCGAGTGGTAAGCGATTGAAGGCGTCCTGAACGCGCCTTCGCCGGCAGGACGTAAGGTCGGACATCAATCTCTACCGGGTTAGCCCGGTAGACACCGCCTCGCCGTACGGTTTCGTAAGTTCGGCCAGATAATCGCCCCAGGCTTCGAGCGCCTGCCGCTTCTCTTCTAAATAACTGTGCCGATCGTAAATACCCGTCACACTCCGGTCAGAATGATTTAGGACACGGCCGATCGTGAAACGTGCCACCCCGAGCCGACCCATTTCGGTAGCGACGGTCCGTCGTAAATCATGCACAGTCCACGGCCCCACCGGCTCCAACCCGGCTGACTGGCGGGCCCGGCTCACCGCGCCGTCCAGCCGCTTCTTAGCAGCGCTGTAGCTGGTTACCGGGTGCTCTCCGGTGAAGCTAAACACGTGCGGGCTGGGCACGGGCCTGTTCTGCGCGTCCAGCGTTGTTTTCGGCGGAATGGATTCGAGCAGTTCCATCGCGGCGGGAGAGAGTGGAACCGCGTGTCCCCTGCCCGACTTTGTGACCTCTGCCGGAATCGTCCACACTTTCGCATGGCGATCTATGTCACTCCACGCCATGGTTGCGACCTCTTCCCGACGCTGCCCGGTCAGCAAAACCATGCGAAAAAACGCACCCATCGGATATCCCATGGCTTCGGCTTCGGGCCACACGGCCCGGAGTTCGGCAGCCGACAAAGTGCGTTCGCGTCGAGTTTCCTCGCCCGGACGTTCAACAAGCGCAGCCGGCGTGGTCTCGATCAGACCGCGGCGCAGGGCCCAGTTGAACAGTGCCCGGACACCTGCCAAAACGCGGTTCGCCGCGATCTTGCCGCCCTTGACCAGTTTCACTGTCCCGTCGCCGCCCTTGATCTTGCTGCCACCATCGGCCACCGCGTCCAACAGCTCGATCACGTCACGTCGGGTGATGGTGCCAATGGCCCGGTCGCCCCAATGCGGTAGAACGTGCAGGTCGAAATTTCGGCGGGTTTCAGCGATGTAACGGGGGGCCCGGCGCTTGCCCTCCATATGACGGGTCATGAACGCTTCGAAGACGTTGGCGATTGTGTCGGGCTTGCGGGCCGCCATTGCCTTTGTTGTGACCTTTTCGGCCCCGGGGTCGACCCCTTTGGCCAGTAGGGCTAAGGCCTGACCAGCGCGCTTGCGGGCGTCGGCCAGGCCCAGGGCCGGGTAGCTCGGCTCGATGGTCAACCGTCGCTGTGCGCCGCCGAATCGGTAGAACAGAACCCAGGACTTTTTGCCGTCCGGACTCCGGGCGGTCGGACCGGCAACCCTTAGCCCGAACCCGGGCAACGTCGCGTCGAAATACTCGATCCTGATACCCGGCGCGGCCTTGAAACGCTGCGCCGCCGCATCGGTAATTTTGACCGTTGGCATAATCTGGTGACTCCCGCGGGTAACACACGGGTAACAGGATGGGCCTGTTATGCGATGTTACGCCCTGCGGGTAACATAGCATAACAACGGGCCTAAATTCAAGATATTGCAGGGGTTTTCGGGGTTAGAAATGGTTCTCTTGTGAGACAGAGTTATGAGGCTGGACCAGACTACGAATCTGGGGGTTGGAAGTTCGAGTCTTTCCGGGCGCGCCATTGACCGAGCATGGACGCTAGATCGCTCCCACAGCCGCCGCGGCCGCAAAACCGCGGAGACGTACGGCGATGACCTCACCCACCGCCTCCACCGCCGCGCGCCGTGGGAAATGCATCCGCCACGCGATCCGCACTGTTCGCCCGGCCCGCTCCGCCAGCGGACGCAACACGATCCCCGCATCCCGGGCGGCCCCGGCCGCGAGCCCCGGGACCAGCGTCGTCCCATAGCCGGCCGCCACCATGTTAAGCAGCGTCGGCAGACTCGCCGCACGCAGCCTGCCGCCCAGCGCCCCGCTCGACCCGCAGGCCGCCAGCGTCTGGTCGCGGAGGCAATGCCCGTCCGCCAGGACCAAGATGTCCGGCGTCAAATCCGCCTCCGCCACAATCTCATGCCCGGCGAGCGGATGATCGGGCGGCAGCGCTGCGAGAAACGGTTCGGCGAATAGCGGCAGACTGACCAGGTCCGGCCCGTCCACCTCGGTCGCGAGCAGGACGGCGTCGAGTTCATGCGCGCGCAACCGCTCGAGCAGCGCCACCGTCTGATCCTCCCATGGCTCGACGTCGAGTAACGGCAGCCCGTCCCGCAGCGGCGCAAAGATGAGCGGGAGCAGATAGGGTGCCAGCGTCGGAATGATACCGATCCGGAACCGCCCCGCCAGCGGATCGCGTGAGTCGCGGGCCACGGCGAAGATCGCATCGGCCTCCGCTACTGCGGCCCGCGCATGGCCGATCAGCCGCTCACAGGCGGCGGTCGGTGTCACAATTTTGCTCGCGCGCTCGAACAACGCAACGCCGAGCAGCTCCTCGAGCTTGCGGATTTGCACCGATAGCGTCGGCTGACTGATACCGCAGGCCTTTGCGGCCCGGCTAAAATGCGCATGCTCGACGACGGCCAGCAGGTAGCGAAGGTCTCGGAGGTTCATCTGCGGGTCCATGTTTACCTATAGAGCCTATCTATCACGAACGGTGGTAAATCGCGCTTTCTTTATCGCCGCCCGACTATTAGAAGAGCAATTATCATCGTCGTAGGCGAGCCGAGGCCAATTCGTGCGCCGGGCAAGGGCTTCTTAGGGTGGTGAGGCGAATTTCGGGAGTGCCACGGTCCGCACGGATGGACCTGGTCCAGCAGCGTAGCCAAGAATGGAGATGACATATGGACGGACATGGTGGCCAGAGTTCTGGCAAATGCCCCGTAGCGGGTGCCGGGTTCGATAAGAACGCAGTCGTTCTTAAGATGTCGAACCAGGTTTGGTGGCCGAACCAGCTGCACCTGCGGGTGCTGCACCAGAATTCCAGCCTCACCGACCCGATGGGTGAAGGCTTCGACTACGCTGAAGAGTTCAAGAGCCTCGACCTCGATGCGCTGAAGCAGGATTTGTATGCGCTGATGACGGATTCGCAGGATTGGTGGCCGGCCGATTATGGGAATTACGGCCCGTTCTTCATCCGCATGGCGTGGCACAGCTCCGGCACCTACCGCACCGCCGATGGCCGGGGCGGCGCCAGTTCCGGCACGCAGCGGTTCGCGCCGCTCAATAGCTGGCCGGACAACGCGAACCTCGACAAGGCCCGCCGTCTGCTGTGGCCGCTCAAGCAGAAATATGGCCGCAAGATCTCCTGGGCCGACCTCATGATCCTAGCCGGCACCTGCGCGCTGGAGTCCATGGGTCTGAAGACGTTCGGCTTTGCCGGCGGACGTGAGGACGTTTGGGAACCGGAGGAAGACATCTATTGGGGTCCGGAAGACACCTGGCTCGGTGACAAGCGCTACACCGGGGAACGTGAGCTGGCGAGCCCGCTGGCGGCCGTGCAGATGGGTCTGATCTATGTCAATCCGGAGGGCCCGAATGGCCGCCCGGACCCGGTCGGCTCCGCCCATGACATTCGCGAAACGTTTGCCCGTATGGCAATGAATGACGCCGAAACGGTGGCCCTCGTGGCCGGTGGACACACCTTTGGCAAGACCCACGGGGCCGCGGAACCCGGCAAGTATGTGGGTCCGGAGCCCGAGGGTGCCGGCACCGCCGATCAAGGCTTCGGCTGGATGAGCACCTACAACACGGGACGCGGCGTCGACACCATCACCAGCGGGCTCGAGGGAGCGTGGACCACCAATCCGATCAAGTGGGATAACAACTACTTCGAGAACCTGTTCAATTTCGAATGGGAGCTGGTGCGCAGCCCAGCCGGAGCGCAGCAATGGGCACCGAAGAATGGCGCTTTGGCCGACGCCGTGCCGGACGCGCACGACCCGGCCCGCCGCCACGCGCCCATGATGGCGACCACGGACATCGCCATGAAGGCCGACCCGGCGTATGAAAAGGTGTCCCGCCGGTTCTTCGAGAACCCGGACCAGTTCGCGGACGAGTTCGCCCGCGCCTGGTATAAGCTCACCCACCGCGACATGGGACCACGCTCGCGCTACCTCGGTAAAGACGTGCCGGCGGAGGAATTGCTGTGGCAGGATCCGATTCCTGCGGTCGATCACCCCTTGATCGATGCGCAGGATGTGCGGGCGCTGAAGGCCAAGATTTTGGCGTCGGGCGTTTCAGTGTCCGAGCTGGTTTCGACCGCCTGGGCGTCGGCGGCGACCTTCCGCGGGTCGGACAAGCGCGGCGGGGCCAATGGCGGACGGCTGCGGTTAGCGCCCCAAAAGGATTGGGCGGTGAACCAGCCGGCTCAGTTGGCGACGGTGCTACAGGCCTTGGCCCGCGTGCAGGCCGAGTTCAACGCGGCGCAAACCGGCGGAAAGAAGGTCTCGATGGCCGATCTGATCGTGCTCGGCGGCTGCGTTGCGGTCGAGAAGGCGGCGAAGAAGGGCGGGCATGAGATCGACGTGCCGTTCACGCCCGGCCGGATGGATGCGTCGCAGGAGAAGACGGATATCGAGTCCTTCGCGGTAATGGAGCCGCCGGCCGACGGTTTCCGCAACTACGTCAAGACTGAGTACACCGTAACGGTCGAGGAGTTGCTGGTCGATCGTGCACAGTTGCTGACGCTGACCGCGCCAGAAATGACGGTGCTGGTGGGCGGGATGCGCGTGCTGAACGCCAATGTCGGTCACTCCAACTACGGCGTGTTCACGAAGCGCCCGGAGACGCTCACCAACGACTTCTTCACGAACCTGCTGGACATGGGCACGGTCTGGAAGACTTCGGCGGCTTCGGACAACATCTTCGAAGGTCACGACCGGGCGACCGGCGAGCTGAAGTGGACGGGGACCCGGGTCGATTTGGTGTTCGGGTCCAACTCACAACTGCGCGGCATTTCCGAGGCCTATGCCTGCAACGACGCGCAAGGCAAGTTTGTGCGTGATTTCGTGAAGGCCTGGGACAAGGTCATGAACTTGGACCGGTTCGACCTGGTCTAACACCGCCGGCAAGAATGGATGACCGGTTGTCTGACCGGTCATCCCGAGCCGCGTGGCGAAGCAACTCGCTTAGCAAAGCAATTCAGCAAATCGTAGGTTGGGTTTCAGCCCACCGCTTTAGTCCGTCACGGTCGTGGTGGGCTGAAGCCCACACTACAAATATTAAGAGTCATCGTGAGCGGCGGTTGGCAATACTTGCGCGCCCGGACAAGTTCGTTCGCCGCGGCTGGGGCCTTAACGCCGTAGGCGATCCGTCGCCCGGCGCTTGACCGCGTGCGCGGGCGGAAGAGGCTCCACCGTGATATGCGCCTGTACCGGACGTCCGGCACGGCGGAGCTGGAGCGCGATACTGTCACCCTGCCAGCGATGAGCGAGCGTGGCCCGAATGTCCTCCGAACGCCGGACCGGGCGGCTGTCGATCGCCAGCAGCACGTCGCCGATCTGCACGCCGCCCCGCTCCGCCGGGCTGTCCTGGGCCACGCTCAGCACCGGCAGGCCCGCCTCCTCCGGGCCCCGCGGTAGGGCGAGGGGCCCGGTTCGAACACCAAGCCAGCCTTGGATTTGCTGTCGGCCGAGGGGTCCCGCCTCGACTGGCAGCGACAGAGGTTTGGGAAGAGCGGACCGAAGGGCCGTCGGATTCCAATGACCGGCGATGACGTTCGGCGCGCGCATGGCGCTCAGCCCGGCACGGTGGATTGCCAACGCGCCGACCACCTCATTGGCAAGGCGCCCGAGCTGGGCCAGCGCCGCCGGTTCCAGGGGACGCGGCCGGATGTCTAGCGCGGCGATGGTTCCCAGGCGGTAGCCGTCACCGTCGATCAGCGCAGCCCCGGCATAGCACCGCACACGGGCACCACCGTCCACCCACGGGTGCTGACGAAAACGCGGCTGGGCGGTTGCGTCCTCGACCCAGGCGAGCCCGGAGGAATCATCGAGCGTCGCCTGGCAGAGCGAGGCGTGGCGGGGTGGGGCCGTCAGGTGTGGGCCGGCCTGGGCCTTCGTCCAGTGCCGGGTCCGGTCGATGAAGCAGATCTGCGCCATCGGCATGGCCAATGCGGCGCAGGCGGACTCGGCCAGCGCGTCGAATTGCGGAGCGGGCGGAGTGTCCAGAATCGCGTAGCTCTCTAGGGCGGCAATGCGGGCGGCTTCGATCACTTCGTGTAACGGAAACGGACGCATCTACCCCTCAAGGCTGGAAGTTCATGAACGTCGTTACTGTAAGGTATTCAGCATTGGTTGACCAGCCGAAACATCAATCCGTGAGCATAAAACCAAAAAACAGATGCTGAAAAATGATGCCAAAAAATGGATGACGCCGCGATCCCCGCCCCGTAGTCTAAAACCGTGAACATGCACGCCCCCGCCAAGGCCCGGCTGCCGATCGAGGTTGTGTATGACCTCGTCTGTCCCTGGTGCTATCTGGGGGTCCGCCGGCTCTTCCGGACCATGCGGCGGCGGCCAGACCTGCTCTACGATCTCATTTGGCGGCCCTTCCTGCTCAATCCAGACATGCCGCGGGTGGGCATGGCGCGGTCGGATTACGTCGTGCGCAAATTCGGTGGTGAGGATCGGGCGCGGCGGCTGTATGGCTCCATCAGCGATATCGGCCTCGCCGAGGGCGTCGTGTTCCGGTTCGACCGCATCCGCCGCACACCCAGCAGCGTGGACGCCCACCGCACCGTCCGCTGGGCCGCCCGGTCCGGCCGCGGCCGCGAGACGGTGGAGGCCCTGTTTGCCGCGCATTTCTCGGACGGACATGACATCGGCGACCCGGCGCTGCTCCGCGCCATCATCGCGTCCTGCGGCCTGTCAGCCGACATGTTCTCGACCTTTCTCCGAACCGACGAGGATGTCGATCAGGTGCATGCCGATAATTTGCGGGCACACCGGCTCGGCATTAACGGCGTCCCCTGCTTCGTCATCGCCGAGCGCCACGCGATCGCCGGCGCGCAGGAGCCGGAGGTGATCGAACGGCTGCTGGATGTCGCCGCCGCGGATCTCACGGCCGGCTGACGGCTTCTTCCCCGCTTTCCAAGGATTCCCATGTCTCCACGTCTCGTTGCCTATATTCTTGCCGCCAGCACGCTAGCACTCCCCGCCACGGCGGCCGACGTCACGGACCGGCAGGCGCACGCGCTGGAACAGCAAATTCGGACATGGCTGACCAGCACGCTCGGGACCCAGGTGAAGCTCAGCGAGCGTCCCATCCAGATCGAGCCGAAGGGCGACCAGTATCGCATGACCCTGCCGATTACGGGCGGCGGCACGGCGATAAGCGCGACCGCCCGGCCGCTCGACAGCGGCATTTGGGCGCTCGATCAAGTGGCGTTCTCGCTCCCGGCGCACTTCACCGTCATGCAACCGCTGCCGCCCAAGGAGGGTGAACCACAGAAGCCGCGACCGGTGACCTATACCGTGGACGCCCTCGCTCAGGAGGGGCACGCCGTGTGGGATCCGAGCTTCCGCACCGCCAGCACCATCAGCCTCAGCACGACCGGATTGCGGAGCGAGGCTGTGGGCGACGGTCTGCACCAGACCACGACGCTCGAATCGAGCAAAAGCACATCGACCCTGCAGCCGGCCGAACCGGGCCGCGTTGACCTGCAATCCGACGGCTCGGGTGACGCCTATAGCCTGGTGTCGGAGGGTGGCCCCCTTGGTCCGATCCACGTGACGATGCAGCGTATCCAAGCCAATGCGACCCTTACCGGCCTGTCGCGGGTGCGTGGGGTCGAAGCGTTGCGGGCGCTGATCTCGATGGCCCTATCAGCACCGGCGACGCCCGAGGCCGGGGAGCCCAAGAGCGGCAGACCGCCGATGGACATGGTCGCGGTGCGCGCCCTGCTCGAATCCCTCCGGGACGCCGCGTCGGCCATGACGGTGAATGAGACGGCGGAAGGGTTCGCGGTGTCGGTCGGGGCCTTTAACCTGGCCGCCGATACGGCGCGGTTTGGCATGGATATCAAGACGGTGAAGGGCGTGCTCGAGACGCGGATGGATGTGGGCGTGGAGGGGATCGCGCCCCAGGACGGCGTGTTTGCGGCCCTCGTGCCCCGTTCCGTAACGCTCCGCCCGGTGTTCACGGGTGCGGCCACGAAGGATCTACTGGACTACGCGTTGGCCGGCACGGTGCCGGGTTCGCCAAATCAGGCGCTGCTGAAGGCGCTGTTTAGCCATGGTGGGCTGGATGCCGGGCTGGAGAGCGCGTCGGTCGTCCTGGGCGACACGACGCTTACCGCCGTGGGATCGGTGCACTTCGCCGCACCGGCGCAGCAGACCGCAACGGCAGAGATCACGGCCGTCAATTTCGATAACCTGGTCCGCACCGCGACGGCGCTGCCGATGGCTCAGCAGGCGATGCCGGTCTTGCTGTTGATCAAGGGATTGGGACGGAGCGTGGGCGAAAAACTCGTGTGGAGTGTGGCGTATCAGGCTGGCCGGGTGAGCGTTAATGGCACCGATCTCTCGGCACTGACCGGCGCGGGCCCTAAAAAATCACCCTAATACCAATCACCCTACAGTCTGACCTTTGTGCAGACCGTAGGGTGGGCTTCAGCCCACCGCTTTAGGCCGTCCCGGTCGTGGACGGCTGAAGCCCACCCTACAAAGATTAAGAGTCATCGTGATCGGCGATTGGTATAATACCAGCGTCCGGTCAGAGGGACGCGCCTAGGGATACCGAAGCGTCACCGTCACCGTGGCCGGCTCGTCCGGAAGGGTAAAGGCGGCGTCCTGGAAGGTGGGGGAACCGAATCGGGTCACCGGATCGTTCGTCGCCCCCACGCCGGAACGCGGGATGCCGAGAAAATTGGTCTCGACCCGCCCGGCATTCTTCTCGTCATGGAACGCGGTCACCGCATAGGTGCCGGGCGGGAGGCCGCTGAACACCGCGCGCACATTACCCTTGGCCGCTTGCACGCCGCGGCGCTGGATCGCCGGGCCGGCGGTGCAATCGGGGAACCCGCGCGGGCCGCCGAACACGCAAATCCGCACCGATCCCGTGGCGCCTCGCACGCCGGATACGATGACCGTGAGGTCCGCCGCGCTCGCATGGCCCCCGATCACCACGGCGATCATCACGCCCATCACGGCCCACAACGCCCGCATTTCACCCCTATTCCGCCGCAACCTGATCCCGGCACCGCCCCGCACGACGCCGCATCAGCCGCTCATACGTCGCCAGCGCCTGCGCCACCACCTGGTCCATGTTATAATATTTATAGGTCGCCAGCCGGCCGACAAACGTCACATCCGTCTGAGCATCCGCCAATGCCTGATACCGGCGATACAGCGCCGCGTTCTCGGCCCGCGGAACCGGATAATAAGGGTCGCCCTCGGCCGCCGGATATTCGGTGCATACGCTGGTCCGCCGGTGCTGCTGCCCGGTCAGGTGCTTGAATTCGGTCATCCGCGTATAAGGCACTGCCTCGTCCGGGTAGTTCACGACCGCCACGGGCTGCGACCACTCACAGTCCAGCGTACGGTGCTCGAAGCGAAGCGAACGATAGGGCAAGTGGCCGAAGCGGTGGCCGAAGAACTCATCTACCCGGCCGGTGAAGATCGTGTGCCGGTATCGGCTGCGGGGAATATCGACATGCGCCGTATGGGTGGCGATCGTGATCAGCGGGTGATCCAGCATCCGCTCGAACATCCGGGTAAAGCCATGCAGCGGCATGCATTGGAATTGGTCTTGGAAATACCGGTCGTCATCATCCGTCCGTGTCGGCACCCGCGCGGTCACCGACCGGTCCAAGGCGCTGGGATCGAGCCCCCATTGTTTGCGGGTATAGCCGCGGAACATCGCCTCATACAGCTCACGCCCGACAGTACTGAGCACGACGTCGGCGGCGGTTTCGACCGGGTCCACCCGCTCGGCCCGCGCCGCCAGGAACGCCGCCACGGCGTCCGGCGCCAGGTCCAGGCCAAAGAAACGGTTCACCGTCGTCCTATTGACCGGGACCGGCAGCCACTGCCCCCGCACGGACGCCAGCACGCGGTGCTCATAGTCGCGCCAGGCGGTGAACCGCGACAGATAATCCAGCACCGCCCGGCTATTGGTATGGAAAATATGCGGGCCATAGGGATGGATCATCACCCCCGCCTGATCGAGCCGGTCATGCGCGTTGCCGCCGATATGCCCCCGCTGATCGATGATCAGCACCCGCTGCCCGGCATCCGCGAGCCGTTCCGCCAGCACCGCCCCGGCAAATCCAGCACCCACCACCAGCACGTCATACTCGGGCTGGGTCCGATAAACGGGGGCCGCGGCCGCCATCAACGTGCGCATTCCGGCCCAAATGCCGTCCCAGCCCATGCGCGCCAGCGCCCGGTCCGCTTCGGCCCGCCACTCCGGCGTCAGCGCGAGCGCCCGGTCGCAGGCACCGGCAAACGCCGCCGGGCCGCCGGCAATCTGCACCCCAGCCATCCCGCCATAGTCGCGCACCACGTCGGCGATGGGCGTCGAGACCACCGGGCACCCGGCCGCCAAATATTCCGGCGTTTTGGTCGGGCTGATGAACCGCGTGCTCTCATTCAGCGCAAACGGCATCAGCGCCGCGTTCCAGTGCGCGATGTAGGCCGGCAGCTCGGCATAGCGTTTTGGGCCGAGGTAGTGCAGGTTCGCCGCCCGCGGCAAATCCGCCTCCGTAAGCTTTGCCAGCGGCCCGATGAACACGAACTGCATTAGGGGCCGGGCCGCCGCGAGACCGGCGATGAGGGTGAGATCGAGCCGCTCGTCCAGCACGCCGTAAAAACCGAGGCGCGGATACGGAATCGCGGCCTGATCACAGGGCTCCGGCAAGCCGGTCCGCGCCGGCCCGAAATGCGCCGTATCCACGCCGCTGGGAAACAAATGGACCCGGGGATGCAGCCGGCGCTTCGCCTCGAACAGGCTGGTGCCGCCGGTGAATACGATGTCCGCGCGGGCCAGCAACGCACGCTCTTGGGCCGGGAGCGCCGGGTCGGCTCCCTTGAACGCAGACAGCTCGTCCATGCAATCATACACGGTCATCCGCCCCGCCACATGCCCGGCGAACCCCAGGGCACGCGGCGTGTAGAACCACAGCACCGGGTTGGACACGCGTAATTCGGCCAGTGTCCGGTCCAGCAACCCGCGCAGCGCCGCGTCGGGCCCATCCTCCCACGCCTCGGTCGGCAATTGCGGTTGCAGGCGCAGCACACCCTCGGCGGTGACCGATGTCTCGACCCGGGCCACGCCCGCGGTCCAGGCGGGTTCCTCCCAATACAGCACGCGATAGGCACGTGCGGCCCGGCTTAGCAAATGTTGCGGCCGCTGAAACACAAAGTCCCATTGCAGGTGCGAGAAACACAACAGCGTCGGACGCCCCTCACTTTCCGCCAACCGTCTTCCCTCCTGCCACCCGTGCACGGAGCTATGAACGTGAGAGTACCGGCCCGGTTCAGCAACATACGATCCCGAGTACGTTATGACCGGCGTGATGACCGTGGGTGCAACCGCGCAGCCCACGCCGTGTTTCGGCTCCATGACCGACCTGCACGATCCCATCGAAGCCGCCCGCGCCGCCCATCTCCGGTATGTCAGCGACAAAAAGCCCGGTATCACCCGGGTCCCGGCCGAGGATGGATGGATTTTCCACGACACGGACGGCACCGTCATCACCGATCCGGAAAGTGTGGCCCGGATCAAGAAACTCGCAATCCCACCCGCCTATACCGACGTGTGGATCTGCCGCGATCCGCGCGGTCATCTCCAGGCTGTCGGCCGGGACGCCCGCGGACGCAAGCAATACCGCTATCACCCCAAATGGCGGGAGGCGCGCGACGAGACCAAATACGGCAAAATGCTCACCTTTGGCCGCGTACTCCCGGCGATCCGTGTCCAGGTCAAGCAGGATCTCGCCCGCCCCGGCCTGCCGAAGCCGAAGGTATTGGCCGCAATCGTGGCGTTACTGGAAAAGACCATGATGCGCATCGGTAACGAGGAATACGCGCGAGACAATGAAAGCTTTGGCCTGACCACGCTCCGCGCCCGGCATGCCAGGGTGCGCGGCAGCCATGTCGTGCTGGATTTTCGCGGAAAACATGGAATCGAGCATCATATCGACCTGTCGGACAAACGCCTCGCCCGTGTGGTCGAACGCTGCCAGCATCTGCCGGGCCAGGATTTGTTTCAGTTTTTGGACGCGGCCGGCGAGACCCATCACGTTACATCTGATGACGTGAACGCCTATCTGCGGGAGGCGAGCGGCGAGGATATCACCGCCAAGGACTTCCGCACCTGGGCCGGGACTAACCTGGCGGCGATGGCGCTGGCGGACATGGAGCGGTTCGACAACCATGTGCAACAGAGGAAGGCCTTGGTGCGGGCAGTCGAAACCGTCGCCAAGCAACTCGGCAACACGCCGGCGATCTGCCGGAAATGCTATATTCACCCGGCGGTGTTCGAGGGCTACCTCGATGGTTCGCTGGCGGAGGGTCTGAAGCAACGGGCCGACGCCGTGCTGGACGCCCACGCCCCGGGCCTCACCGCCCAGGAGGTGGCGGTGACCGCCTTCCTCAGCCGGCGGTTAGGGGAGGCGCTCGACCCTCGGTGATCCCCAAAATACTTGGCGGTGCGCTCATATAAGTTGCATTTCTACGGTTTACGGCTAAACTCGTTATTGCCACGGATCCTTTCCACCTGAGTCCAATGCCAGCCTGCCGTCGTGGCAAGGCTGGTGGCCATGCCCCGGAATGTGCCGGCAGCATGTCCAATACCAGCATTGTTCAAGCGGAGAGTTCCGGAGGAATACGTGGTCGTTGAAGGACCACAGGGGGGTCGCTATGGCGTTGCTTCCGGATAAAGGAAAGCTAATTTACAGCGAGAAAAACGTCAACATACCTGGAGCAACTCGACCGAACAGCGCTTACGATTTGGCACTTTACCCTGAACTTGGCTCAAGCACACGGGCTGTTTTGGTCGTTTCTGTGATTTGCGCGATGAAGTTCGTAAACGGAACAACCGCCGGCCTAAGCTGGCTGGGGCCAGAAAAGACAAAGTTCATCACCGATTTAAAAGCGGCGCTGCTCGCCGTGTGGTCGGAAATGCACGAGTTGAAGACGGTAACGCCGACGGCACTCACGTTCTCGGTCATCGGCGTCACGTTCGATTTTACGCTATCGGAAGCTCTCGGCGCCACGAGCCATTCGCACTGGAGCGTCTCGGTAGAAAAAATTTCGGTCGGAACTTTCAGGTCGAGCGCGACGGACATGTTGAATTTCACCGGCTTACTGAACGGCAGCGTCGATCTGGACAGCGAGGATCTGACCCCCACCAGCAAAGGCGGACCAGGAAAGCAACGCGGCGCACTGCATGAATTCGGCCATATGATGGGGTATCTCGACGAGTATGTGGACAAGAGCGGCAAGCCGGTCGGTGTGCCCTCCTGGACCTCGGATTTAACGAGCATCATGAATACTGGCGAAAGCGTGCAGGGACGCCACTACATCTGGCTGGCGGGCTGGTGTAACAGCCAATTCACAACATTGGCGCAGTTGTCGAAATCACCCATCGAATTCAAGGTCGATGGCACGATAAATATGGCGGTGGCGCGGATTTAGGCCCCTTCTATCCGCGATTGCCCCTCGCCAACCGGCGATGATGCGATCGAGGCTCGGTGACCCAAATAATAATGCGCTTGCGAACGGTATGCTTGCTGCTATCCTCCGCCGTAACGGATACCGGTCGAAGCTGGATCCACATTCCGGGAGAGCTGAGGCATGGTTTCAAGGCGCGGTTTGGCTGGAATCCTGGCGGCTGTGGCGCTCTGGGGCACCCCGGCATCCGCGCAAAGCGTGCTGAGGATCGGCGCGGTCAACCCCTATTCCGGCCCCATGGCACTGTATGGCGACGAGCTGACCAGGGGCTTCGAGCTTGCGGTCGAGCGGGCCAATGCCGCAGGCGGCGTGCTGGGACGCAAGATCGAAATCGTGCGCGGCAGCGCCACAACGCCCCAAGAAGGCATCGCCGCGGTCGAGCAACTGGTCGGCCGCGATAAGGTGGACGTCCTGATCGGGACCTACGTCACCGCCATCTCCAACGCGGCCAGCGAGGCGGCGCTCAGCAACGGTAAGCTGTTCTGGGAGACCAATGCGCTCGCCCGCACGCTCACCGACCGGGGCCTGCCCAACTTCGCCCGCTCCGGCCCCGCCAGCGA
>JAYVOF010000032.1:0-2210 GCA_043758105.1 Rhodospirillales bacterium | reverse complement strand
AGTTGCCGGCGCTGGAGGGCCGGGTGTTTCTGAATGGGGCGGAGGTGACGACAGCCCCAACCGAGCGCCGTGTTCGCGCCGGGATTGGCTATGTCCCGCAAGAACAAGCGGTGTTCGCCCGGCTGAGCGTGCGGGAAAATCTCGAAGTCGGCGCGGTCTCCGCCGGGCGACCGCGCCGGGCGCTGGAGCGGGCGCTGGATGCGTTCCCCAAGCTCGGCCAACGCCTCGGCCAGGTCGCGGGCACACTGTCTGGGGGCGAGCGTAAGATGCTGGCGATCGGCCGCGCTTTGCTGGGGGAGCCGCGCCTGCTGCTGCTGGATGAGCCGACAGAGGGGGTGTGGGTCGGCGTGATCGATGAAATCGCGGACCGGCTGGTGGCGCTGTCGGCCGAGATCGGCGTGGTCATCGTGGAGCAGCACCTGGAGCTGGCGCTGCGGGTTGCGGGCCGCGCCTGCGTGATGGACCGCGGCACCGTGGCGCTTGAGGGTGCAAGCGACCAGGTGCGGGAGAACCCGCTGCTACTCCGGTATTTGGCACCATAAGGGAGGCAAAGATGACGTTGTCGACAGTGAAGACGCCCACGATGGAAGAAATGCGGGCCGTGGCGACGGAGCTTGGCTTCGTCAACATGGCGGATGGTGACCTGGCGCAACACTTGAAGATGATGGAGGGCGGGTTCCAGGCGTATAACCTCGTGGATCAAATGCCGGACGAGTTGCCGGAAGTGCGCTATCCCCGCACGCCCGGCCGGCGGCCAATGCCGGAGGAGAACCCATACTCGGCCTGGTATGTGAAGAGCCACATCGCGGGCGCCGCGTCCGGTCCGCTCGCCGGCAAGGCCGTCGCGATCAAGGACAATATTTGCGTGGCCGGCGTGCCGATGATGAATGGCGCCTCGACGCTGGAGGGTTACGTCCCTGATGTGGACGCAACCGTGGTGACCCGCATCCTGGACGCTGGCGGCAGCGTCGCGGGTAAGACGGTGTGCGAGTATTTCTGCTTTTCCGGCGGCAGCCACACCAGCAGCACCGGCCCGGTGCACAACCCGCACCGGCACGGCTACGCGGCCGGCGGCTCCTCGTCTGGAAGCGCGGCGGCGGTGGCGGCGGGGGACGTGCCGATGGCGCTAGGGGGTGACCAGGGCGGCTCCATCCGCATGCCGGCGGCGTTCTGTGGCGTGTATGGCATGAAGCCGACGCACGGCCTGGTCCCGTATACCGGCATCATGCCGATCGAGCTCACGATCGATCATACCGGGCCGATCACCGCGACGGTGGCGGACAATGCCCTGCTGCTAGAGGTGCTGGCCGGGCCCGATGGGCTCGACCCCAGGCAGTATGGCGGGCAGTCCAAGCCATATCGGGAGGCGCTGAACAAGGGCGTGCAGGGCATGCGGATCGGCGTCGTGCAGGAGGGTTTCGGCTGGCCGCAGAGCATGGCGGCGACCGACCAATCCGTCCGGCAAGCGGCGGACCGGTTCCGGGGCATGGGCGCCACCGTGGAGGATATCAACATCCCCCTGCACCGGCTGGGCAGCGCCATTTGGCTGCCCATCGCGGCGGAGGGCGCCACGGTGCAAATGATGCACGGCAACGGCTTCGGCTTCAATTGGCAGGGCCTTTATGTCACCAGCCTGCTGGATGCGCATAGTGCCTGGCGGACCCGGGCGGATGAGCTGTCGGACTCGCTGAAGAACACCATGCTGCTCGGCCACTACATGACGACCCGCTATCGCGGCCATTACTACGCTAAGGCCCAGAACCTCGTGCGGCGGTTGCGCGCGGCCTATGATGGTATGCTCGCCACCTATGACTTGCTGCTGATGCCGACCTTGCCCATGACCGCGACCAAGCTGCCTGCCGCGAGTGCGCCGGTGGACGAGATCATCACCCGCGCCTTTGAAACCCTGCCCAACACCGCTCCGTTCGACTGCACGCACCACCCGGCCATGAGCATCCCCTGCGGTATGGTGGGCGGCCTGCCGGTGGGCATGATGCTCGTGGGCCGAATGTTTGCCGAGGAGACGATCTACCGCGCCGCCGCCGCTTTCGAAGGGGGCGTGGACTGGAAGGGGCTCAGCCTTTGATCGATCTGATCGAACTCACCGCCGCGCAGTGCCAAACCGCTTTTGCGGACGGGGTCGTCACGTCCGAAGCGCTGACCCAGGCCTTTCTGGACCGCATCGCCACACTCAACCCAAGCCTCAACGC
>JAYVOF010000031.1:0-6526 GCA_043758105.1 Rhodospirillales bacterium | reverse complement strand
ACCGCACGCGCAATGCGCTCGCCTTTCTGCAACTCGCCTCCATTCGACTCATGATTCGGAAACTCTGTAATGCCTAGCTAACTTTCAGAACGGACTCTCAGAGAGTCCTCAATCTGGTGTCTTTGCGACACATCATATCCAGTCACGATTGTGATGTCGTAAGTCTCCGGATCGGGATAATGAACTGGTGGGGTAGAAATGATCCAACGCTGGTATCGCGTTAACACAAAATGCGACGCAACCTCGTCGAACGCTATCACGCGACCGCTCCTGTTTATCTCGATCTGCGTATCCCATGATGTTGTGCCGATTGTTTCTTGAAGGTCTGCGCCAGGAATGCTTAAAATATCGCCCGCGAAGTCCTTCAAAAGGGGTGGTACAACCCTGTTAAATTTGTATGTCATTCCGGACCTCACCTCCGTTTTAGAAGAATCTTGCGTTCAGGTGTTGCTCACGATTACCCATCCACCTTGACTACGGCTGTCCACTTCTTCTTGGTGTCGGTCTGAACCGTATGTAGTTATCACAGACCCGTTTTCATCCATCACTTGTGTGCCACTCTCATCAGTCCGGATAGTGATCTGTTCTCCGTCCTTTTCCATAACTGTCGTGCGTCCCATTCGCTTTCTTCCCTAATGCCATGAAGCAGTTCGTTTGTATTGAAAGCAGGTTTCGTCCGAACTTCGTCACCCCCCGTCGTCCCGAGCCTAGAATACCTCGGCCAACTCAGCTTACCATGGCTCGGTTTATTCCACGGGGTCAACTCGGGGTCTGTTGCGCTCTCTGGGAGGGCATCTCCCAATCGATCCTCAGAAAGGCATTTGCTGCTGGGGAGGAGTGCCGAAGGTGCCAGTAACTTGGCGAGCCGAATGCGCGCGTCCCTGCTGGATGTACCTCGAGGTTATCGCTGGTCAGCTGACGGCCCGTGGTCCTAGGTGGTGCGAATCTGAGGGAAGGTATCCTGTAACTCTCCAGCCTGTCTTGGCCGAAACGGCGTTATAACGGGACTCTTCCTTGTGGTTTTTACCACTAGCGCGTCTACGGTCGGGCGCACGAAATCCTGCCCAAGGGTGGATCCAAGAACACCAACCTGCAGCCCGTGCCGGGCGGTGGCCGGCGTGCGTCCCCGGCCAGCACCGTCGCCTCCGCCCGGCACGCTGCAATGTTAGCGCGCAACGCAGCCAACGCCGCCGAATCCGGCTCCATAAACGTCGCATGCGCCGCCCCCCGGGACAGCGCCTCAAGCCCCAGCGCCCCCGTCCCCGCAAACACGTCCAACACCCGCGCCCCCTCGATCACCCCCCGCCCGCCCCAAGGCGCATGCATCAGCCGGTCGAACAGCGCTTGACGCACCCGCTCCACCGTTGGGCGGGTTTTCTGACCAGCCGGGGCCACCAGAACCCGGCCCCGCCATTTGCCGGCGATGATCCTCATCGGGCCGGCGCGGTCAGGCCGGAGAGTTGTTCGCGCAGCACCTTTCCGGTGATCCCGTCCACCGCGTGGCGCTCCAAATTGCCCAGCTGGAACGGGCCATACGAGACGCGGATCAGCCGGGTCACCTGCAGGCCCAGATGGCCCATCACCTTGAGCACCTCCCGGTTGCGGCCCTCCTTCAGGGACGCTCAGCCACGAATTGGTTCCGGTCTTGGCCTCCAAGCTCGCTTCGATCTGGCCGTATTTCAGGCCGTCCACCGTCGCCCCTTGGCCCGCAGGCCGGCCGCCCTGGGTTTACCGGATCATAAACCCGCACCCGGTAGCTCTGGTGATTGGAGCGGTCCGTCTTTTTCTGCCGCGGCAACCGTCAAACCGAAGTCGATTATAATTTCAACGCTCAACCAATCAGCGCCCTAACCCTGCGCCGTATTTCCCCCAACGCTGCATCAGAGGCCCGTCCCTTGCGCTCTGCTCGCCGGGCTTGCCAATCGATGCTGCGAACCTGATCCGACAGCGCCACACTCGGAGGCTGGCCGCCCAGACCCACCTCGAACGGGTACCCTTTAATCCGGGTCGTGGTCGGGCAGCAGAGCATGAGGCCAGACCGGGTGTTGTAGTGCGCCGGGCTCAGGACAACGGCCGGACGGCGGCCGGCTTGCTCGTGGCCGGCTTGGGGGTCGAAATTCACCCAGACGATGTCCCCGGCGTCAGGGACATAGGGACGCGGCACTACCAGGCTTCACGACCGACCGCCGGGCCTGCCAGCAGCTCTTCGTGCCGGTTCTCGTCCGTGATGCCCTCGATCAATGCGTCCAGATCAAGCTCGTCATGCACGGGCGTGATGAGGATGCTGCCGTCCTGCTCGGTCAAGTCGAGCGGTTGATCGAGGCTCAGCCCGGCCGATGCCATGATCGAGGCGGGAATGCGGACCGCGGCGCTGTTGCCCCATTTTCTCATGTTTACACGCATGGATGGCCTCCTGGAGTATCTACGTTATATACACATTCAACACCTTCTCCGCAAACTTATTTGACGCCTCTGCTGCGCCATAACTCGTTCAGCATTCCGAGGCGGAAAAAAGGGATGTGTGATCGACCCTCCCAGAATGGCGAGGTCAGGGTCGCACCTCCACCCCCGCATCACTCGGACGGCGCGGATACACCCGCACCGTCACCTCCACCTCCTGCCCCAACCCGGCCTGGATGGTCATCAGCCGGTCAATCGTGAAGCGCCCAAGCTTCGCCTTGCGGATACGCGAGAAGTCGGCCGCGGCGACGCCGGTCAGCTCGTGCGCCGCATGCACCGTCAGCTTCCAGTCATCGAGCACGCCGATGATCTGCGCCGCCAGCAGCGCGCGGAGTTGCTCGCGGTCGGCGCCGGGGTGGCCGAGATCGCGGAAGAGGTTTCCGCTTCCCAAGATGATGTCCATGTCGTCGCTCATTTCAATCTTCCGCTCAGTCGTTGTTACCGGTCATGCGCCAGGTCGATTGGCTGCTTTGGTGTGTTGACCCCTGGCTTCGGCTTTTCTGCAAGGCGTGAATGATCCGAGATATGGGCGTTGTTGATGGGCTGCGCGTCATAACGACACCCTACGCATGCTCGTCTATGGGCGCGATCAAATCGCCACATGCCGCCGTGCACGGCCAAGGTGACATCCCGCGGTCATGCCCATCGATCAAAATTGTCCAACCTGAACCGAACCCTTGACCTTCCTCAACAGAATATTTACCTATCTCTTACATGCATCCCACCCCCACCCCTCCCCAATCTCCGCCTACCTCACCAGAGGACGATGACGCCTACTACCGCGCCGTCCTTCACGGCCTCATCGACCAAGGCGCAACCATCGCCCGCCAACTTAGCGAACGCGCCGCCAAACAACCCGAATCCGACCTGACCATCCCCTTCGACCGCATCGCCCGCACCATCCGCCGCACCATCGCGCTGGCCCGCCATATCGCCACCAACCCACCCAAAA
The DNA here is from genome assembly GCA_043758105.1 of Rhodospirillales bacterium. Lineage (GTDB taxonomy): Bacteria > Pseudomonadota > Alphaproteobacteria > Acetobacterales > Acetobacteraceae > JANPPS01. Next base: position 3,114 of record JAYVOF010000031.1, on the reverse strand, counting down.
CCCGCACCCCCGCTATCGAACGCACCCAAGCCCGCGAGAAAATAATCCGCGGCGTGGAAGACGCCATCGAAGCCCGGCGCAGCCCCAAGACCGACACCGAAATCCTCTACAACGAACTCCACGAACGCCTCGATGACGCCGATTTCGAGCGCGACCTCCGCACTCGCCCCATCGACGACATCATCGAAGAACTCGCCCGCGACCTCGGAATCGCCCACCAATCCCGCTCCTACCTCTGGAAGCGCCGCACCCCCACCGACATCGCCACCCTACGCGCCCACGCCGCCCGCCGCGCCCGCGACTCAATGACCGCAAACGAAGCGTGGCATAAAACCTCATCCTCCGCCCACCAACCGACCGCACCACCCTAAAAACCGCGTTGGATGCGCTTCAGCCCCATAGGCGTTAAGATAGCTGACGTAGAGCCAGGGGGCGGCACGGCCGCAACCACCTCGACCGGCCTCGCAACAATTAACCGGCAGTCTATCCCTACCCGCCCGCGGTATTGTGCCAGATGTCGACGCGTGCGGCCCCATGGATGAAACTCGACAGCACCTCCTGACGCGGAGGCCGGTCCGTTGCGGTGGCTTCGGCGATGAGCAGGGCCCCCGGCACGATCCAGCCAGCCGACACCAGCGCCTGCACGGTGGGATGCACCAAATCCTGTCCGTATGGCGGGTCCAGGAACACGATGGTGCAGCCCTCGCCGGGCGGAGGCTGGCGCGCATCGCCGGCCAGCACCGTCGCCTCCGCCCCACACGACGCAATGTTCGCCCGTAACGCCGCCAGCGCCGCCCGGTCCTGCTCCATGAATGTCGCATGCGCGGCCCCCCGTGACAGCGCCTCCAGCCCCAGCGCCCCCGTCCCCGCAAACACGTCCAACACCCGCGCCCCCTCGATCAACCCCCGCCCGCCCCAAGGAGCATGCATGATCCGGTCGAACAGCGCCTGCCGCACCCGCTCCGCCGTGGGCCGCGTCACCTCACCAGCCGGGGCCACCAAAACCCGGCCGCGCCACTTACCGGCGATGATTCTCACCGCGGAGGCGCGTCAAGGCCCGACAGCTGTTCGCGCAGCACCTTGCCGGTGATCTCGTCCACCGCATGGCGCTCCAAATTGCCCAGCTGGAACGGCCCATACGCCACGCGGATCAATCGCGTCACTTGCAAACCAAGATGCCCCATGACCTTCCGCACCTCCCGGTTCCGCCCCTCCTTCAGGCTCACGCTCAGCCAGGAATTGGTGCCGGTCTTGGCCTCCAGGCTCGCTTCGATCTGCCCATACTTCACGCCGTCCACCGTCGCCCCCTTGGCCAGCAGGCCCAGCGCCCTCGGGTCCACCGGGCCATACACCCGCACCCGGTAGCGGCGGATCCAGCCATTGGCCGGCAGCTCCAACCGCCGCGCCAGCGTGCCGTCGTTCGTCAGCAACAGCAGGCCCTCGCTGTTCAAATCCAGCCGTCCCACGCTCACCACGCGGGGCATCGCCTCGGGCAGTTTCTGGAACACCGTGGGCCGGCCCTCCGGGTCCTTATGCGTGGTCACCAGGCCCTCCGGCTTGTGATAGCGCCACAGCCGGGTGCGGTCCGGGGTATCCACCACCTTGCCGCGGACCTGCACGATATCGTCCGGGGTGATGAACGTCGCCGGGTGGGTGACCTTGGCGCCGTTCAGCTGCACCACGCCCTCCTCCACCAGCTTCTCCGCATCCCGCCGGCTCGCCACGCCCGCGCGGGATAGCCATTTGGCGATGCGCTCGCCGCGCTCGGCCACCGCATCCTCACTCACGACACGCATCCACGAACGCCTGCATAATCCGCCGGTCGCCCGGGTCGATCAGAAACTCCGGATGCCATTGCACGCCCAAGCAGAAGCGGTAGCGCGAATCCTCCACCCCCTCGATCACCCCGTCCGGCGCCACCGCGTTCACCACGGCATGTTGTCCGGCTTCCCGCACGGCCTGATGATGGGCAGAGTTCACCTGCATCGTCCCGGCCCCCACGATCGCATGCAGCCGCGTGCCCGGCGTCACCGTCACCTGGTGCCCGGCCTCATGCCGCGGGTTCGGCTGCTCATGCTCCAGCGCGTCCGCCACGCTGTCCGGGATGTGCTGAATCAGCGTGCCGCCCAGCGCCACCGCCAGCAGCTGCTCGCCGCCGCAAATGCCCAGCACCGGCATGTCCCGGGCCAGCGCGCCCTGTAGCAAAGCCAGCTCGGCCTGCGTCCGGTTCTCTTTCAGCGACACGGTCGGGTGCCGCGCGCCGTCGCCATACAAAGCCGGGTCCACGTCGAACGCGCCGCCGGTCACCACCAGGCCGTCCAGCCGGTCCAGCATCTCCAGCGCGCAAGCCGGGTCATGCGGCAGGCCGATCGGCAGGCCGCCGCACGCCGCGATCACCTCGGCATAGTTGGCACGCAGCGCATACCAGGGGTATTTCGAATAGCCGCCCGGCGCTTCCGCGTCCAAGGTCACGCCGATCAGCGGTTTTTTGATACTCATAAAGGGTGACTAACGCCGGTGCGGGTTGCGGAGCAAGCGATGGAGGTGGCGCTGGCGGAGGCGCGGGCGGCGGGCGCGCGCCATGAGGTGCCGGTCGGCGCCGTCGTGCGGGCCGCGGACGGCACCCTGCTGGCCCAGGCCGGCAACCAAACGGAGGCCGATCATGACGCCAGCGCCCATGCGGAATTGCTGGCCCTGCGCCGGGCCGCGCGCACCCTGGGCACGCCCCGGCTGATCGGCTGTGACCTGGTGGTGACGCTGGAGCCCTGCCCGATGTGCGCCGCCGCCTGCAGCCATTTCCGCATCCGCCGCGTAATCTTCGGCGCGTATGACCCAAAGGGCGGCGGCATCGAGCACGGCCCCCGCGTCTTCGACCACACCCGCCTGCACCGCCCGGACATCATCGGCGGCGTGCGGGAGGCGGAGTGTGGCGCACTGCTACGGGAGTTCTTCGCCGGGTTGCGATGAGGCCAAAGGGCTAAGAAGAAAGCACTCACCAACCGCCAATAACGGCGCCTGCCGCGGTGGGATGCGAAGGGCATCCCAGGTTGTGTCCCCGGACGTGGTGTAGGATCTAGTCATGGTCCGCCCGCCTGCGTCGCCCCCAAAGGGGCG
>JAYVOF010000030.1:0-17534 GCA_043758105.1 Rhodospirillales bacterium | reverse complement strand
GCCGACGATGGCGACGCGGTGGCCGGCAAGGTCGTGTTCAACAAATGCATGCCGTGCCATTCCGTAAAGGACGGCGAAAACAAAATCGGCCCCAGCCTGTATGGAATCGTCGGCCGCCCGTCGCATAGCATCGCAAGCTTCAATTACTCCGAGCCGTTCAAAGCCTATGACGTGACCTGGGATGGCCCGGCACTGGACAAATATTTGGTCGATCCCCGCGGCGTGGTGCCGGGAACACGGATGATCTTCGTTGGATTGAAAAAAGACGAAGACCGCGCCAACGTGATCGCCTATCTTTCGACCCTTAAATAGCGATTATCCGTCATCGCGAGCCGCTTGGCGAAGTGATCCAGGGGCAACCAGCGCGCGCGCTGCCGCTGGATCGCTTCGCCACCAAGCGGCGGCTCGCAATGACGGGACCTAAATCGACGCTGCCGCCACCCGCGCCCCTTCGACGATGCCCCGGCGACGGCTGGTCTCCGGCACCACGATCTCCCGTACGACTCGGGTGGGACTGGCCGATAGCAACAGAATCCGGTCGGCGAGCGACGCGGCCTCCACGATATCGTGCGTGACCAAAATCGCCGCACAGCGTGTGGTTTCCCACGCCGCCATCAACACCCCCCGCGCCTGCTCCGCCCGCTCATGATCGAGCGAGACGAACGGCTCGTCCAGCAGCAGCAGACCCGGTGCCACGGCAAACGCCCGCGCGATCGCGACCCGGCGTGCCATGCCGAGCGACAATGCGGGCGGATAGAGGTCGGCCGACGCCGACAGGCCCAGCGTCTCCAACAGCCCGGCGGCGGCGGCGGCGTCTGGATGGACCAACGCCAAATTCTGCCGCACCGTGCGCCACGGCAGCAGACGCGGCTCCTGAAACACCGTGCCGATGCGGGGTGCCGGGCCGGCCCAGGCGATGGTGCCGTCATACCGCGGATCCAGCCCGCCGATCATGCGGAGCAGCGTCGTCTTGCCACAGCCGGACGGGCCGACCAGCGCCACGATCTCCTGCGCGGCCACCCCGAACTGCAAATCGGCTAGCACCACGCGGGGCCCCGCCGCGGATGGCACGGTCCTGCGGATGATATCGACGGTCAGCATCAGCCGCGCCACCGAGTCATCCGGCGCTCCAGCGGTTGCAGCGCCAGCCACTCGATCAGTTGCACCACCAGGATGAACGCGAGCGTGTAGGCGAGGATGCCGGTCACGTCGAACAGTTGGAAATACACTTGGATTTGGAAGCCCACCCCGTCACTCCGCCCCAACAGCTCCGCCACCAGCACGATCTTCCAGATGAGGGCGAGGCCGGACCGCGCCGCGCCGAACAGATAGGGTGTCAACTGCGGCAGCATGACGTGCCGCAGGATGGCGGCGCGGGTCATGCGGAAGCTCTGCGCCATTTCAGTGAGCCCGGGGTCCAGCGCCCGCGCGCCCTCGCGGATCGTGACGGCGGTGCTGGGCAGCTTATTCAGCGCGACGGCGGCGATGGCGGTCCATTCGCTGAGCCCGAACCACACATAGATCAACACGATCCCCACCAGCGCCGGCAGGTTCAACAGCCCGATGACCAAGCTGTCCAACACCCGGTTCAGCCCCGCGGACCGCCCCATGGCGACGCCCAAGACGGTGCCGAGCACCATGGACAGGGTAAACGCCGCCGCCACGCGCCCGAGGGTGATGGCCATCTGATGCGGCAGCGTGCCGGCCACGACCTCGTGCCACAACGCCATAAGCACCGTGCTGGCCGGTGGAAACAGCCGGCTGCCGATCACCCGCGCGGCGATTTCCCATGCGAGGAACAGCCCCAGGCCGGGCAGAATGCGCCCGAAGGACCGCAATCGCCTAAGCCGGCATCCAGAACGTGCCCGGCGATAAATGCGTGGCCGGCCCCACAAGCGCCGGGCCCCCGATCTGCGCCAGCACATCATACAGCGCGGCCGTGGCGTTAAGGTCCCACGCCCCCGGCACCCCCCGGCGATACCAGTCCCTGACCCGGGTCAGCTCCGACGGGCCGGACGTGCCGGTGAGCGGCGCGATGCGGTCCCACTCGGCGTCCGAGCTTACGAGGATGGCCCGCGCCTGGGTGGACGCCGCGATGAACCCCCGCACCGCGTCGGGTGCCCGCGCCGCGAACCCGTCCGAGAACACCCACCCCACCGCCGGCACCGCCCCCGTAATGCCCAACCCCACCACCGCGTCTTCCACGGCCAAAACCCGCACCATCCCCGCCGCCTCCGCCCGCGCGGCGAACGGCCAGTAGGTCAACACCGCATCGAGCCGCCCGGACGCCAGCTGCTCCGCCAACAAAGGCGGCGGTCCAAACTGCTTCTCCACAGCTTGGTCCAGATCAAGCCCGCACACCCGCGACGCATAAGCCCGCAAAATCAGCCAACTCTTATCCAACGGCGACCCGGCCACCCCCAACCGCTTCCCCCGCAGCCCCGCCATATCCCGAATGCCAGACCCCGCCGGCACAATCACCGCCCCCACCGCCCCCGAAGTCGGCGCCAGGGTCCAATCCGCCCCGGACGCCCGCTGCCGCGACACCCAAAGCCAATCCTGCACGGTCATATCGACCCGCCCCGCCTGCAACGCCACCTGCGTCGCCTGGCCTGCAGCGAACTCGACCGATTCGACGTTTACACCTTGACCCATGTCGAGGCCATAAGCGCGGATCACATCCATCTCCCACCCGACACTACCGAACCGCAGCGTGCCGACGCGGATGGGGTAGGCGGCTTTGGCCCGCCGCGAGGCGAGAGCCACGAGCGAGAGGGAGAGGAGGACGCGGCGGCCTTGGTTCATGGACGTTTCCCTTACGGGCATCCTGACCTTGGAGGGGGGAAGTAGCAAGGGATGGCCGTTCCAGAGAAAGTTAAAGCCCTTCCGCATGCCAAGAACTCTGGTCAAAACTGGATTCGTCGGGCGCTGCCGCCGGGCGGTAACCCCGCCAGCGACCATGGCTCACCACCAGGCACGTAAGCAACGTGCATCAACACTCACCTCAGCTTGACGAGTGTTCAATAGTATGACACGCACGCGCAGGTGCTCCCGGAGTTCAATGTGACCGATATTCGGACTAAGACAATGACTGCGAGGGGTCTTGCGCAAGAATTCCGTACGTTGTTCCGTGAAGAGTTAAGCGACCGAATCTCAGATGTCGACCTTGCCTCCTATTTGATAAATTCGAATTTCTTTGCTGTTCGAGACGCTGCAGACCAGGAGCTCTTCTTTGCAACTTCGGACTACCTAGATGCCTTCCTAAATTCCGTAGTTGCATCAACTGTGACCTTCAATGAATCACGGCTCGGTCACTGGGCTAAAGAAGCTACTTTGTTTGCAAGGAATAACGTAAAGCATGAAGCATTTACGGAAATATTCTCATCGAGAGTGCAGTACGAACAGGTTTTATTTGATCTCTTAAAATTTGATGCTAGCGGTAGTTTCATCGTCGACTATTTTCAGCAAGTCCATGTCGATAGTGCTTTTATCGCAGATACATTACCTAGACCATTCCAGGAAGCCGTCCAAACCGCCGCTAAGGATGCTATACACCCTGCGCTAGTCGCACTTTCCCATCTTCTTGTTAAGCATGAGCGGCTGGGTAAACCCAGTCCAGCCATGGAGCTCGCAGCCGTAACGGCATTGAAGCGCTCCACGTCTTTTTTGAACGAAAAAGGGAAAATCTCGTTCTCTGAAAACTGCGGACGATTTAAAATTAGTCAAAGCAGCGAGGCCGACAAGCTCGCACAATATTAACCGATTGTGGACAGAGCCATAGGAAAATTGGTAGAGGCAAGAACCATCCAGCGGATAGATAACAAAGACAGGGTGCTTGCCGGTCTAATCTCTGAATATAGAGAGCAGATTTCGCGACCGTCGGGTGAAATCCAGGTGCCAATGATATTTATAATTGGCTTGGAGATCGAGGGTCGAATCAAAGCTCAAAGCGGATTAGTGGATAATGATGAAAAACTTGATACTATATGATATATTCGATCTGCAGAGGTTGATGCTCTCACATAACATATACATTAATTGTTTCAGTAACATTACGTCTCTGATCAAAGATATCGAGGCCTCGGTTGCAATTTATCAGAAGGTGGACGTTGCTGGAAAAACACTGCCCGGACTAATACTTCGGGGCTCTCTACATGATGAGACTTTTTTGGAGATCGGGACAGCAAAGACAATACAACGATCTCTGTCATGTGAAGCGACAGGGGAAACAGTTGAAAGTAAGGGCCTGGTTGCGATTAGGTCCGGCCTGTTACGCGGTCTGTTACATGCGGCGGGTGGTCATATTTTGACCGGTATCGAAAAAGTTATCGGTAAGGCGATTATAGACGTCAGCGCAAAGTCTCTAGTGGAGATCTTACGCGCAGAGGGTAGCTTCGCTGCAGCGATCACGTTTCTTGAGCACCAAGCTACAAATTTACTACAGCTTAGCGAGAAAATACCAATATACTTTGGCTACGTTCGAGGACTCTTGGTTCTACTAGGTTTCAAAGCCTAACCTAGTCTGTCCGTGCAATCGGCATACCAGAGATGACTAGTCAAGCTCGGAAACCACGATTAATTTACAAAACTTCCAGAGCACGGCAATAATGGTGCTGATCAGGAGCAGTCACTTTAAGTCTGCCTTGAGACAGATTCTTATTTTTACAACAACCCACCAGATCCGCTCTCAGAAGCCCTCGTCGGGCTCAATCTCTCGGAAATGTCGCGGGTTCTTTAACCGGAACCCCCGCCCTTCCTTGACCAGGTCTCCCGTGCACGCCACCCGCCCGCGGTGATCATGGGCTTGCACCGCCAAGGAGTAGACCCCATCACCAACCAGCCGAACCGCGACCCGGCGCAGGTCGCCGTCAATCAGACCTTCCAGAATGATCTCACCGGGCTCTTGCTGCGGACCACGGCTCAGACGGGTGACGAACCCCTGTAGCTCCACGTCTTCAACCGGCGCTGTGTCCTTGAACAGACGCGCGGCCTCCTTGATCAGGGGAATGCTGTCACTGCCAAGGACAAAGCGCGACGGTGTGGCCGCCGCCGCGGCCCGGGTCCGAGACCACGCGATGCTGATCTCAAGGCCCTCCCCGGGACTGACTGCGGACAGACCGGCCACCGCCTCGCACAGATTCGCGGATACGCCGAGCCGGACCGCTTGATCGAAGGCGTGCATGGCGCCGGACGACGCCGCCTGCCTCGCGGCACCTTCAAGCGCGGCTAAGCTCTCGGCCAAAGTCCGGATCACTTGACGCTCATAGGGTTCGCCGGGCTCGAGCCCGAGTGGCAGTTCCCCATCCGACACGAGGGCCGGGGGGACCGGTGACAAAATATTCAGAATGTAGCTACCGCGTTCGGTTTGGCCCATTCGAACCTGTCCAAGATACTCGGTGGCCCGGGCCGGCTTTCGGGTCGCAAAGTAGGCGCGCTTGGTAAGGGCTGCGCAGGCAGCGGCCAGCATCATGTCGCGCGACCGTTCGACGAAGGCGACCGCTTGTTCCAACGGGAGAGAGCCTCCGTCGAAATCGCGGCTGGGCGCTCGGATCCGGATCAGGTCCGACCCTGTTGTCAGCAGATCGCGAACAACTTCCCCTTCGCGCCGCCGCTCGACCTGGGACAGCGTGCGAACGACCTCGCTCATGCGCAAGGAAAAATCCAACAAGTCCCGCCGCATCGGAAGGGTGACATCCGCCTCGTCCCGATCTGCGGTCGCCGGCAATACCCAGAGACTGCCCTTGCCGTCGAACTCCGCTTCCTGACGCCAACCATGCACCCGGAGATAGGAGGCCACCTCTAGTGGCTTGAGGACGGTGGCGACCATCGGATCATCTTCCTTCAAGGCACGCCTCCCTCGTTGATCATCTGCATGAGCCGTGTCAGTGCGCCGACATCGAACAGGTTCGCACGCGGGACATCGACAGTCACGCTCCGATCGTTGCCGGTGGCGGGGTGCCCGCGCAGGGATGTCCAGTAGGCGCAGTGATGCAGGACGAGAGCATCGGACGACATGGAAATCCAATCGGAAGGCTCGGGCGGAACCACCACCAGGACGAGGAGCCGAGGGGCAAGGAGTTCCGTTGGAACCAGCTCGTCATAGTTTTTACGCTTCAACGGATAACGGATGCTTGTCTCGGCGACTGCAGGCCTGCTCACGCTCTTGACCTGCAAATCGAGCTTGGGCCTGCGTGGCGCAAGACGACAGGAAAGCGTCCAGTCAACGCTATCTTCATCCGGACGAGGCTCTGCGGCCGCACATCCCGCGAGGGACGCGACGGCCATGATGAACGCTTTGGAGAATTGCTCCTGCGCTGCCGTCAAGGTCAGGCCGAGCGGCAGCGTCGGGGCTACGCCATTATCGGGCATCGTTTTGACCAAACTCTGGTTCGGGGTAGGCCATAGATCGAACGCGCTATTCCTGGTCCAGCAACGAGTTCAGGTGGTCATGCGCAGGATCCATGCGGCCCGTTGTCATTTGCTTGATTTCCGCCTCGGTCATATCGATGATGGCCATGCTGCGCCGGGCGGACGCGTTAAAGCGTTGCACTTCCTCGAACTCAGCAACGGACAAATTACAGCGCATTCCATTTGCATAAACATTTTCCGTCTATCGCGCGAGTGATCGATGCGATTCTGTGGGTTATGCTTGGAACGAACGCTGCCTCTCCCGATATCTATCTTCAAGACAATCAGGACACCAACAATGGCCAGTGGTTGGGCCCCGGATGGGGCAGTGCAGGATCAGGTGGATGCGACCGTGAGCGATGGCGTCCTGCGGGCGCGGGCTGCTATGCCGGTGGGGGTCGGGGAGGTGCAGTGTGTGTCCTGTGGGGAGGATATTCCCGAGGGGCGGCGGCTTGCCTTGCCGGGGGTGCGGCGGTGTGTGGGGTGTCAAGGGGAGCTGGATGGGCGGCCGGTGAGCTTTGGGATCAATCGGCGGGGGAGCAAGGATAGTCAGCTGAAGTAGCGCATCTCCTGCTGGGGCTGGTGCCGGTGGCCTTGCCCTCACCCCAACCCTCTCCCGCAAGCGGGAGAGGGGGCTGACAAGGCAGGTGGGCCGGGCCAGTATCAGAATGGATCGCGCTGAGCGTAACGGCGCGGGTTGAGGGATGGATGCCGGTCCGGCTTGGTTCTATTGCGGTTTTGGCGGCTTTGATGCTGGCGGTGCCGGCTTGGGCGGAGCCTGCGCAGATCGGCATCGGATATTTGGCGTTGAAGCCTGAGGTGGTGTCGCCGATCGTGGTGCTCGATCCGGTCGTCACCGATGAGGGCGTGCAGGGGGCGCGGGTGGCGCTGGCGGATGACCGGACGACCGGGCGGTTCATCAACCTCGATTTCGCGCTGCATGAGAGCCTAACGCCGGATGCGGCGGGCGTGATGGCGGCGGCGCGGGCGATGCTGGCCGGGGGTGAGCGGGTGATCGTGACTGATTTGCCGGCGGAGCTGCTGCTGCAGGTGGCGGATTTGCCGGAGGCGAAGGACGCCGTGTTCCTCGATGCCACCAGCGAGGATGACCGGCTGCGGGGGACGGATTGCCGGGCGCGCGTGCTGCATCTGCTGCCGAGCCGGGCGATGCTGGCGGATGCGCTGGCGCAATTCCTCGCCACCAAGCGTTGGCGCAACGTGCTGCTGGTGCAGGGCCCGGCGCCGGCGGACCGGGCCTATGCGGACGCGCTGCGGCGGTCGGCCAAGAAATTCCAGCTCAAAATCGTGGCGGACAAGCCCTGGACCTTCGAGCCCGGCGCGCAGCGGACCGATACCGGACACATGGGCATCGGAGCCGAGGTCGCGCGGTTTACCCAGGGGCTGACCTACGACGTGCTGCTGGTGGCCGATACCGCCGGAGATTTCGGCGATGACCTCGCCTATCGCACCACCGACCCGCGGCCGATCGCGGGGACGCACGGGCTGATGCCGACGGCGTGGGCGCATCTGTTCGAGCAATGGGGGGCGACGCAGATGCAGCTCCGGTTCCAAAAACAGGCCGGGCGCGCGATGACGGCGCGGGATTTCGGCGCGTGGATGGCGGTGCGCGCGGTGGGTGAGGCGGCAGTGCGGGGCGGGAGCGCGGACCCGGCCGCCATCGGCGCCTACCTGCGCGGGCCAAAATTTGAGCTGGCGGCCTTCAAGGGCTCGCGGTTGACGTTCCGGGCCTGGGACGGGCAGCTGCGGCAGCCGGTTTTGCTGATGGACACACGGGGGCTGGTGTCCGTGAGCCCCCAGCCGGGCTATCTTCACCAGGTGTCGGAGCTGGACACGCTCGGGATCGATCAGCCGGAGACGACATGCAAGTTTTGAAGGTGGCTGCGTGCGTGCTGGCGTTGACCGGCATGGCGCGGGCGGAGCGGGTGTTCGTGTCCAACGAAAAGGACAACACCATCACCGTGCTGGACGGTGCCACGCTTGCGGTGATCGAGACGGTGAAGGTGGGCGACCGGCCGCGCGGCGTCGTCGCCAGCAAGGACGGTAAGACGCTCTATATATGCACCAGCGATAGTGACCACGTGGAGGCGATGGATCTGGCCACGCTGAAAATCACCCGCGTGCTGCCGAGCGGGCCGGACCCGGAGCTGCTGGCGCTGAGCCCGGACGGCAAGACGCTCTATATCGCCAACGAGAACGACAACATGGTGTCCGTGTTGAACCTGGAATCGGGCCGGATCGCGACCGAGATCCCGGTGGGGGTCGAGCCGGAGGGCATGGGGATCAGTCCGGACGGCAAGACGCTGGTCAACACGTCCGAGACGACCAGCATGGCGCATTTCATCGACACGGCGACGCAGAAATCCATCGCCAACGTCCTGGTCGGCAGCCGCCCGCGGGTCGCGCGCTTCACGGCCGATGGCGGACAGGTCTGGGTCAGCGCCGAGGTCGGCGGCAACGTCAGCGTGATCGACGTCGCCACACATACGGTGGCCCACACCATCAATTTCGCCATCCCCGGCGTGCCCGGCGAGAGCATCCAGCCGGTCGGCATCGCGCTGACCGCGGACAAGACTCTGGCCTTCGTGGCGCTGGGTCCGGCCAACCGGGTCGCAGTGGTGGATACGGCCACCTACGAGGTAAAGAAATACCTGCTGGTCGGGCAACGCGTGTGGAATCTGGCGTTCTCGCTCGACGGCAAGCGGCTGTTCACCACCAACGGCGTCAGCAACGATTTGTCCGTGATCGACGTGGACGGGCTGAAGGTCACCAAATCCGTGCCCGTGGGTCGGCTGCCCTGGGGCGTCGTGGTGACGAATTGATGGTGCCAGCGCTGGATGTCAGCGGATTGAGTCACCGGTTTGGCGACCGGGTGGTGCTGAATGAGCTCGGGTTTCAGCTCATGCCTGGCGCCTTCACCGTGCTGCTGGGGCAGAACGGCGCGGGCAAGACCACGCTGTTTGCGCTGATCACCCGGCTTTATCATGCGCATCAGGGCCGGATCGCGGTGTTCGGCCAGCCGTTCCGCGACAATGCCCAGCCGGCGCTGGCGCGGATGGGCGTGGTATTCCAACAGCCGACGCTCGATCTGGACCTGACCGTGCGCCAGAACCTGGAATATCACGCGGCGCTGCATGGGTTGGCCGGGTCGGTCGCCGGGCCGCGCATCCGGGGCGAGCTGGCGCGGGTGAACCTTACTGAGCGCACCAACGACCGCGTGCGCCTGCTATCCGGCGGGCAGAAGCGGCGGGTGGAGCTGGCGCGGGCGCTGATCCATGAGCCGTCCTTGCTCTTATTGGATGAACCGACTGCCGGGCTGGATATGGAAAGCCGCGGCTTCCTGCTGGAGCACGTGCGCGGCCTGTGCCGGGACCGCGGCCTCGCGGTGCTGTGGGCCACGCATCTGATCGACGAGGCGGGGCCCGGCGCCGATGTGATCGTGCTGCATCGCGGGCGCATCCTGGCGCAAGGGCCGGTCGAGGACATCGCCGGCGCGGACGGCCTGAAACCGGCTTTCGAGCGGCTGATCCGGAGTGCGGCATGAACCAGATCGGCGCCACCCCGGCGGACACGGCAGGCATGAGCCGGGCGGCCACGGGGCTGACGGCGGGCGCGTATGCACGGTGCCTGATCGGGATCGTGCGTCGGGAGGGCCTGCGCTGGGTGCATCAGCGGGGGCGGTTCGTCTCGGCGCTGGTGCGACCCCTGGTGTGGCTTGCGATCTTTGCCGCCGGGTTCCGCTTCGTGCTGGGCGTGTCGATCATCCCACCGTATGAGACCTATGTGCCCTACGAGGTCTATATCGCCCCCGGCCTGATCGCGATGATCGAGCTGTTCAACGGCATGCAGAGCAGCCTCTCCATGGTCTATGACCGCGAGATGGGCAGCATGAAGACCCTGATGGTCAGCCCCTTCCCGCGCTGGTTCTTGTTGTTGTGCAAGCTTTTGGCCGGCGTCGCGGTGGCGGTGGTGCAATCCTACATCTTCCTGGGCATTGCCTGGTTCTGGGAGATCGAGCCGCCGCCGATCGGCTATCTGACCGTGCTACCGGCGTTGATCCTGTCCGGGTTGATGCTGGGGGCGTTGGGACTGGTGCTGTCCTCGTTCATCAAACAGCTGGAGAACTTCGCCGGCGTGATGAATTTTGTCATATTTCCAATGTTCTTCGCGTCGTCCGCGCTGTATCCGCTATGGCGGGTGAAGGAGAGCAGCCTCACGCTGTGGTGGATTTGCCAGGTGAACCCGTTCACCTCCGCCACCGAGCTGATCCGTTTTGCGCTGTACGGCCGGATGGACTGGCTGGCGTTTTCCGTTGTCTTGGGATGCACGCTGGTATTCATGGCGGCGGCAGTGATCGGCTACGACCCAGGCCGCGGCCTGCTGGCGCGCCGGGCGGGGGCGGAGTGATGGTAAAAGCCCGTCATTGCGAGCCCGCTTGGGTGAAGCAATCCAGGAGCCGCATGGGCCGGCTCGTGTCGCATGCGCCGTATGAGGCTGCCCCGGCCGCCCCTGGATTGCTTCGGCCAAGCGGCCTCGCAATGACGGCGCGTCGGTTTCCCGCCCTACGGATGGGGGTCATCGCACTCGTCCTATGCGCGGCCGGCCCCCCCGCAGATCCGGATTGGCCCTGCGTGCAACGCCTGGTGCCCACGCTCACCGCCAGCACGCTCTGGGGCGGGCATGATGCGGCCGGCGATTGGCACGCCGATCCCCGCCTGGCCAAGCTGGTGCCCGACCTCGCCCGCCGCACCCTGCCGGCGGACGCCGCAGCCAAGACCCTGGACCAGTTCACGGCCACCGTGCCGGAGACCGAACGGCCGACCCTGCTGCCGCGGCTCTTTCAGGGTTTGGTGGACGAGACCAACGCCCAGCGCGCCGACGTGATAGACCGCCTCCACGGCATCACCCGGCATCAGCGCACGCTTACTGACACCGTTTCCCGCGTGACTGCCGAGCTCCGCGCCCTGCCGAAAGACGCACCCGTGATGGACCGGGACTCGGTCGTGAGCCGCCGGGCGCTGATGATCCGCGAGTATGAGGAGATCGAGCGCACGATCCGCTACGCCTGCGACGCGCCGGTGCAGATGGAGGCCAAGTTGGGCGTGCTGGCGCAACACCTCGACCAGGCGCTCGCGCATCCCTGAGGGGCTGCATGCGCGCGATGTGCGCCGCAGCTTCGACGCGGGGGGCAGCCCGTTCAGCCTGGTGTGCAAAACCCTCACCATCCAGCCCGGCGAGCGCGTCGCAATCACCGGGCCGTCCGGTTGCGGCAAGAGTACTCTGCTGGCGTTGCTGGCCTTGGCGCTGCGTCCGGAGGATGGCGCGAGCCTCAGCATCGCCGGGCAGGACGCGATGCCGCTCTGGCAGGATTTGGACCGGCTGGCGTCGTGCCGGGCGGAGCATATCGGCTTCGTGCCGCAGACCGGCGCGCTGCTGCCGTTTCTCACGCTACGGGACAATATCGGGCTGCCGCTCCGCATCCTCGGCCGTCCGGACCCGGCCCGGGTGGCGGCATTGGCGGCGCGGCTCGGCATCGCCGCCATCCTGGACCGCCTGCCCGCCGCCGTCTCGGTCGGCCAGCGCCAGCGCGCCGCCATCGCCCGCGCCCTGGTGCACCGGCCTGGCATCATCCTGGCCGACGAGCCGACCGCCGCCGTCCACCCGGCCCAGGCGGACGATATCCTGGCGCTGCTGGCCGAGTCCGCCATGGACGGTGCCACGCTCATCATCGCCACCCACGACGCCCCGCGCGCTGCATCCGCCGGCTTTACCCTGGCCCCCTGCCAAGCCGACCCGGGCGCCGCCGTCACCCGTCTGTCCTATCCATGCGTCTGAGCGCCTGGCTCGCGATCATGGATTTGCGGGCGGAGCGGTGGCTCGCGGCCTGCACCATCCTGTCGCTTTCGGCGGTGCTGGCGCCGCTGCTGATCCTGGCGGGACTCCGCGCCGGCGTGGTGGAGGGATTGCGCGATCTGCTGCTGCAGGACCCGCGCGCCCGCGAAATCACCACGGCCGCCAACCGGTCCTATGATGCGGCCCTGCTGGACCGGCTGGCGGCCCGCCCGGACGTAGCGTTCCTGGCGCCGCGCACGCGCACGCTGGCCGCCACGCTGCTGGTGGAAACGCCAGACCGCCCGCCGCTGCGGATCGAGCTGATCCCCACCGCGCCCGGCGATCCGCTGCTGGCCGGGCTCGATGCCGGAGCATCGGACCAGGTGGTGCTCAGCACCTCGGCCGCCGCCCGGCTGCAGGCCACAGCCGGCGAAACGCTCACCGCCCGCCTCGCCCGCGTGAAGGACGGCACAAGGCGGAGCGCCACCTTCCCGCTGCACGTCACCGCCGTGGCACCCCCCGCCGCGTTCAGCCGGGACGCCGCGTTCGTGGCGCTGAAACTGGCGGTGTTGGTGGAGGATTTTCAGGACGGCCTGGCCGATGTTCCGCCCGACATTACCACCCTGCCCGTCCTGGCCCGCGCCGAGTATGCTGGCTTCCGGCTCTACGCCAAACGGCTGGAGGACGTGCCGGCGCTGGATGCGGCGTTGCAGGCGGACGGGATCGAGGTGGTGTCCCGCGCGGCCGAGGTGGCCGGGCTGCTGCGGGTGGACCGCAACCTTGGCCTGCTGTTCGGGCTGGTGGCTGGGCTGGGCGGGGCCGGGTTTCTGCTGTCGCTGGGGGCCGGGCTGTGGGCGAACGTGGTGCGCAAGCGCGTGCCGCTGGCGCATTTGCGGTTCTTGGGATTGAGCGCCCGGGCGCTGGGGATGTTTCCTGTGACCCAGGCCGTGGTGTTGGCGGCGCTGGGGGTGGTCGCGGCGTGGCTCGCTGCGTGGGCGGCGTCTTTGGTCGTGAATCGGGCGTTTGCCGGCACCCTGGCGCTGGACCGTCCGCTCTGTGTGCTCAGCCTGCACTTGGCGGTGGTGGCCGCGTGTGTGACGCTGGGCGGCGCCGCACTGGTGGCGCTGGCGGCCGGGTCGCGGGCCGCACGGGTGGAGCCGTGGGAGGGGATCAACACGCCGTGATGGAACCGTCATTGCGAGCCACTTGGCGAAGCACTCCAGGGGCGCCCGGCGCGCCTATTGCCGCGACGATCGGTCTGATCGCGCTCATCGTGCTGGCACAGCCTGCCCGGGCCGAATGGGACGCCAAATGGTTCAACCCGCAGCCGGCCGACGGCGATTTCATCCTGCCGATGCCCTGCGGCGCCGCCATGGTGTTCCGCCCGGTGGAGGTCCCGTCCGGCCCCGGCCCGCTCGATGACCGCCCGGTGACGCTGGGCCAGGCGGACACGGAGTTGGGCTACAGCGAGTATCTGCGGGCGGATTTCTTGGGCGCGCCGTTCCCTGGAGACCGGGGCGGACGGCGGTATTACATCGGCAAATATGCCGTGACCCGGGACCAATACGCCGCGCTGACCCACTGCCCAGAACCCGGCGCCGCGGGCCGTGTGGCGCAGACCGGCGTGTCGTGGACCGAGGCAGTGGCCTATGCCGCGAGCTGGTCCGGCTGGCTGCTGAAGAACGCCCCCACCAAGCTGCCGAAGCGGGGCGCGGCGCTGGCCTATGCCAGGTTGCCGACCGAGGCGGAGTGGGAATATGCGGCCCGCGGCGGCGCCCGCGTCACGGAAGACGAGTTCCTGGCGCCGACTTGGCCGATGCCGGAGGGCCCGGAGCGCTACATTCTGGCCGGCACCCGCGCCGCGGGCGGGCGCGTGGGCCAGGTCGGGCAGCGGGCGCCTAACCCGCTCGGCCTCTATGACATGCTGGGCAACGCCGGGCAGATGATGCTGGAGCCCTACCGGCTGAACCGGGTAGGGCGGGCGCAGGGCCAGGCCGGCGGCGTGGTGGTGCGCGGCGGCAACTACACCGGCTCGGCGGCCGCGTTGCACACAGCGATGCGGGACGAAATCCCCCCCTTCGACGCCGCGACCGGCGAGCCCACGCGCCTGCCGACCATGGGTTTCCGCCTCGTCCTAGCCGCCCCCAGCGCCGGCAGCCTGCCAGAGGTCGAGCAGGCCCGCGCGGCCTTCGCGGCCCTGAGCGGCGAACGGCAGCAGGCGGTGGACGACCCGCGCCGCGCGATCGCCCTGTTGAAGGACAGCACCGCGGACGAGGCCTTACGCGGCGCCCTGGACCGCCTCTCCGCCCGCCTCACCAGCGACGAGCGCGCGCGCACTGACCTGGCCGCCACGGCCTTGTCCGCCCAACTGGAGGCCGGCGTGGTGCTGGCGCAGAACGTGTGGAGTTTCAACAACCTAGCCAACATCCAAAAGGGCTTCCTGGAGGGCATGACCGATCCCGCGAGCAAGAAGACCGTGCAGGACGGCCTGGCCCGCAACACTGCGCAGGCGGAGGCCGCGATGGACAGCTACGCCCGCCTGCTCCGCCAAATCGCCACGGGACCGGCGCGGGCCAGCATCGAGCCGCAGGTGGCCCTGCTGCGCCAGGAACTCACCCAACGCTCGCAACGCACGCTGCTGCCGTTCTTGGCGATCATGCAGGCGCAGGCGGCGACGCTGATGTCCAGCAGCCGGTTCGAGCGCATTGCTGCCATGGCGCAAATCACGGCGCTGACCCGGCCCGCGGTGTTTGGACAATAACACCAATTCCCATACTATATTTACCTCGTCATTGCGAGCCGCCGCTTGGCGACGAAGCTATCGAGGGGCCGCGAGAGTTCATTTGGCCCCTGGATTGCTTCGCCAAGCGGCTCGCAATGACGTTGATTGCCAAGGCCTGCGAAGACAACGGACGCAACCGGTCTAGTTGCGCTTTCTGTTCGTCGATACTCTTTTCCAGATCGGACAGCGCCATGGCGGCAGCGTCGCAGAAAGCTCCTACATCGACCCCACCAACGCCGCCGTCCGCCGCTGCCGGGCCTCGAGCGCACGGATGTCGGCGTCCGAATTCGGGCCGCTGGCGCGGGCGCGTTGGATGTCGTTCAGTTCCCGTTCCGTCTCGCTCAATTGCGCCCGGTCCGCATTGCCCGAGCGGCGCAGGGCGGCCACGCGGGCGCGGAGTTGGGTGTTTTGGCGGTCCACCGCGTTCAGCCGCTGCCGGGCCTGGTCGCGGGTGAGGATCGCGTTCGTCTCGCGGGACTGCTCCCGCTGCTGCGCGGATTGCGCGGATGCGGCGTTGGCGTTCTCTTGCGACAATTGCTGCTGCTGCGCCTGATTGCGGGCGGCGAACTGGCCGCTGGCCTCACAGCCGATCCCGCTCAGGAACCCGGCCTGCGACGGATCGCAGTTTTGCCCGGCGCATCCGGCGACCGCGGCGGCGGCGATCAAGGCCCAGTATCGCATCATGCCGCTCCCGCCAGCGCCTGGCTGAGCCGGGCCTGGCTTTGCTCAAGTTGAAGGTTGGATGCGTCCACGTCGCTTTTGGTACGAAGGAATTGACTGCGGTTGCCCGGGGTGGCGACGCTCGCATTCTGGCTCATCTGCTGCGAAACCTCCCGCGCTTGCGCGATATGGGTCCGCATGGCCTCGTCATCGGCTTTGTAGCGGGAGATCTGGTTGTCGTATTGCCCGCGCGTAATCTGCCCGCTGCGGACTTGCGACCGCAGCCGGGTGGCCTCGGCATAGGCCTGGTCCGCCACTTGGCGGGACGCGTCGGCGTAGGAGCGGAAGGTCGCCGCGTCCGCTTGCGCCTGCTGGATGGCGTCGGCGTATTGCGCTTCCGTGCTGCTGCGGCTGAGGTTGTTGCGCGCCACCAGATAGCCCGCCCCGCTGCCGAGCGCGCCACCCGCCAGCGCGCCGATGCCCGCCGCCGCCGCGCGATTGCGTCCACCAAACGCAAGCCCGGCCAACCCGCCAAGCACCGCGCCCGCGACCGCGCCCTCACCGACCGTTTGATTGAACCGCGCATTGGATTGGCGGAGCTGATTTTGGGCCGGGCTCAGGCCGCTGTCATACGCAGGCTGCCCGGCGCACCCGGCCAAAACCACGCTCATGGCCACAATAGACGCCATAACCCGGACGCGAACCGGCGCGAGCAGCCGTGAGATCATGGCGCGGTCCCTCCCTTGATGGGACAAGTGAAGAACATTCCGCGCTCCGCCACAAGCCACAAGCTACAAGTCACCGGGCGCTCATGGTGTGGCGCTCACGGTTCTATGATGCCTCCCGCAGCAGCCGCGTCGCCACCGCAAGCGCATCCGGCACGGCCAATCCGTCCATGCTGACGCCATCGCCCAGCGCCCACGCCGCGTGGCGCCCGGCCGGTGCCATCTCCGCCGCGCGGTCCTGCGTCGTCGAACACAGCCCGACCGTCGGGATCCCCGCCGCGGCTGCGAGGTGCATCAGGCCGCTGTCATTACCGATGAACACGGCGCAGCGCTGCAGACAGGCGGCGGCCTCGGGCAAAGTGAGCTTGCCGCACAGATCGATAGCGCCCGGCAGCAACGCCAGCAACGGTGCCGCCATCGCGCGCTCGGCGGAGCCGGGTCCGGCGAACACGGCCGGCACCGCGCCGGGCAGCGACCCGGCGGCCAAGGCGTGAAACAGTGCGGCAAACCGTTCGGCGGGCCACGCCTTGGGCGGCCAGTTCGCGGTGGGGCCAAGGCCGATCACCGGTCCCGGATCCAGCAGCGCCGCCGCCCGCGCGCGATCCGGGGCCGCCGTCCACACCACCGGCAGCGGCGCGGGATCCAAGCCCATCAGCCGGCCGAGTTGCTCGTATTTACGTAGGCCGCCCGTGCCGGGCTGTTTCACGATGCGCCGCCCGGTGCGGACCAAATAGGCCAGGACGGATTGGCGCAGATCGATCACCAGATCCCAGCGCACCCGCACTACATCCTGCCACAACACCAGCCAATGCAGGTCCCGCGGACGTTTTTCGAACAAAATCGTCCGCTCCCGGTTTGGCATGCGCGCGAACACGCCCTCCGCCACCGGCCCGCAGACGATTGTGATGCGGCAGGCGGGATCGGTGTGGATCAGGTGATCGAGCAGGCCGGTGGAGATCACCGCGTCGCCGATGCGGTTGGACGTGATGAACAGAATGCGCATGCCCAATCCCATGCCGGGTCTCTAGCCGGGTTAGGTAATTTTCGCCATGTTGGGCGAATGCAAACCGAACCCGTGCTGGCCCACATCGAACAAAATTTGGACGCGT
>JAYVOF010000029.1:0-39900 GCA_043758105.1 Rhodospirillales bacterium | reverse complement strand
CACCCAAAACCGCACGCCCCGCCGTCGAACGCACCCAAGCCCGCGAGAAAATAATCCGCGGCGTCGAAGACGCCATCGAAGCCAGGCGCGGCCCCCCGACCGAATCCGAAATCCTCTACAACGAACTCCACGAACGCCTCGAGGACGCCGATCTAGAGCGCGACCTACGCACCCGCCCCATCGACGACATCATCGAAGAGCTCGCCCGCGACCTCGGCATCGCCTACCAGTCCCGCTCCTACATCTGGAAGCGCCGCACCCCCGCCGACATCGCCACCCTCCGCGCCCGCGCCGCACGGACCCCGAACGAACCTGAAAACCTAAGGTGGGTGGACTTCAGCCCACCAAACCAACAACGAAACAAACGTGGGTCCGAGCCACCGTGGGACGGCTGATCCGACCGTATTTTCGTCATGACAAACCGCTTGGCGAAGCAATCTGGAAACAATAAGCGCGCCTGTGGCCCTGGATCGCCACGCCAAGCCGCGCGCATTGACCGGTAGGGGCAACCGGAACCTGAAGACCAGGCCTCACCCCACCGCAATAATCTTCGCCACCGTCGCCGTGGTCGAAAACCCCGGCATCAGCTCCGCCAAAAACACCCGTCCGCCCCAACTCCGCACCATCTCCGCGCCCACCACCCGGTCCAGCGTGTAATCGGCGCCCTTCACCAACAGCTCGGGCCGCAACGCGCGGATGGTGATTTCGGGGGTGTCCTCGTCATAGATCACCACAAGATCCACCGCCGACAGGCTGGCGAGCACCGCCGCGCGGGCGGCTTCCGGCTGCACCGGGCGGGCGGTGCCCTTCAAACGCCGCACGCTCGCGTCGGAATTCAGGCCCACCACCAGACGATCGCACTGGCTGCGCGCCTGTTCCAATAAATGCACGTGGCCGGGGTGGAGCAAATCGAAGCAGCCATTGGTGAACCCGGTGCGCCAGCCGCGGCGGCGCCAGCGCTCCACCTGCTCGGTCGCGACGTCCCGGCCCACCACCTTGCGCAACGTGCCGCCCTGGGGCGAGAGCGCCTGTAGCAAATCCTCCTCCCGCGCCACCGCCGTGCCAACCTTACCGACCACAATTCCGGCCGCGATGTTGGCCAGCCGCACGGCCACCGGCAGATCGAGCCCGGCGGCGATCCCGGCCGCCAGCGTCGCCACGACCGTGTCACCGGCACCGGACACGTCATAGACGTCCGCCGCCTCCGCCGGGAAATGCTGCACGCCGTCGGCGGTCAGCAGCGTCATGCCGTCCTCCGCCCGTGTGACCAAAACGGCCCCGAACCCGTGCGCCACGCGAAGCGACGTGGCGGCGGCCACGATCGCTGCCTCCGTGTCCACGTCCATGCCCGTCGCCTCCGCCAATTCCCGCCGGTTGGGGGTGACGATGTCGGCGCCGGCGTAGCGAGAATAATCCGGGCCCTTCGGATCGACGATCACCGGACGCCCGGCCGCCTTCGCCGCCGCGATCAGCTGCGTGGAAATGTCCCCGGCCAGCACACCCTTATTATAGTCGGACAGCACCGCCACCGCCGTCGCCGCCAGCGTGTCCCGGGCGATCCGCATCATCCGCTCGGCGATTTTCGGGTGGATCGCCGCCGTCTCTTCCCGGTCGGCGCGGAGCAGCTGCTGTCCCTGGCTCACATACCGGGTCTTCACCGTCGTGGCCCGGCTGCCCTGCACCAGCAGCCAGGGCTCGACGCCGGGCTGGCCGCCGACGAGGCCCGTAAGGTCGGACCCGGCCTGATCATCGCCCACCACGGACACGAACGCGACCGCCGTCCCGAGTGCCGTCAAATTCCGCACCACGTTACCGGCGCCGCCGGGCATGGCGACTTCGCGCTCGACCGTCAGGATTGGCACCGGCGCCTCCGGGCTGATGCGGTGCACCGGGCCATAGACGAAGCGGTCGAGCATCACGTCGCCGATCACCATGACGCTGGTCCGGGCGAGGCGCCGGACGGCGGTGACGAGACTTTCGGTATCCGGACCCGTCTGTGGGCCGGTGTCCGGGGTCTCAGCCGGTATGCTGCTTTCCATCGCTGGAAGGGCTAGCCGTCCGCCGCGCAACTGGCAAGTATGAGCCGCGCAGCTACGAGGCGCGCAGCCATCGCACGTGGCGTCCCTCCAGCACGGCGCAACTGAGCGGCCCCCCCTTGCCGGCCCCGGTGTCGATGCCGATCCGGTTGACGCGGATGTCGGGCCGGGCCCGGGGCGTGTGCCCGTGCACGATCATGGTGTCGGGCGCTTCGGGCAGCATGATGCCGGGCCAATCCAAAAAACCCTCGCGGATCCAGAGCAGGTCGTCCGGCACTTGATCGGCCAGGGCGGTGCCCGGACGGATTCCGGCATGGACGAACAGGTAGTCATCCGCGCGCCAATGCGGCACGAGGCTGCGCAGCACGTCGAACTGGGCGGCCGGGATATGCTGCGCCCAGTCGCCGACCGGGGCCTGCGCCGGCACGCGCCAGCTGCTGAGTGCCGCCGCACCGCCATGCTTCGCCCAATGCTCGGCCGCTTCGGCATCGAGGGTGTCGAGCGCGTGCAGCAGCATGGCCTCGTGGTTGCCCAGCAGGTTCACCATCGCGGTTCCCGGCACCGGCGACCCGTGCGCGAGATGCGCCAGCACCCCGGCGCTGTCGGGACCGCGGTCGATCAGGTCGCCGATATGCAGCAGGGTGGCATGCGCGACCGGGCGCTCCAGCACATCCTGTCCGATCGCGTCATGGAGGCGCCGCAGCGGGTCCAAATGACCGTGCACGTCGCCGACCGCATAGATACGCGCACCGTCTTGCAGGCGTTTCAGACGGGTGCGTACCACCCCGAACAGTTTCGCTAATCGTTCAGTAACCATTTAGGCGCATTCTACCCTGGAGATCGCGGGAGGACGACACTGAAACCGGCCCAGCCACCGAGAGATTGGACGCCGTCCGTGGTGGAACGGCAATTCATGGACGAGTTGGATCGGTCGGCCCGAGCCTTGGTGGGCCGATCTGGGACCGACCGGTTCATGACCGCGCCTGCCACCGCTGACCGTACGCTGCGTCCGGCGTCCGGGCGGGGCGCGCTGATCCTGCATCTATCGCGCATGCATCCGCCAGCCCCCCGTGCGCACCATTGCCGGATCGCGCGTGCCATTTTGGATGACGCGGCCCATGCGCAGGAGGGGCAGGTGTTTGCCATGCGCAACCGCGACCTGGTACTGCTGTTCCGGCGGGAGGCGGGCATTCCGGCGCTGCAGAGCCATCTGGCGCGCCTGTTCCGGATGGATGCGCCCGAGCCTGCGAACCTCATCAGCCTGTTATCGTTGACCGAGGATGCGGCGGCGTTGCGACTCTACGCCGCGGCGCGCCTGCAGGAAGCCGCGCGGGAAATCCCGCCGGAGCTGACCGGCAGTGCCGGCGCGATCGACACGATGGAGGAGCTGGTGCGGGGCACGCCACTCACCAACATGTTGCGGCGGCAGACGGCGGTGCTGATCCGCCCGTCCGGCACCGACCGGCTGGTGCCGCTGTATCGTCAGCTCAGCTTCAATCTCGCGGTGCTCGAGGCCCGCGTTGCGGCCATTGGGGAGGCGCATGCGGATCCGTTCCTGTTCCGGCACCTCTCTTCCCGGTTGGATGCGCGGATGCTGGGGGCATTGCGGGAAGATTTGCGGGAACAGGGTCCGCTGACCCGGTTCAGCGCCGGGCCGGATCTGCCGCTGCATATCAGCCTGACGGTCCAGGGCATCCTTTCGGCGGAGTTCGCCGCCTTTGCCGCAACCTGCCGTGGCCTCACGGCGGAAATCGGGGTCGAGGTTTCCCTGATGGAGGCATGTGGCGACCCGGCCGGCTTTGCCCTCGCGCGGGACCGGCTGCGGCTGGCGGGCCTGCGCCTGGTGTTGGACGGTGTGTCGCACCACGCGCTGCTGCTAACCCTACCGGCCGTGTTGCAGCCGGACCTTGTGAAGCTCGAATGGTCGGAACAAATGCCCGAAAGCGGACAGGCGATACCCTTGGCGATGGACCAGATCGGTGCAGACCGTGTCGTGCTACAGGGGGCCGATACGGAAGCGGCCC
Organism: Rhodospirillales bacterium; assembly: GCA_043758105.1. GTDB lineage: Bacteria > Pseudomonadota > Alphaproteobacteria > Acetobacterales > Acetobacteraceae > JANPPS01. The sequence goes on along the minus strand of JAYVOF010000029.1, from coordinate 35,840 downwards.
TGGCCTGGGGCCTCGCGCATGGCGTACGCCGGTTTCAGGGCGTGTGCGTGGACATCCTGCTGGCGTCCGAGCGGCTGCGCGTCTGCCCGGCGGCCGCCGAGTGCACGGTGCGGCAATGTCAGGAGCGCGCATCCGCGACCGGTCCCGGCGGGCAAACCGGCTGCGGTAATGTCGTGCTGCTGGATCGCGGGATCGCCCCGGCCGCCACGGTGCCGGCATGAGCGCGACGGATCGGGTGGCGGCTGCAAAGGCCGGCCCAGGAAACACTCCGGAACTGAACCCAGAGATCAGTCCGCACACCCTGGCCACCCTGGTGCATGATTGCGCCCGGTCCGGCGTGGGACGCCGCGTCTTATTGGTCCGGCTCGACTCGCTGCCATCGTCACCCGTCCGGGCCAACCAGCGTCGCCTGGCGCGTGACGCGATCGAGGGATTGACCCGCGCCGACCGCGCATTGCTGCATGAACTGCCCAACGGTGCCCTGGCGGTGTCCTGGAAAGGGGAGGCGCCGGCGGCTTTGGACGAAGCGATGGCCGCGTTGATCGCCGTCTTCGATACCGGGCGCCGCACCGGGCCACTGTCGAACATCATCGCCCTCTATGACCTGCCGCGGGAGGGGCGGGCACTGCTGCACGTGACCGGCGGATTCGATGTCCCCGCCGCACCGACCGTCAAACAGGCGCCCGAGCCGCTGGAGGCACTGCGCTCCACCGGCCTCGACCAACTGGAAAAGCTGCTGGGTGCCGCCGATATCGCCCGCTTCGTCCGGCGTAAACCCGTCTGCCGGCGATCCGCGAGCGGGTGGGACCTCGCCTGGGAAAAGCGCTCCCTGTCGATGGCGGAGATCGCCGAGACGTTGGCGCCCGCCCATGACATCACCGCCGATGCCTGGTTGTTCCGCCGGCTCACGCGGGTGCTGGACCGGCGGATGCTGGCGCTGCTGGCCGCCCCGCGGGAATTGGATGGCGTGCGGCCCTTCAGCCTGGATCTGAACATCGGGAGCATCCTCGGCCCCGGCTTCCTGCGCTTCGACGCCGGGCTCCCCGCCCGGCTAAGAGGTCACATCGTGCTCGATATCGCGCTCTCCGATATCGTCGCCGACCCGGATGCATTTTCCTTCGCCCGCAATTTCGCGCATGGCCGCGGCTATAAGCTTCTATTGCGCGAAATCACGTCCGCGCTCGTGCCATTGCTCGCCCTGCCGCGGCTCGACCTGGATTTCGTGGAGCTGGTCTGGTCCCCCGATTTGCCCAGCACCGTGAGCGCCCTGCCGGCATCCGCCCGCCCATCCTGGGTGCTGGGCAATGCCGACGACGCTGCGGCGCTGAGCTGGGCGGCGGGGCAGTCGGTGGGGCTCGTCCACGGTAAGGACATTGCCCCGACCGGGCCGATGGTCGCCTGATCGGGGAAAAATTTGCTACGATAATGACATGCACGCATGGAGGCCGCATGTCCCCGCAAACGCTCGATGAGCTGAATAAAGCCAGCCTGTCCGACTTCACCGCCACCCTCGGTATGGTGTTCGAGGACGCGCCCTGGGTGGCGGAACATGCTGCAGAGGCGCGTCCGTTCGACAGCATCGCTGCGTTGCATGCGGCGATGATGGCAGCGGTGACCGAGGCACCTGCCGCCCGCGTTCTCGCATTTCTCCGCAACCATCCGGAGCTGGCCGGCGCGGCCGCCCGGGCGGGAACGATCGGCGCCGATTCGACCGCCGAACAGCGTGGGCTACAGTTGAGCGACCCGGCAGAGAATACCCCAGAAATCGCGGCGGAGATCGCAGCACTCAATGCCGCCTACACCGCCCGCTTCGGATTTCCCTTCATTCTTTGCGTGCGCCGCCACTCCCGCGCCTCCGTCCTGAACGAGTTCCGCCGCCGCATCGACGCTGACCCGGCGAGCGAGCGCGCGACGGCGCTCGACGAGATCGGCTACATCACCCGGCTGCGGCTGGTGGACCGCGTTTCCGGTCCGGGCGCACCGTCCGTGCATGGGCAGCTCACGACCCATGTGCTGGACACCGCGCGGGGCCGTCCGGCGCCGGGGGTTCGGGTCGTCCTCCACGACAGTGAAGGGCGGTGTCTGGCGGAGCGGCTCACCAACCGCGATGGCCGCACGGATGAGAAGCTGCTCTCCGGCGCGCCCTTGCGGATCGGAGGGTATGAGCTCGTATTCCATCTCGGCACCCTGTTCACTGAATTCGGACCGCCATTCTTTGACGTGATCCCGGTCCGTTTCGCAGTCGTCGAGCCGGAGGCACACTACCACGTGCCCCTCGTCGTCAGTCCTGGCGCCTACGCGACCTATCGTGGCAGCTAAGGGTGGCATAGCGTATGCATACATACGTTACATATCCTTTGAACTTAGGGAGTGCACTGGATGGACCGATCGCGGCGGCGTCTCATTCAAGCCGGCGGACTGGCAGCAGCCGCGGCGCTCACACCCGGGCTGATCCGCCCGGCCCGCGCGACCGGGTTCGGGGGTCCCCTCAAGCCCGAGGACGCCGTGTTCGGCTTTGGCCATGTCGGCCCGATTTCGGACGAGGGCTGGACCTACACCCACCATAAGGGAATGCTCGCGGTCAAAGCGGCCTATCCGCAGGCCAAATTCATCGAAATCGAGAGCATCCCTTATTCGGCCGACGCCCCACGCACCTTCCGCCAGTTCGTCGCGCAAAAGGCCGATCTCGTGTTCATCAGCTCCGATTTCGGGGATTTGCTGCACGGTGCCACAGACCGCGCGCCCGAGACTCCGTGGCTCGAGTGCAACGGTCATGGCATGACGGCCAACCGCAGCTGGTATTACGTGAAGCACTGGCTGCCGTCCTACGTGACGGGGGTGGCCGCCGGGCTGATGAGCAAGACCGGAAAGCTTGGCTATGTCGGCTCGCTTCCGGTGCCGACCGTCTATTGCGGGGTGAATGCGTTCCTGATGGGGGCCCGGTCGGTGCGGCCGGACGCCACCATGCAGGTGATCCTGATCAACTCCTGGTTCGACCCGCAGGCCGCCGCCCAGGCCGGCACCGCGCTGATCGACAACGGTGCGGACGTGCTGTTCGGCGTCATGGACGAAGCCGCCTATCTGCAAGTGGCGGAAAAGCGGGGGGTGCCCGCGATCATGTGGAACACCGATGTCCGCCGCTATGGCTCGAAATCCTATGTGAGTTCCATCGTGGTGGACTGGGACAAATTTTACGTGGACCAGGCCCGCGCCCGGTTGGAGGGCAAGTGGCAGGGGAACACGCACACCCTGCTGGATATGGGGGCCGGCGTGGACCGGGACGCATGGGGCGACGGCGTGCCCGGCCCGGTGCGGGCACAGGCGGATGCGGTGCGGACTAAGATGCTGTCCGGCTACACGCCGTTCGTGGGTGAGATCAAGGATGCCGCGGGCAAAATGCGCGTGGCCAAGGGCGAAACGATGACCGATCTCGCGCTGTATAATTGGAACTGGCCGGTCGAGGGCGTTTCGGGCCTCCGCGACGCCTGATGGACGAACGCGTCGTCGTCGAGCTGTCGGGGATCACCAAGACCTTCCCCGGCCTGATCGCCAACGATGCGATCGACCTGGATGTACGGCGGGGTGAAATTCACGCCCTGCTGGGCGAGAATGGGGCCGGTAAATCGACCCTGATGAACGTGCTGACCGGCATCTACCAGCCCGATGCCGGTCGCATTTTACTCGATGGGAACCCGGTGCGCTTCGCCTCGCCGACCCAGGCGATCGAGGCCGGGATCGGCATGGTGCACCAGCATTTCAAGTTGATCCGCGCCTTTACCGTGGCGGAAAATGTGCATTTGGGCTGGAAGGAGACACCGTTTCGCGTGTCGCCCGCGGCACTCGAGGCCCATACCGCGGCGCTGGCGGACCGCTTCGGCCTCGATGTCCGGCCCGGGTCCCGGATCGAGGATTTGTCGGCGGGCGAACAGCAGCGGGTCGAGATCTTGAAAGTCCTCGCGCGCGGCGCCCGCGTTCTTATCCTCGATGAGCCCACGGCAGTGCTGACCCCGCCCGAGGCCGCGCTGTTGCGGCACGCGCTGCGCGGCTTCGTCGCCACCGGCTATGCCATCATCTTCATCAGTCATAAATTGGACGAGGTGCTGGAGATTGCCGACCGCATCACGGTGCTCCGCGGCGGCAAGAAAATCGCGACGTTGCCGGTGGCGGACTGCACGGAGGCGAGCCTGGCGACGCTCATGGTCGGACGTGAGATCGCCGGGCGCCGCCACGCCGCGGCCGCGCACGAGCGCACGCGGGGTCCCATCGTGCTGCAACTGGCCGGCGTGTCGGCCGATAACGAGCGCGGGTTGCAAGCGTTGAAGGACATCGATCTCGCGATCCATGCCGGGGAGATCGTGGGCGTGGCCGGTGTGGCGGGCAACGGTCAGCGGGAGCTGAGCGAGGTGCTGACCGGGCTCCGCGCCGTGACCGAGGGCCAGGTTCGGATCGGGGGGCACGTCATGGCGCACGCCGACCCCGCCGTGTTCCGGGCCGCCGGCATCGGCCATATCCCGGAGGACCGGCTGCGCAGCGGCCTTGCGCCGGCAATGTCCGTTTTGGACAATGCGGTGCTGCGCGAGTACGACCGTTCGCCGGTCTCGTCCGGGCACCTGTTCTGGCCCGCGGCCGCGGCCACTCTCGCCCGGCGCATCATCGCGGACGCACAGGTCCTCGTCCCCAACATACGCGCCCCCGTTCGCACCCTATCGGGCGGCAACCAGCAGCGGCTGGTGGCCCGGCGGGAGATGCGGATTGCCGGCACCGCGCTGGTCGCCGCCTACCCCACACGGGGCCTCGATATCGGCGCCATCGAGACGATGCTGCGATATATTACCGAAATGCGCGACCAGGGGGTCGGAATCCTGCTGGTGTCGGAGGAATTGGAGGAGGTGCTGGCCATCGCCGACCGGGTCGCGGTGTTGTTCCAGGGCCGGATCATGGGCGTGTTCAACGCGGGCGAGGAGGATGCGGAGCGGATCGGCCTGCTGATGGGCGGACGACAGGAGGCGGCATGATGCGGGTGCAGCGCTTGGCCAGTATCGGCGTCTGGACCGTCATCGGCACCCGGGTCGTGTCGGTCGTGGCCGCCCTGCTGGTGGGCGGCGCGATGTTCGCGCTGGCGGGGTACGACGTGCCACGTCTCGCGATACAGGTGGTGCGGAGCTCGCTCGGCGATGCGTTCGGCCTCCAGGATTTAGGGCTGCTCTATGCGCCGCTGATCCTCACGGGCCTGGCCGCAGCCGTCGCGCTGCGGATCGGGCTGTGGAATATCGGGGGCGAGGGGCAGTTCTATGCCGGGGCCATCGCCGCCACGCTGGCCGGGCTCCATGTGCAGGGTCCGGTGCCGGTCATGCTGGTGCTGCTGGGGCTGTCGGGGTTCATCGGCGGCGCGGTTTGGATTCTGATCCCGGCATTGGCGCGGGCATTCTTGGCGATCGACGAGATCATTACCACGCTCTTGCTGAATTTTGTGGCATTGCTGTTGGTGACGTATTTGTGCACCGGGCCCCTGCGGGACGCGACGCAGATGGTCACCAGCGCGTCGGCGCGCATTCCGTACGACATGCCGGATCTGTTCGGCGAGCTGCATTGGGGCCTGGGCGTCGCGATCGCCCTGGTGGTCGTGCTAGCCGCGTTGTTCGCGCGGACCGGGTGGGGGTTTCAGGTGCGGTTGGCCGGGAGCAACCGGTTTGCCGCGCAGTATGCCGGCGTGCCGGTGCCGCGGCGGTTGCTGCAGGTGCTGCTGCTGTCGGGCGGCCTCGCGGGCGTCGCCGGCATGCTGGAGGTGGTGGGGACGGTGCATCGGTTGCAAGGTGGAATCTCCAATAATTACGGATATTTAGGCGTGATGGTCGCGGTCCTGGCCGGCGGCGTGCCGATCGCGGTGCTGCCGGCGGCGCTGTTGATGGCCATGACCCTAAACGGTGGCACCGTTCTGCAGGCCTATGGGGTTTCGACCTACGAGGTGCTGTCGCTCACCGGGCTCGTGCTGCTGTTCACCGCGGTGGGGGAACGGCTGGCGTATTACCGGGTGCGCCGCCCGCTATGATGGAATTGCTGACGGGAATCCTGTCCACGGCATTGCTGGCCGGCGGCGTGCTGGTGCTGGGCGCGTTGGGGGAGGTGCTGGCCGAGCGGGTGGGCGTGTTCAATTTGGGGCTCGAGGGGCTGATGGCGTTGGGCGGTGTCACGGCCATCATCGTCGTGGCGCACGGCGCGCCCCCGGTGTTGGGGCTGGCGGCGGCGATCGGGGCCGGTGCGTTGGCGGGGACGGTGTTTGCCGCGGCCGTCGTCGGGCTACGCGCCAATCAGACCCTCTGCGGACTGGCCTTCACCATCACCGGCGGCGGCCTCGCTTCCGTGGCGGGACGGGCGTATTCGGGGCAGCCGGCGCGGGCGGTGTTCGAGGGGTGGGCGGTGCCGGGGCTGTCCGACTTGCCGCTGCTGGGGCGGGCGGTTTTTAGCCAAAGCCCGCTGATCTATCTCATCTGGATCGTGCTGCCGCTGTCGCTGCACTGGCTGCTGTTTCGCACCCGGCACGGCATCAACCTGCGTGCCGTGGGTGAAAATCCGGCCGCGGCGGACGCGGCGGGCGTGAAGGTGGTGGCGCTGCGCTTTGCCTATGTCGTGGCCGGGGCCGCGTTTGCGGGGGCGGCGGGCGGGTATCTTACGCTCGCGTTCGTGCCGTCCTGGTCGGACGGGATCACCGGCGGGCGGGGATGGATCGCGATCGCGCTGGTGATCTTCGGCGGGTTCCGGCCGTTGAACGTCACCCTGGGCGCGCTCCTGTTCGGTGCCATCACGGCGTTGGGCTTCGTTGGGCAGGCGCGGAACTGGCCGATCCCGCCGGCCTTCCTGTCGATGCTGCCCTATGTGGCGACCGTCGCGTTCATGATCCTCCCGGCGCTGCTATCCCGGCGGTCCGGGCGGCAACTATCGGCACCTGCGGCGCTCGGCACGCCGTATTTTCGTGATGAAAGATAACCCGCTACAGGAGCGCGTCGATCGAGTGGGCCAGCCGCACGTCGCGGGCAGATAGACCCTTCGCGTCATGGGTCGTCAGCGTGATCGTTACCTTATTATAGACGTTCGACCACTCCGGATGGTGGTCCTGCTGTTCCGCAAGCAGCGCCACCCGGCACATGAAGCCCCAGGCGGCGCTGAAATCCTTGAACTGGAACGAGCGGGTGACCGCGTCCCGGTCCGCTTCCATCCGCCATGCCGGGAGCTCGGTCAGAAGCCCGGCGCGTTCTACCTGGTTCAATGTCTGCACGCTTGACCTCCGGGCTGGGATGGGGCCGATACGATGTATGAGTATCTATAGCCTACCACCCGCGCCCGAAGATATCGCCGACCTCGCCGACCGGGCGTTGAACGCCATCCCCGCCGTGCTGCGGGCGCATGTGCGCGGCGTGTCGATCTTGGTGGAGGAGGTCGCGGATGACGAGACGCTGAAGGAGCTCGATATCGAGAACGCCTGGGAGCTGACCGGGCTGTATCGCGGCATTCCGTTCGGTCAGGCCGGCGCGGGGCTGACGCGGCAGGAGCCGGACATGATCCTGCTGTATCGGGAGCCGATCCTGCTGGAATGGATCGAGACCGGCGAGGATCTGTTTCATCTGGTGCGGAATGTGCTGATCCATGAGATCGCCCACCATTTCGGCTTCAGCGATGAAGACATCGCCCGGCTGGAAAACGAGGAGTAATCCATGACGCTCCCGCCGCTTGACGCCGAGTGGCTGGAGCCGGACGGCATGGGCGGATTTGCCATGGGGACCGTGTCCGGCGTGCGGACCCGGCGCTACCACGCGCTGCTGCTATCGGCGATGACCCCGCCCACCGGACGGATGGTGCTGGTGGCGGGGGTCGAGGCGTGGGTCGAAACGGGTGTCGGCGATCTGCCGCTCAGCACGCATCTGTATGCTCCGGACGTGCAGCACCCGGACGGCGTGCGGTATTTGACCCATTTCACGCGCACGCCCTGGCCCACCTGGCGCTTCCGCAAAGATGATCTCGAGATCGAGCACGAGGTGTTCGTGGAGCGCACCAGCGGTGCCGTCGTGTTGCGCTGGCGCCAGTTCTCTGGGGCACCCGGCGCTTCCCTTACAATCCGGCCGTTGCTGGCGGCGCGGGATTATCACGCGCTGAGACGGGAGGGGCCGTTCGATGTCACGGCGTCCGGGCACGGCGGGTGCGTGTCCTGGCGGCCCGATCCGGGCGGCGTGGCCATTGGCGCGTTGAGCAACGGTGCGTATGCGCAGGCGCCGCTATGGTTTCGCAATTTCCTCTACACGGCCGAGCGTGACCGCGGGCTCGACTGCATCGAGGACCTGGCGTCACCCGGTGTGTTCACGTTCGACCTGGAATCCGAGGCCGTGCTGATGTTCCGTTGCGGCGACGGCCACATCGGGGACGCCGCCGCCCACGCGGACATCCTGGCTGGGGCCGAGCGGCAGCGGCGGGCCGCGTTCACCGATGCGGGGGCGCTGGCGGCCGATGCCTACGTCGTGCGGCGGGGGCAGGGGCGGACCATCCTGGCGGGGTTTCCGTGGTTCACCGATTGGGGCCGGGACACCTTCATCGCGCTGCGCGGCCTGTTGATTTCGACCGGGCGGTTGCAGGAATCGGCGGAGGTCTTGCTGGCCTGGGCCGGGATGGTGGACGGCGGAATGCTGCCGAACCGGTTCCCGGACCAGGGCGACGCGCCGGAGTTCAACAGCGTGGACGCGGCGCTGTGGTTCTGTGTGGCGGTGCATGACCATCTGGCGGCGGGCGGCGCTGGGCAGGCGGCGTTGCGGCGGGCGGTGGAGGCGGTGATCGACGGCACGATGGCGGGCACGCGCTATGGCATCGGCGTGGATGCGGACGGGCTGGTGCGGGCGGGGGCACCCGGCGTCCAATTAACCTGGATGGATGCCAAATGTGGCGACTGGGTCGTAACGCCGCGGATGGGTAAGCCGGTCGAAATCCAGGCGCTGTGGATCAACACCTTGCGGATCGCCGCCGGCTGGACCGATCGGTTTGCGGCAGTGGAGCGCCACGCGACGGCCAGTTTCCATGCCGTTTTTCCCGATCCGGTGACGGGGGGGCTGGTGGATGCGATCGGGTTGGATGGTGTGGACGACCGCGCGATCCGCCCGAACCAAATCTTCGCCGTGGGTGGTTTGCCGTTCGCGTTACTGGACGGTGCGGCGGCGGAGGGCGTGGTGGCGCTGGTGGAATCGGCGCTGCTGACGCCCATGGGCCTGCGGACGCTGGACCCGGGCGATCCTGCCTACCAGTGTCACTACCGCGGCGGCCTGCGCGATCGGGACGGGGCGTATCACCAGGGGACCGCGTGGCCGTGGCTGTTGGGTGCGTTTGTGGAGGCAGCGCTAAGGTCCCGGGGTGGGGCGGCTGTGGCGGGTCTGCGCACGCAATGCTTGGCACCGCTGGAGGCGCAGCTGGAGATGACGGGGCTCGGTCATGTGAGTGAGGTGGCCGACGGAGATGCGCCGCATCACCCGGGCGGGTGCCCGTTTCAGGCATGGTCGATGGGGGAATTGCTAAGAATGCGACGAATGTTGTATGATGAGACGTGGCCAATTCTCATTCTCAATTCCTAACTGTTCCTGTCAGGCAAAAATCCGCTCTTCGTGTCACGATTTGACATGGAATTTGATCTGACACGCCGGGCTGCGCTACTTGGAGGGGTTGCCGCCTTCATCGCCCATCCCGCGATGGCCCTACCGGAATATGGGTTTTGGCCGGGGCTCGAATTCGTCGATCGGGCGGGGGCGGTGTTTCAAATCGGGCATCTCAATCGCGCGTTGGTCTTCGTGAACGTGTGGGCGCATTGGTGCTCGGCGTGTTTGGCGGAGATGGCGTCGCTCGAGTCGTTGGCGGCGAAGCTGCCGGTGGGCCGGCTGGAGATCGTGCTGCTGAGCCATCCGGATAATTGGCCGGCCGATCAGGCGGCCGCGGCGCGGCGGGGACTTCGTTTCCGTCTGGCGACGCTGGGGCCGGGCAACCCGGCCTGGACTCGCCCGGCCGCGTTCGAAGAGCGGGGCCGGACGTATAGCGTGCCGCGGTCGTTAGTATATCGCCAGGCCACGGACAGTGTCGTGCTGACACAAGACGGACCGGCGCAGTGGGACAGCGTGATGAACGTAAGCCGCATCAACAATCTATAGTACGATGCCGTGATGAGTGACGCCCGATACTAACGGTATGAACCATCATACCAATAGCCGTATTATGTGACCTGTCCACAATGCAGACTAACGGTATAAACTAATGACTCGCCATTGCGAGCCCCGCTCGGGGCGCGGCAATCTAGGGGCAGCCGGTGCGCTTGCCGCCTCCACGAGCGTCTAAAGATGTTGGCCGCGGCTGATGCGGCGGAATAAGACGGTCGAGACGAGGGCGAGGGCGACCAGCAGAATGCTCGCCGGCTCGGCGACCGGCACGCCGCCATCGACCGGAGCGGGCCCGGTATCCGTCGGGGGCACGAGCGTTCCCGTGGGTCCAGGGGTCAGGAAACTCAGCGGCAATCCTTGAGGGATATCGGTGGGCGTCGTGGTCTGCGTGGGTGAGGAACGATCGGCCAGCGCCGCGATGCCGATAGCACCGGCCGCGCCCAGCCCGGCGAGGCCAAGACCGGCTGCGCCGAGGCCACCCAAGCCAAAGCCTGATCCACCAAATCCGCCGGCTCCCGCGCCCCCGCCGGCTAGTCCACCGGCGGCACCATGGGCGATGCCCGGAGCGGTGCCGGGAGCGGTGCCAGGCACGAAGCCGGGTGCCGTCCCCGGTCCCGCCGGAAGGATACGGGGTCCGCCGGGCATCGGATTGACCACACCTAAACACCCGGTTCCAGGACCCGGTGCGACCGGTGTCGCGCCGACATGGTGCACGAGTCCGTGGTGAGCCGTCGCGTGGTGGCCCGGCCGCGCCGCGTGATACGCGCGACGGACTGTGGCCCCCAACGGGTGCACCCGGGTAACCGCGGCGCCTGGTAAACAAGGGTCAAACATGGCTCGGCCTCATTCGTCTCACAGGATGATACTACTGTTTCAAGATTAACGCATCCCTAACGTTAAGTGTCGTTTTCGGATGTGTCCTTACTGCAACAGCAATGCGACGACCGCGGTCCAGCCGGTCTGATGGGTCGCACCTAATCCCCGGCCGGTGTCGCCATCGAAATACTCGTTGAACAGGACCATGTCATCCTCCTGCCAGGTGGCCATCGCCGGCCGGTTACCCGTGGAGTCCTTGAGAAACAAGCGGCAAAGACGCCGGGACAACTCATCGGCGATCTCACGCAGGCACATCATCGTTCCTGATCCAACAGGGCACTCGATGAGGAAATCGTCGCCATAATACTTATGAAATTCTCGCAGGCTATCGATCAGCAACAGGTTTACCGGCATCCACACGGGGCCGCGCCAGTTGCTGTTGCCGCCGAACGAGCGGGTTGTGCTGTCGCCGGGGACGTATCCGATTTCAAATGCCTGCCCATTCTGCAACCATACGTATGGTTTATCCTGGAACGCCTTGGACAAGGACCGAACGCCATAGGGTGACAGGAACTCGGTCTCATCCAGCATCCGCTCCAGCAGCGCCTTCATCCGATGCCCGCGTAACAGCGACAGCAGGGAGCGCTCGCCGACGCCGGTTTCCTTCCATCGGGACACGAGATCGGCCAGATCCGGACGGTTCTTCAGGAACCAACCGAGCCGCGCGGCGAAATCCGGCATGCGGGCGACCAGGTCCGGCTCCAACACTTCGACAGCAAAGAGCGGGATCAAACCAACCATCGTGCGAACGCGCAATGACCGGACGGTGCCGTCGGGCAGGCGGATCACATCATAGAAGAAGCCTTCTTTTTCATGCCATAGTCCGCCATTGCCGAGTTGTGACATGGATTGGGCAATCAGTAGGAAGTGCTCGAAGAACTTGCTGGCGATGTCCTCATAGACCGGGTTTCCCTCCGCCAGTACCAGCGCGATCCGCATGAGGTTCAGCGCATACATCGCCATCCAGGCGGTCCCGTCCGCCTGATCCAGCGTGCCCCCGGTCGGTAACGGGCGCGAACGGTCGAACAGGCCGATATTGTCGAGGCCCAGGAACCCGCCCTGGAACACATTGCGCCCGTCCGGGTCCTTGCGGTTCACCCACCAGGCGAAATTCAGCATCAGCTTGTGAAAAATGCGCTCCAGAAACGCGCGGTCGGCCACGCCCGACAGCCGCCGGTCGCTCCGGTATACGCGCAGCGCCGCCCAGGCATGCACCGGCGGATTGACGTCCCCAAACGCCCATTCATAGGCTGGGAGTTGCCCGTTCGGATGCATGTACCATTCCCGGGTCAATAACAGCATTTGCGTCTTGGCGAATTCTGGATCGATCTCGGCGAAGGCCACCGCGTGAAACGCCAAGTCCCATGCGGCATACCAGGGATACTCCCAACTATCCGGCATCGACAGGACGTCGGCGTTATTGAGGTGGCGCCAATCGCGATTGCGGCCCTGCTTACGCGCCTCTGGCGGCGGCGGTTGCGCCGGGTCGCCGTCCAGCCAGCGGGGGATATCCAGATGGTAATATTGCTTGGTCCAAAACAGCCCGGCGAAGGCCTGTCGCTGCACAAGCTTTGCATCAGGGGTCGAAAGCGCGCGGGAGACGACGGCGTGGAACTCATCCGCCTCCGCCCGGCGCAGCGCCATCACGACGTCGAACGGTGTGGGTGCCGGGCCTGGCATGCGCAGCCGCGCCTTCATTTGGACGGTGCCGCCGGACGGGATGACGAACCGGGCATGGGCGGCGCATTTCGTGCCGCGCGCCGCCCGCACGGCATCGGCGTGGCCGGCTACCACCGCGTCGTTGATCCCGTCCTTGAACGGCCCGGCCCCGTTCATCCCGAATAGCCGGTGCACGTTGGTTTCGTTCTCGCAAAACAGAAAGGGATAGCCGCCCTCCACCTCAAACACCCGGGGCCGCCAGCTCATGCGCAAGGCCTGAACCGCGCCGTTCTGCAGCGTGAGGGACGGGCGTGGCGCGTCCACATCCCAGGACCAGGTGTTGCGCGCCCAAAATTGCGGCAGTACGTGCAGGGGCGCTTCCGGCCCCCGGTTATGAACCGTGATCAGCATCAACACGTCATCGGGATCATTCTTCGCGTATTCGATGGTGATATCGAAATATCCCTGCGACATCACATCGGTGTCGGTGAGCTCATACTCGGTCTGATACAATCCCCGCTCACGATTCCGGTCCAGTAATTCCTGATACGGATACGCGGCATGCGGATATCGATATAACATCTTCATGTATGAATGCGTGGGCGTGCCATCGAGGAAGAAGTATTGCTCCTTCACATCCTCGCCATGATTACCCTGATCATTCGTCAGACCGAACAGACGTTCCTTTAAAATCGGATCGCGCTCATTCCACACTCCAAGCGACAGGCACCAGAGCTGCTGATCGTCGCAAAACCCGGCCAGCCCGTCCTCACCCCACCGATAGGCGCGGCTGCGCGCATGATCGTGCGGAAAGCTGTCCCACGCGGTGCCGTCCGGCGAGTAATCCTCCCGCACCGTGCCCCATTGCCGGTCACTTAAATACGGACCCCAGCGCCGCCATCGTGCGCCGGGTCCGATCGCCCGCAGGCGGCGTCCCTCGGCGGTTTCGAACAACGGATCCAGCATGCCAGCCCACCTCACGTCATATTGGGCCGACACTGGACGATTTTTATCGGGCGCGACAGGATCGTTTGCATAAAAAGTGTACTCTCGCCGGGATGGCTCGCGCCACGCGTGTGCCTGCATGGACGCTCATGGCGGGTAACCTGGACCGCCCCCCGCGCGAACCCGGCTCTAACCCCCGGAGCATGACATGCGCGCGCTGGTATTATGGATGATGCTCACGACCCCCGCGCTGGCCGGGCAGTTGACGGTGGTCGAGCTGTTTACCTCGCAGGGGTGTTCGTCCTGCCCGCCCGCGGACGCACTGTTGACGGAGCTGGCAGCGGACCCGGCGCTGCTCGCGCTCGATTTCCACGTGACTTATTGGGACCGGCTGGGTTGGAAGGACCCGTTTTCGCTGCCCGCCGCCACCGACCGGCAGCGGCATTATGCATCGCACCTGGGCCTCGACACGATCTACACTCCGCAGATGGTGGTCGGCGGGCGGCGCGAGATGGTGGGCTCTGACCGCGGCGCCGTCCGGGCGGCGTTAACGGCGGCGCGACAGGAGCCGGAAGTATTCGTCCGGATTCAGGAGCAAGCCGGCCGGATCGTGGTGGACGTTGGGCCAGGGCCGGGCGCAGCCACACTCGTGCTGGTCGGGTATGACACCCGGCACGACACCCCCATCCATGCCGGAGAGAATGGCGGACGGACGCTGCACGAGGTGAATGTGGTCCGCGCCGTCGCGCCGGTCGGACCGTGGACCGGTGCCGCGGTGACCCTGACCGCGTCCCGCCCCCCGGGGGAACGCGTTGCCGTCCTGCTGCAAGGCGCCGACGGACACATTATGGGTGCGGGAGTGCTGCAGCCCTAGCAAGATCGTAGGGCGGATAAGCGCTTGCGCCATCCGCCCTACAGACGAAACGAAAATAAGTGTCGGTGCCAATTGCCGTTGGTATAATACCAATGGCTGTAGTCAGTGACCCACTATCCTTAACCGTCATTGCGAGCCGCTTGGCGAAGCAATACAGGGGCCGCCAGAGCACCTGGTGCCCCTGGGTTGCCGCGCCGCAAGCGGGGCTCGCAATGACGAGTCATGAGTTGATGCCGCTTCGCCTCTAAGCCGCCTCTGCCTGCAATGCCCACCGGCGGCAATGTTCCAGATAGGCGGCCTCATGCAATGCGACCAAATCCACGACGCTGGTCCATAGCCAGGACGGCGCGTCCAGGGCGCCGGAGCGGCCCTTTTGCAATTCGCTGAGCCAGCCGGTGCGTTGATCGGTGGTCAACTGCCGGGCATGGGCGCGGCCGACGACGTGGGCGAGGAACTCGGCGACGCTCATCGCCTCATCCCGGGAGAGCTGCTCGATTTCCAGTTTGAGGTCCTGGGGCAGCAACTCGCGGATGAACACGGATTTGTCCAGCGTGCGCGCGGCGATCATGCGGCCGCCGAGGAAAGGCGAGAGCTGGCGGGCACCCTCCACGACACGCTCGGCGTGGTCGGCTGGCACTGCCGCGCCCTCGGCATGCGGTGCGGCGGCGGCGGCGGCCTCTTTGACGTCCATCAGGCAGTGCCGCTCGGCCTTCCCGGTATCCACCGCCACCAGCACCGCCAGCCGCAATAGGCCCAGCGAGCTGCAGCCCTTGCGCCAATAGGCGGCATCCAGCACGCGGACCGGGGCGCCGTCTTCGCGGGACCGCAACATGGTCGCGAGCCGGCTGACCTTATCCTCGCGGAACAATTCGTCCACCGCGTGCCGCTCCTCGGGCGTGAGCGGCCAGAAGCGGCGGCCGAGGGGAATGGTCGGACCCACGCCCTCGATCCGCTCATCGGCCAGATGCTCCCACGAACGCCCGGCGGCGGTCCGCATGACCTGCCGCACGGTTTTCGGCATGTCGTGCGCGGCGTCCAGCGTTTCGCCCTGCGCCTCGGGCGCGAACGCTGCCTCATACCCATGCACCATCCGCTCCAGCATGTGCGCCGTGGTGACGCCGGGCAGGTCCGATCCGCGGGCGGCCATGGCGAGGGAGAGGCCGAGGCGGATCATGTCATGCGCCGGGTTGCTGATGGTCGTCTGGTCGAGGTCGCGGATTTGGATCGCGAGACTCCCATCCGTGCTGGCGACCGGACCGAGGTTGCCAACATGGCAATCGCCGCAAATCCAGGCCGCCGGTCCCTCCGGCAAGGCAGGGCGGGTGGAGGCGTTGAGCCATTCATAGAACCGCACCGTACTGCCGCGGACATAGGCATGCGCGGAGGCCGCCATCTTGAGCCGGCGCTCGTCGTCCAGCACGCGCTGGCGGGCGTCGGGATGAACGGTCGGGGTGGGCTTCATGCCGTCATCCTAGTGTCATGGTTGCCTCTTAAACCCATTAACCTCGGCGGGGTTCCTTTACGCCGGAAGCCATGCGGGTTAGCCCGGCGTATGCACATCGCCACCCCGACGCTCCGCCATGTTTTCCTGCGTGACATGCTCCTCCATGCCCATATCGGCGTACACGCGCATGAATACGGTCAGACGCAACGGATTCGGATCAACGTGGACCTCGCGGTCGATGATCAGCCGTCCGAGGATGGGGTGGACCGGCTGGACCGGGTGGTGAGCTACGAGCCGATCGCGGCGGCGGTGCGTCATATCGTGGGCATCGGGCATGTGAAGCTGGTGGAAACCCTGGCGGAACGGATCGCGGCGTCGTGCCTGTTAAATCACCGGGTCGCGTCGGCGCGGGTGCGGGTGGAAAAATTGGACGTGTTCGCGGACGCCGCCGCGGCCGGGGTGGAGATTTTCCGGGAGCGGCCATCGTCGTAGATTGTCCACCAGCCGGTGGTAGATTGAATGTTTAGAGTGTCATAGGGTTCCAAGCTCATGTGAACAAACCTTCTGGTTTCATTTTTACAGCAAAATCAGGTGGTTAACCAACGTGCCCAGTTTTGCGGCAAAACCGAAGAAAGCCCGGGAATCCGCGGGTCCAGCCGCCTGGCGGTGAGGTGACCCACAGACTTATCCACAGGAACGGTGGATAGAACCGTCCGCATCTGCCTCTTGAGAACACCGGCCCTAAGCGCCTATGTGACGTCCGATGGACGGGGTCATCATCAAAGGTGTGGAGGTCATCGAGCGGGCGCTCCTGACGATGCCGCAAAGTCCGGGCGTATACCGGATGCTGGATGGGCGCGGCGACGCGCTGTATGTCGGCAAGGCCAAGAGCCTGAAAAAGCGGGTGTATTCCTACACCCAACTGGCGCGCCAGCCCGAGCGGCTGCGGCGCATGGTGCATGAGACGGTCTCGATGGAGATCATCACCACGCATACCGAGGCCGAGGCGTTGCTGCTGGAAGCGAACATCATCAAGCGGTTGAAGCCCCGGTTCAACATCGTGCTGCGGGACGACAAGAGCTATCCGTGGCTGATGCTGACGGAGGATCACGCGTTTCCGCAGATCACCAAGCATCGTGGCAGCCGAGCGCGAAAGGGCAGCTATTACGGGCCGTTCGCCAGCGTCTGGGCGGTCAACCAGACGGTGACGGCGATGCAGCGGGTGTTCCTGCTGCGCTCCTGCCAGGACACGGTGTTCGCCAACCGGACCCGGCCCTGCCTGCTGCATCAAATCAAGCGCTGCTCGGCCCCCTGCGTTGGGCGGGTGACGGCCGAGGAATATGGCACGCTGGTCGATCAGGCGCGCGCGTTCCTGGGCGGGAAGGCCGGGTCGGTGCAGCAGGAGTTGGCGCGCGAGATGGAAGCGGCGGCGGAAGGGCTGGAGTTCGAGCGGGCGGCCTCGCTCCGGGACCGCATCCGGGGCCTCACGCACGTGCAGGGCACCGCGGTGATCAACCCGAACAGCCTGGTGGACGCCGACGTGGTGGCCGGGCACCAGATCGGCGGGCAGACCTGTGTCCAGGTGTTCTTCATCCGGGGCGGGCGCAACAACGGCAACCGGGCGTTCTTTCCGACCCATGCGCGGGACACGGAGCTGGATGCCGTGCTGGCGGCGTTCCTGGCGCAATTCTACGACGACAAACCGCCGCCACCCTGCGTGCTGCTGAACCACGAGATCCCTGAATCCGAACTGGTGGCAGAGGCGCTGAGTCTGAAAGCGGACCGCAAAGTGACCCTGCATGTCCCGGTGCGGGGTGAAAAGCGCGCCGTAGTGTTGCACGCGGAGACCAATGCGCGCGAGGCGCTGGAGCGGCGCATGGCGGAAACCGCCGGCCAGGCGAAGCTGCTGGAGGCGGTCGCCGCCACCTTCGGCCTGCCCGGCACGCCCGAACGGATCGAGTGCTATGACAACTCCCACATCATGGGGACGGCGGCCTATGGCGTGATGGTGGTGGCCGGGCCGGACGGGTTTCAGAAGAACGCCTATCGCAAATACTCCATCCGCGGTCCGATTGCGCCCGGGGACGATTTTGCCATGATGCGGGAGGTGCTGGACCGCCGCTTCGGCCGGGCGCTCCGCGAACAAGCGGCGAGTGACGCCGGGGAGGGGGCCGCGCCGGCGATCCCGGATCTGCTGCTGATCGACGGTGGCGCCGGGCAGCTTTCGGCGGTGCGCGGCATCATGCAGGATTTGGGGCTGCATCAGATCCCGGTCGTCGGCATCGCCAAAGGCCCGGACCGGGACGCCGGGCGCGAGTGGTTCCACATGGACGGACGCGCCCCGTTCCAACTGCCGCCGCGGGACCCGGTACTCTACTATCTACAGCGCGTCCGCGACGAAACCCACCGCTTCGCCATCACCACCCACCGCGCCGGCCGCAGCCGCGCGCTGGTGACGAGCGAGCTGGACGAGGTGTCGGGCGTGGGCGCGGCGCGGAAGCGGGCATTGCTGAACCATTTCGGCTCGGCCCGCGGGGTGAAGGCGGCGGGGCTGGCCGACCTCGAGAACGCGCCGGGCATCAACCGCAAGGTCGCGCAATTGGTGTATGACCATTTCCACCCCGGGAGTGTCCGGGCCGCCGGATAAAAGGGCGCTCGCGCTGTATGCCGGAGTTGGAATAGCTCCCTCTCCCGCTGGCGGGAGAGGGCTGGGGTGAGGGTGGAGTCGACAGAACGGCCCGTCGCGCGTGGGATGCTTCCCCGCCGATCCTGATATCGCTGCAAGGCTGGGAGAAGGCCGGGCCGGCCACGGCGGTTTTACGGATGGGCTGAAAGTCAGGGGCGCCAGGCGATTTCTGTGTTATACTCTTCCGCGCGGGAGAAGCCCATGAACGTCGCGCTGCGGACCACGATGACCCTGGACGCGTTCTTGGCGTGGGAGAGCCGCCAGGAGCTGAAATACGAATTCGACGGGTTCAAGCCGATCGCAATGACGGGTGGGACGGCCGCGCATTCGTCCATTCAACTCAATATCCTCTATTCGTTGACGGGACGCCTACGGGGAAAATCCTGCCAGCCCCATGGCAGCGACCTCAAGATCAAGGTCGCCGGACGCATCCGTTATCCGGAGGCGTTCGTATCCTGCACGCCCCTACCCCCGCGCGCTACGGTCGTTTCCGATCCGGTCGTCATCTTCGAGGTGCTGAGCGAATCGAGTGTCGATACCGACCTCGTGATCAAGAATGCCGAGTATCGGGCCACGCCCTCCGTGCAACGCTATGTCGTGCTTGAACAGACCCACGCCGGGGCGGTCGTATTTTTCCGTAAGGGTGAGGATTGGTTGGCCGAAACCGTGGCGTCCGGCGGCACGCTACATTTCCCAGAACTCGGCTTCGACATTCCCCTGGCCGAGTTTTACATCGGTGTCACCGTCGCGCCGAGCGGGGAGCCGCCGCTAGACCCGGCGCAATAGAAACAACGCCTGCTCGCCAAACAAGTTCGCCAGCCGCGGGAAGCGCCGCCAGGGCGTGCGCCGTCCGCCGTCATCGACCGCGAGCCACCGCTCCACCGCATACCCCTCCTGTGCACACAGATCGAAGAAATCGCGGATCGTGCAGGGATGGATGTTCGGGGTCTCATACCAGGCGCGGTTCCAGGTGGAGGTCATCGGCATCCGCCCGCGCAGCAATTGCCAGCGCACCATCCAGTGACCGAAATTGGGGAAGCTCACCAGCGCCCGCGTGCCGATTCGCAGCATTTGCCGCAGCACCTCCTGCGGCTTCTCCACCGCCTGCAGCGTGCGGGATAGCACCACGTAGTCGAACAGCCCGTCCGGATAGTGGCTCAAGTCGCTATCGGCATCACCATGCATCACCGGCAGCCCGTGCGCGACGGAGCGCGTCACCTCCGCCATGTCGATCTCCAACCCCCGCGCGTCGCAGCCCCGGGTGCGGAACAAATATTCGATCAGCGAGCCATCACCGCTGCCGATATCCAGCACCCGCGAGCCCGGTGCGATCATCTCCCCCATGATCTGCAAATCGTTCCGGACGGCCGTCATAGCTTCGCATGCTCCGCACAGCCGGACAGGAAGCCGGATAGGGTGCGGTGGAAGTCTGGTTCATCGAGCAAGAAAGCGTCGTGCCCCTTATCCGTGGAAATCTCGACGAAGCTCACGTTCGCGCCCGCCTGGTTCAGCGCCCGGGCAATTGCGCGGCTCTGGGCAGTCGGGAACAGCCAGTCGCTGTCGAACGACACGACGCAGAACCGGGTCCGGCTGCCGCGGAACGCCCGCGCCAGATTGCCCTCGTGCTCCGCCGCCACGTCGAAATAATCCATGGCGCGGGTGATGGTGAGATAGGCATTGGCGTCGAACCGGTTCACGAACGTGCTGCCCTGGTGGCGCAAATAGCTCTCGACCTCGAACATGTCGCCGAAGAGCGTGGCGCCGCCATCGGGCGCCGTACCCTGAACCTTACGGCCGAACTTCCGGGTCAACGCCTGCTCGCTCAAATACGTGATGTGCGCGGCCATCCGTGCGACGGCCAACCCGCGCGCCGGGACCTTGCCCGTCTGCCAATAGGCCCCGCCATCCCAGTCCGGATCGGCGAAGATCGCCTGGCGTCCCACCTCATGGAACGCGATGTTCTGCGCCGAATGGAACGACGCCGTCGCCACCGGCACGCAGGCGAACACCGCTTCCGGATAGGTCGCCGCCCACTCCAGCGCCTGCATGCCCCCCATGGACCCGCCGATCACTGCGAACAGCCTGTCCACCCCCAGCCGCTCCATCAACAGCTTCTGCGTCCCCACCATGTCCCGGATGGTGATGGGCGGAAACGACGTGCCCCACGGCGTGCCGTCGGGCCCGTCGCTCCGGGGGCCCGTGCTGCCCATGCACCCGCCCAGCACGTTGGCGCATACGACAAAGAACCGGTCCGTATCCACCGGACGCCCCGGCCCCACCACTTGCCCCCACCAGCCGGGCTTGCCCGTCAGCGGATGCGGCTCCGCCACGTATTGGTCGCCGGTCAGCGCATGACACACGAGGATCGCGTTGCTCCGGTCGGCATTCAGCCGTCCATAGGTGCGATAGGCAATGGTGACCGACGGCAACGCCACGCCGCATTCCAGCATGAACGGCTCGGCGAACGTCACCGCCTGGTGCGCGAATTGGGCGTCATGCTGGTCCATGGCGGCATCAGGCATAGAGCCGGGGGGAACCAAGGGCAACTCTCCCCACGGCTTCTCTCTAAAGGACGGGACGCACGCGCAAATGTTTGCACGCCGCGCGGCATAAGCTATCTGTGAACCATGTCCACAACCCTGCATGTCGTTCCGCCAGAAACCGCCGATGCCGCCCCCACCCTCGGGCATCTGCGGGCCGAACTCGACCGGCTCGACGACACCCTGCACGACACGCTGATGCGCCGGTCCGAAATCGTGGCGCAGATCGCTGCGTCGGGGGTGAAGGGCAAGGTGCCCCTCCGCCCCGGGCGCGAGGCCGCCATCACCCGGCGTCTCCTGGCCCGGCATCAGGGCGCCCTTCCGGCCGTCGGCATCGAGCGGATCTGGCGTGCCCTCATCGTCGCCATGACTCAACAACAGCGGCCGATGCTGCTGACCGTCGCCGAAGCGGAGGGCGGGCCGGCCTACGTGGCACTCGCCCGCGAGCATTTCGGCGCGTTGACCCCGCTCCGCCTCCGCCGCACGCCGGCCCAGGCCTTGGCCGAAATCAGCTCCGGCGTCGCGACCGCCGCCATATTGCCGCTGCCGGCCGAAGGGGAGACCCCGGGTGCTGCCTGGTGGACCGCATTATTGCAGCGGGACGACCCGCGCATCCACGTGGTGGCACGCCTGCCGTTCTGGGCCACCCGGCCGGAGGGTGCGGCGGATGCGCAAGCCTTCGTCGTCTGCGCCGCCGCCCCGGACCCGAGTGGTCAGGACCGCTCCCTCCTCGGCCTCGAATTCGCCTCGGACGTGAGCCGCGCCCGCATCGCGAGCCTGGTCGCCGCCGCCGGGTTCGACGCCGGGGTCACCATCGTCCGCCGGGACGAGTATGCGGTGCACGCCTTGGTCGATGTCGCGGGCTTCGTGGCGGACGGGGACCCGCGCCTCACCAGCCTGTCGGCCACCCGCGCCGCCGTCGTCGTGGGGGCCTACGCCGTCCCGATCGGAGCTTCCGCATGAGCCCGCGCCCGCGTCCCGCCGTGCTGGACATATCCCCCTATGTCGGCGGCGAGAGCAAAGCGCCCGGCGTCAACCGCGTGCTGAAACTGTCCTCGAACGAGGGCGCATTCGGCGTGCCTCCCAGCGCGCAAGCCGCCTACATCGCGGCCGCGGCGGAGTTGCACCGCTACCCGGACGGGGGTGCGACGGCGCTGCGGGAGGCGATCGGGCGCACTTTCCAGCTGAACCCTGCGCAGATCGTCTGTGGTGCCGGGTCGGATGACTTGCTGGCGCAACTCTGCTTCGCGTATGCTGGGACGGGCACCGAGATCATCATGAGCCGGCATGGCTTCAGCATGTATCAAATCTACGGTCAGGCCACGGGGGCCCGGGTGGTCATGACACCGGAACGGGAGTTCACGGCCGACGTCGATGCCATGCTGGCCGCGGTCACCGCCGCGACCCGGATCGTGTTCCTGGCCAATCCCAACAACCCGACGGGGAGTATTCTGGCGCAATCGGAGGTCGAACGCCTGCGCGCCGGGCTGCCGCCGGACGTGCTGCTGGTGCTGGACGCGGCCTATGCCGAGTATGTGGAGCGTCCGGATTACGACCCGGGGACCAAGCTCGTGGATGCCGGGGACAATACTGTGATGACCCGGACCTTTAGCAAGGTGTTCGGCATGGGCGGCATGCGGCTCGGCTGGTGCTATGCGCCGCCCGGCATCACGGACGTGTTGAACCGGGTGCGCGGCCCGTTCAACGTGAGCCTGCCGGCCCAAGCCGCCGGCATTGCCGCCCTGGCCGAGCCCGGCTGGATCGAGCGGAGCCGCCGGCACAATCATGAGCAACGGGCCTGGCTCACGGCCGCGTTGGCGCGCGCCGGCGTGAAAATCTGGCCGAGCGAGGGCAATTTCATCCTGGCCGATTTCGGTGACGCCGGGAGTGCCGCCGCGGCGGATGCGGCGTTGCGGTCGCGCGGCGTGATCGTCCGCGCCATGACGGGCTACGGCCTGCCCCAGTGTCTGCGCATCACGATCGGGACCGCCGAGGAGTGCGCCCTGGTGGCGGAGTGCCTGGAGCGCGTCGCGGCACATGCCTGAAAAAGGAGGGCCTGAACCCGTCTTCCGGCGGCTCACGCTGATCGGCGCGGGGCTGATCGGCAGCTCGTTCGCGCGCGCCGTCCGCACCCATGGCGGCATGGCGGATGAGGTCGTCGTGACCGATTTCAGCGCCACCGTGCTGGACCGCGTGCACGCGCTGGGCTTCGCCGACCGGATCGAGCCGGATGTCACGCGCGCCGTGATGGGGGCGGACGCCGTCATGCTGTGTGCGCCCGTCGGCGCCTATGCCGGGATCACCGCCGCCATCGCCCCCCACCTCAAGCCCGGTGCCGTCATCACCGATGTCGGCAGCACGAAGGTGTCGGTCATCCGCGATATGACGCCGCTGCTGCCGCCGGGTGTGCATCTGGTGCCGGCGCATCCGATGGCCGGCACCGAATATTCCGGCCCCGATAGCGGCTTCGCAACCCTGTTCGAGGGCCGCTGGTGCCTGGTCGTGCCCCCGCCCGGCACCGATCCCGGGGCGATCGAGCTTCTGTCCGAGCTCTGGCGCCGCGCCGGGTCCGAGGTGGAGCAGATGGACCCCGAACATCATGACCGCGTCGTCGCCATCGTCAGCCACCTGCCGCATCTGATCGCCTTTACCATTTGCGGCACCGCCGACGATTTGGCGCAGGAGGGCGGGGCGGATGCGAGCCGGGCGGAGGTGCTGAAATTCGCCGCCGCCGGCTTCCGCGACTTCACCCGGATCGCGGCGTCGGACCCGGTGATGTGGCGCGACATCTTCCTCAACAACCGCGACGCGCTGTTGGAAATGCTGGCCCGCTTCACCGAGGATAGTCAGGCCATGGCCCGCGCCGTCCGCTGGGGGGACGGCGCCTATATCGAGGATCGCATCAACCGCGGCCGCGCCATCCGCCGCGGCCTGATCGAGCTGCACCAGGCGTGAAAGAACTCAGCCTGTGGGATTGGCGCCGTCAGGTGACGACGCTGTATGCCGATGTCCGGCAAACGCCTAACCCGCACGCCGCCTGGCGGCACTGGCGCACGACGCGCGACGCGCTGTTCCGTGGCCACGCCGAAAGTCCGATCGAGCGCGGCACGCCGTTCCGCGCCCTGCCGTATTTCGACTATGACCCGGCGCTTCGCCATCTGGTCCGGCTCGATCCCATCGCGGGCGGCGTAGAAGAAGTGCTCCCAGCGGGGGAGGATGGCGATGTGCGGATGCGTCCGTTCGCACTGACGCGCGGCCTGTATCCCACGCTCGGTGCCGAGCTTACGCTGTATTGGCTGCTGGGTTATGGCGGCGGCGTGTTCCTGCCGTTCACGGATGCGACGAGCGGCGATGAGAGCTATGGCGGCGGGCGGTATCTGCTGGATACCATCAAGGGGGCCGATTTGGGCATGGTGGATGGCTGGGCGGTGCTCGATTTCAACTTTGCCTACAACCCTTCCTGCGCCTACTCGCCGCGCTATGTCTGCCCGCTGGCCCCCGCAATGAACCGGTTGCCGGGCCAGGTGGGGGCGGGGGAGCGGTTCAGCGCACCCTGATGGCGACATCGACGAGGAGGATGAGTCCCAGGACGACGGACACGATCTTCCAAAACATCAGCGGATCCCGCTCCGCCAGTGGCAAGGGCCCGGCGTCCGAGAAGGCCGGGTTCGGACGGCGGAGGTCGGCGATGAACTCGGACACGACGGCATAGCGCTTATGCGGCAGCGGATGCGCAGCCTTTTGGATCGCGCCGTCCACCCAGGGCGGAATGTCCGGACGCAGCACCCGGACCGAGCGGTACCGCAGCGATCGTTGCTGCGCCCGGGTCCGCACGCGGGCCATCTCCGCGCCATACGGCAGCGTGCCGGTCAGCATGTAATACGTGGTGACTCCCAAGGAGAACACATCGGACGCCGGGGTCGCGGGCTCACCAAAGAAGCATTCGGGCGCGGTGTATTGCGCGGTACCCAGCATCTCCATCGCCTCGATATCCCGCGTCAACTCAGCCACACCCGCGACCTTTGTTGAGCCGAAATCGATGAGTGTCACCGTGCCGGCCGGGTCGATCATGATGTTCTCCGGACGCACGTCCTGGTGCACCATTTCCTTGCGGTGGAACGCCGACAGGCCGCGTCCGGCCTGCTCCAGGATGCGCCGCAACACCTCCAGCTCCGGCGCCGGGTGATCGAGCAACCATTGGGACAGGGTTTGGCCATCGAGGTAGTCCAGCACCAGATACAAATGCGTGCGGGGCCGCGTTTGCGGGGCCGCCTTCAGCACATGCGGGTTGCTGAGGCGGCGGGCGATCCACTCTTCCATCATGAACCGGCGCAGATATTCGGCATCGTCCCGCAAATCGATCGAGGGCGTTTTCAGCACCACGCGCCGCCCGGTCGCCTGATCGGTGGCGAGGTAGATGTGGCTCCGGCTATTGCTATGCAGCGTCCGCTCCACCCGGTAGCCATCGAGCACCGCGCGCTCGTCCAGCAACGGTGCCGGGGGCAGGATGCGGGCGTGGTCCAACACCTCATCGGGCGTGCCGGGCGGCACCGTCTCGACCCGGACGATTTGGATGGTGAGGTTGTCGGCGCTGCCCGCATCGTAGGCGCGCTCGACAATGGCGCGGGCGGCGGCATCGAGGTCGGTATGCGCCTTGATCTCGGCCACGATGCCCTCGGCGGCCAGGTGATCATGGATCCCGTCGGTGGTGAGGACGAACACGTCCCCCGGCTCGATCGGCACGGTGTGATGATCGATCTCGGCATGCGGGTTGGTGCCGAGCGCCCGGCCCAGATAGGATTGCGCCGATGACAGGACGACCCGGTGATCCTCGGTGATCTGCTCGAGGGTCCGTCCAGAGACGCGATAGACCCGTCCGTCAC
The DNA here is from genome assembly GCA_043758105.1 of Rhodospirillales bacterium. Lineage (GTDB taxonomy): Bacteria > Pseudomonadota > Alphaproteobacteria > Acetobacterales > Acetobacteraceae > JANPPS01. The sequence continues at coordinate 9,755 of JAYVOF010000029.1, read as the reverse complement.
CGATGTGGAAGATGTGCGCGACCGCGGATTTGAGCACCAGTAGATCGAGCGTGCAGACATAGCCGCGGTCCGGATCGTGGGCGTATTGACTGCGCTTTGTCTCGGCAAACAGCCATGAATTGGCGGCGGCGATGACGCGCTGGGCCGAGTTCTTCACCGACCAGGTGTCGGACGTGCTGTAATAGTCGGTAAGGACGCTGCGAATGACGGTCGAACTCGCGACGTCACTGACCGGGCTGCTGCTGATGCCGTCCGCCAGTGCGACGCAAATGCCCTTGGTGCTGAGGCCGGGCTCATCCGGGATGAGGGCACCGTAGAAATCCTGGTTGGTATCCTTTCGGCCAGCGCTGGAATGCTGGCCGATGGAGACGGTGAGCTTGTCCAGGGCCTAGAACACCACCCGCTTCGGGGCCGGCTTTAGATGAGTGGAATAGAGCGTGAGACCGGTGAAGGCGAGCCCGCCGATCAGATTGCCCAATACCGTCGGAATCTCGTTCCACCAGAAGTAATCGAAGATCGAGAACTTTCCACCCATGATCAGGCCCGCGGGAAACAGGAACATGTTCACGACCGAATGCTCGAACGTCATGGCAAAGAACACCATGATCGGCATCCACATGGCGATCACCTTGCCGCTCACGGTGGTGGAAATCATGGCGCCGACCACGCCGGTGGAGACCATCCAATTGCACAGCATGCCGCGGATGAAGATCGTGAGCCAGCCGGCCGCGCCATATTTGGCATATCCGAGCGTCCGCGCCTCACCAATGCCGGCAAGGACGGTGCCGACCTTGTCGGGTGGGGTGGAGAAGCCGAAGGTAAACACGATCGACATCATGCAGGCGACCGTGAGGGCGCCGAGGAAGTTGCCAACGAACACCAAACCCCAGTTCCGCAGCACGCCCCCCACGGTCACCCCGGGCCGCTTGTCGATCAACGCCAAGGGCGACAGCACGAACACGCCCGTCAGCAGGTCGAACCCGAGTAAATACAGCATGCAGAATCCGACCGGGAACAAGATCGCGCCGATGATCGGAAACCCGGTCTGCACGTTCACCGTCACCGCGAACACCGCAGCCAAGGCCAGGATGGCGCCCGCCATGTACGACCGGATCAGCGTGTCCCGGGTGGACATGAGGACCTTCGATTCCCCCGCATCCACCATCTTGGCTACGAATTCCGACGGAACGAGGTAGGCCATGGACAGTCCCTTTGAGGTGGAGGGCGTTTCAAAATTGACATTCACTGTGTATGGGGCCGTCATCACGAAGGCAACCAAAGCAAACCGAATAAAATAGCCCGCTGGACGGAATTTGCCTTTGATCGAGGCAGACTGCCCCATACCGTGCCGCCATGCCCGATTATTTCAGCGCGTTCCACGGTGAACGGCACCGCTTCGCCGGATTGAAGCAATTGCTCGCCTGCGCCTCGCCCCGCCGGTCCGGCGATGAGCTGGCGGGGCTCGCGGCGGAGTCTGACGCGCAGCGGGTGGCGGCACGCTCGGTATTGGCCGACCTGCCGCTCCGGGTGTTTCTGGACGAACCGCTCGTGCCGTATGAGACGGACGAGGTGACGCGGCTCATCGTCGACACGCACGACACGGCCGGGTTCGCCACCCTGTCGCATTTGACCGTGGGTGGGTTCCGCGACTGGTTGCTGTCGTATGCCGCCACCCCCGCCACCCTGGCCACCCTCGCACCCGCCATCACGCCGGAGATGGCCGCCGCGGTCAGCAAGCTGATGCGCAACCAGGATCTGATCGCCGTCGCGCGCCGGTGCCGGGTCACGACCGCGTTCCGCAATACACAGGGACTGCCAGGGCGGCTCGGCACAAGGCTGCAGCCGAACCATCCGACGGACGATCTGCGCGGGATCGCCGCCTCCACCATCGATGGGCTGCTGTATGGCGTGGGGGACGCGGTGATCGGCGTGAATCCGGCGACCGACAGCGTGCCGAACTGCGTCGCGATCCTGGAGATGCTGGAGGGATTGCGGGTCCGCCATGATATCCCCACGCAGCATTGCGTGCTGACCCATGTGACGAACGCGCTGGAGATCATGCGCCGGGGGGCGCCGGTGGATCTGGTGTTTCAATCCGTGGCGGGGACGGAGGCGGCGAATGCCGGGTTCGGGGTGAACTTGGCGATGTTGCGAGAGGCGCAGGAGGCCGCGCTATCATTGCGCCGTGGCACGGTGGGCCAGAACGTCATGTATTTCGAAACCGGCCAGGGTGCGGCGCTCTCATCCGGCGCGCATCACGGGATCGACCAGCAGACGGTGGAGGCGCGGGCCTACGCCGTCTGTCGCGCGTTCTCGCCGTTATTGGTCAACACCGTCGTGGGCTTCATCGGCCCGGAGTATCTGTTCGACGGCAAGCAGATCATTCGCGCCGGATTGGAAGACCATTTCTGCGGTAAGCTGCTGGGCCTGCCGATGGGCTGCGACGTGTGCTATACCAATCATGCCGAGGCGGATCAGGATGACATGGATGTCTTGATGACGCTGCTGACGGTGGCCGGCGTCACCTTCCTCATCGCCGTGCCGGGTGCCGACGATGTCATGCTGAACTATCAAAGCGCCTCGTTCCACGACATGCTGTATTTGCGTTCGCAGCTGCAGGTTCAGGCGGCGCCGGAGTTCGAGGCGTGGCTGGAGCAGATGGATATGAAGGACCGCGCCGGGCGGATCCGGCAGATCCAGCCCCGGTCCGGCGCGATGCTGACGCTCGATGGTTGATCCCCCGATGGTTGACCCCTGGCTGGCACTCCGCGCCACGACCCGCGCGCGCATCGGGCTCGGCCGGGCGGGGGACGCGCTGCCGTTGAAGGATGTGCTGGAGTTCCAGCTTGCGCACGCGCGGGCCCGCGACGCGGTGCACACGCCGCTCGATGTCGCCGCACTCGGCCCGTTTCTGGCGGTCCGCAGTGCCGCGCCGGACCGCGCGACCTACCTCCGCCGCCCCGATCTGGGCCGCGTGCTAACGACTGATACGGCGCTGACCCGGGGCGAATGGGACGCCGTGTTCGTCCTGGCCGACGGACTTTCGCCCGTTGCCGTGCAACATCATGCGGTGAAGCTGCTGGAGGCGTGCATGGCCCGTCTGACCGGCTGGTCGGTGGCGCCGCCGGTGGTGGCAATTCAGGCCCGGGTGGCGCTCGGGGATGACATCGCGGAGCGGCTCGGCGCGCAAATGGTGGCGGTCCTGATCGGCGAGCGCCCAGGCCTGAGTGCCGCCGACAGCCTAGGCGTCTATCTCACCTATGGACCCCGCATCGGCCGCCGCGACTCGGAGCGTAATTGCATCTCCAACATCCACGCGGGCGGTTTATCCTACGCCGCCGCCGCGGATATACTCGTCTGGCTCATGACCGCCGCCCGCACCCGCAAGCTCACCGGCACGGCCCTCAAGGACGACCGTCCCTTCCTTCCGGAAACAACACGCGCGACGTTGTTGCACGGACCCGGGTCCCATACCGTCCGGCTCATCATGGAGTAGGATGGCGTTCCTTTATCTTCGGGTCGACCAACGGTGCCGTTCAAAGCCAAAGCTGTCAGCCGCCATCACATCCCTAAGCAAGCGGCGGGTGACGGACTGGGCGGCGTATGACGCGAGCCTGCGCCAGCGCGGCAGCTTGACGGTGTGGTTCAGTGAGGAGGCGATTGCGGGATGGCGCGCCCAAGGCCGGACCACACCCGGCGGGCAGCCGCACTACTATCGGCCGGTTCAAGCAGGTCATTGGCAACGGTTTACATTCCCAGACCGACGCCCGCCAGAATGCCGAGATCGCCGTCGCCGTCCACATACTTAACCGGATGCTGGAATTTGGACGCCCGACCTCAATCCGCATCGTGTGAGGCACAACAGGAAGTAGCGCCTTCACGACCTCCAGCCAGCTCCGTGCAACACGGTCGCTCACGGTCCAGTCAATGGTCTTCATCGCCGGATTAACCGCGCGGCGGAGACGCTCGGCCGCACGAATTACGGGGCGGTATATGAACGTGGACCAGCCCTTCGTGTCAGATTGACACCGCCGGTCAACCCTCGCACTGTCTCTGCAACCAATACTAATTGCCGGTCGGCGCCTCAAGTATTTGCGAATAGACCGAGGGTGGGAAAATTTTTTATGAACGATCTTGCGTCAGAGATTCTGGAAACCCAAAACGCAGGACATTGCCGCCTTTACGTGGAGCAATGGCTAGCCGGCTTCGAAGACGCCTTGGCTTTTCCCGATGCTGAGCGTGTCGGCGCCTGCTTTCATGAGGACTGTCATTGGCGCGATGTTCTTGCCTTTACTTGGCAGTTCACCTCTGCTGCGGGTCGTGACCTTGTAGCGGCTAAGCTAAAATCGGCGCAGGAGCGCACGCGTGCGCACAGCTTCATCGTCCCATCCGGCCATAGAGCGCCGCGTGAGGTGACGCGGCTCGGAATTGCCAGCATTGAGGCGATCTTCGCGTTTGAGACGGTCGATGGAGCTTGCACCGGCTTGGTGCGTTTGGCGCCTGATCATGCGGGTCTCATGCGGGCCTGGCTCGTGTCCACCACATTACAGTCGTTGCGCGGCCACGAGGAAAAGCTGGGAGCCAACCGGCCGAGCGGCGCAGCCTACTCGCGCAATTTCGGCGGCGACAACTGGGCCGACATGCGCCGAAAGGCCGTGGCCTTCGTGGATCGCGAGCCTGCGGTTTTGGTGGTCGGTGGCGCCCAGGCGGGGCTGTCCATTGCAGCACGCCTCAATCAACTCGGGATCGACACCCTCGTCGTCGAGCGATGGTTGCGCATCGGCGATAGCTGGCGACGGCGCTACCACTCGCTGGCACTGCACAATTCAACCCACATCAACCATCTGCCCTACATGGAGTTCCCGCCGACCTGGCCGCTCTACATTCCGAAGGACATGCTCGCGAACTGGTTCGAGTTCTACGCCGATGCGATGGAAATCAATTGCTGGACCGGCACCGAGTTTATTGCTGGCGCCTGGGACGAAGCGAGCGGTCGCTGGGCGGCGACGCTTCGGCTCGAGGATGGCAGCCAGCGGATCATGCGCCCGCGCCACCTGGTGTTTGCCAACGGGGTCAGTTCCTACCCGATGGTTCCCGATCTTCCAGGACTCGATGCGTTCACCGGCGCCGTCATGCATGCCGAAGAGTTCGACACCGGGTTTGCCTGGACGGGCAAAAAGGCCCTCGTGCTCGGCACGGGCAGCAGCGCCAACGACATCGCGCTCGACCTGCACAGCAACGGCGCGGAGACAACGCTGATCCAGCGGGGCTCCACGACCGTTGTATCCATCGATCCCAGCGCCCGCCTCAACGAGTCTGTCTGGGACGAGGGTGGCCCGCTCGAAGATAGCGACCTGATCGTCGCGTCCGCGCCGCCCGCATTGATCATCGCGGGTTACCGGGCCGTCACGAAACGCATGCTCGACCTCGATCACGAGATGATCGCCGGGCTGAAGCGCATCGGCTTCAAGCACGATGTCGGCGAGGACGAGACCGGGCACCAGATGAAGTATTTTCGCCGCGGTGGCGGTTATAATCTCGATGCCGGCAGTTCCGCGCTGATGATCAAAGGCGAGCTGGGCCTGCTTCAATACGATCGGATCGAGCGCTTCGTCGCCGAAGGGGCGCGCCTGACCGATGGCACGACGGTGCCGGCGGACCTTATCGTGCTGGCGACCGGATATTACCCGCAGAAGGAACTGGTCCGCCGCGCCCTCGGCCAGGCGATCGCGGACCGCATCGGCCCAGTCTGGGGGATCGACGACGACGGCGAGCTTAGCAACATGTTCAAGCGCACGCCCCAGCCCGGTCTCTGGTTCATCGCCGGCGGCCTTCCACAATGCCGCATCAATTCGAAATATCTGGCGCTACAGATCAAGGCGAGCGAACTCGGCATCCTGGGGCCGCTATGATGATCCTGAACCGGCCGCTCCCCAAATGGCGGCCCGGCATAGCGGCCCTGCTTTGCGCCGCCTGACCGGTCCGGGGATTGGTGGTAGCCTCTCGTTCAGGTGGCGACCGAGGAGCGAGTGACCATGGATGACGTCCCATTTTCCGTCCACGAAACCCAGGCCGCGGCACAGGCCAGACGAGAGTCTGAAGCCTGGCTATTCAGCTTCGAGGCAGCGCTGCGAGCCCGTGACGCGTCGCAGATCGGGGCATTGTTCCACGACGAATGTTATTGGCGCGACGTGCTGGCCTTCACCTGGCACCTTTCATCGGCGCAAGGGAGTGGCGCGATCGGCACGGCCCTTGCCGCCGCGCAAGGGCGCACCGATGCCCGGCACTTCCGCGTGCCGCAGGATCGTCGTGCCCCGCGCCGGGTGACCCGGGTCGGGATCGACAGCATCGAGGCGATCTTCAAGTTCGAGACGGCCATCGGCCGAGGCTCCGGCCTGCTGCGGCTTTCCGCCATACCGGGCGGCGACGGCGAGATGCGGGCATGGTTGGTCTCCACCGTCCTCGATGAGATCAGCGGCCACGAGGAGCGGATCGGCGCCCGGCGCCCGAGCGGAGCGGCCTATTCGCGCAATTTCGGCGGCGACAACTGGGCCGATATGCGCCGCAAGGCCGTGGCCTACGAAGATCGGGAGCCCGCCGTGCTGGTGGTCGGCGGAGCCCAGTCCGGGCTGGCCATCGCCGCCCGGCTCAATCAGCTCGGCGTGGACACGCTCGTGGTCGAACGCTTGCCCCGCATCGGCGATAGCTGGCGGCGGCGATACCATTCGCTCGCGCTGCACAACTCCTCGCACATCAACCACCTGCCCTACCTCGAATTTCCGCCGACCTGGCCGACCTACATCCCCAAGGACATGCTGGCGAACTGGTTCGAGTTCTATGCCGGCACCATGGAGATCAATTGCTGGACCGGCACCGAGTTCGTCGGCGGCACATGGGACGCGGTGGAACAGTGCTGGGCGGCCCGGGTCAGGCGGGCCGATGGCAGCGAGCGTGTTCTGCGGCCGCGGCATCTGGTGTTCGCCAACGGTGTCAGCTCCGTGCCGAAGGTCCCAGAGTTGCCCGGCCTGAGCGATTTTGCCGGGCAGGTCGTGCACGCGGAAGAATTCGATACCGGCACTGCCTGGACCGGAAAGAACGCGTTGATCGTCGGCACCGGCAGCAGTGCCAACGATATCGCGCTCGATCTGCACAGTAATGGCGTGAACACGACGCTGATCCAACGGGGCTCCACCACGGTCGTGTCCATCGACCCGAGCGCGCGGCTGAACGAGGTGGTGTTCGACGAGGGTGGGGCGCTGGCCGATAGCGATCTGATCGTCAGCTCGCCGCCGCCCGCGCTGGTCCTTATTGCATACAGGGCGGTCACGAAGCGGATGGCCAAGCTCGATGACGCCTTGATCGCAGGACTGAAGTCGATCGGCTTCAAGCACGATTTCGGCGAGGACGGGACGGGCCACCAGATGAAGTATTTCCGTCGCGGCGGCGGCTACAACCTCGATGCCGGCAGCTCCGCGCTGATGATCCAGGGCGAACTCGGGCTGCTGCAATACGAGCGGATCGAGCGGTTTGTCGCGGAGGGCGCCCTTCTGACCGACGGCGAAACGGTTCCGGCCGATCTGATCGTGCTGGCAACGGGCTACTTCCCGCAGGACGAACTCGTCCGCCGCACGCTGGGACCGGACATCGCCGACCGGGTAGGCCCGGTATGGGGCATCGGCGCGGATGGTGAGTTGCGCAACATGTATACGCGGACGCCGCAACGCGGACTGTGGTTCATGGCGGGCAGTCTGCCGCAGTGCCGGATCAAGTCGAAATGGCTGGCGCTGCAGATCAAGGCGGTCGAACTCGGACTGTTGGATCCAGTTCGGACCGCCGGCTGCTAACCAACTGGGCAGCCGACCCATACTGGGCCGAGGCTGCCCGGGCCGCTGTTGCGCAGAGCCATGGGTTCGCCCGCCGGGAACGGGATTCCGTCCAGCCGGGCCAGCGTGGCAATGCCCGCGTTTTTTCCGGTGGCTACAGGGTTGACCGTAGCGTCAAGCCGGCGTCTGGCTCACCGATTACCAGAGCGGAGCCCAGCGATTGACAGGATGACGACACGGTCGCTTACTCGTTGAAAGGCAGGGGAAACGCCATGAATCGGCCGAAAAGGCTTGTAGCTGCGGTATGCACGGTGTTCGCCGCAGCGACCGGCATAAGTGCCGATGCGCGTGCCGAGACATTCGAGTTCGGAGTGGTGGCACCGCTATCCGGCGGTGGCGCGGATTATGGCCAGGCGTTCCAGAACGGCATCAAGATGGCCGTGGCCGATGTCAACAAAGCTGGCGGGGTCAAGGTTGGCGGCAAGAGCTTCACGCTCTCCCCGGCCTTCTGCGACGACGAATTCAAGCCGGACAAGGCGGTGAACTGCGGCAAGGAACTGGCGTCGCAGCGCAAGGTCCGCGTCATCATGACGCCGTCGAGCCTGGCGGCCTTTCCGATGATGGGGTTCAACCAGCAGGAAGGCTTCATCTTGATGGCGACGTCGCAGACGCCGCGCTTCACCAAGATGGGCAACAAGCTGGTCGTGCGTTTCATCAACAATACCGACCGCACGATGGGGCCGTGGGTCGATTTGTTGAACGCCTACTTTAAGAAGACGGGGCAATCGGTCAACAAGGCCGCGATGATGGTGGTCAACACCGAACTGGGAAAGACTTGGGCGGACAACTTCGCCGCCTCCTGGAAGAAGAGGGGCGGCGCCGCGGTCGTCGGCAGCGCCAGCTACAACGCCAACGACACGGACTTCTATCCCCAGCTTTCGACGCTGCTGCCGAACGCGCCGGACGCAATCATCCTGACCACAGTCTGCCAGCCCTCGTCGATCGTGATCAAGCAGGCGCGTGAACTCGGTTTCAAGGGCATTTTCCTGCAGTCGGCCGCGTGCTCGGGTGACGAGCTGGCGCGGCTACTTCCGGCGGAACAGGTCAACGGCACGATCTTCGAGGTCGGCACCTGGGGCAGCGATGCGCCCGAGGTGGACGCGTTCAAGAAGGCATACCAGGCCGAGTTCAAGGCGCCGCCGCAGGCGATCTCCGGCGAGGGCTACGACGCAGTTTTCTGGCTCGTCAAAGCAGTCGAACTCGCGGGCACCGCCGAGAATGCCACCACGATCCGCGCCGCGATGCCCGAGGCGCTGGCGAAGACCAAGAACATGTTCAACATGGCCAATCTCGACGACAAGGGCGACCTCGATTTCCCGATGTATGTCGGCATCGTCGGGAATGGGAACGTGTCCGTGTTCACTGGCGAAAACTAGCCTTCGGCCCAAACAGGTCTGTAGGGATCATTTCCTATTTTCCCGTTTCTCATCCAGCAGATCGCGAACGGCATCATGGTCGGCAGCATCTACGCGCTGATCGCAATGGGCGTCGCGATGATCTACGGCGTGATGAACGTGCCGGATTTTGCCCTGGGCGCAAAGGCGATGCTTGGTGGCTACGTGGCCTTCCTGCTCACGGCGAGTTTCCACCAGAACTACGGCGTGGCGCTGATTGGCAGCATCGTCGTGCTGGCGGTGCTCGGCGTGGGCGTGGAGCGTTTGATCTTCCGCCCGCTGGCGGGCGCGCCGCCGATCAACGGCTTCATCTCGTCATTTGGCCTGCTGCTAATTTTCGAGAACTTCGCCCTGCTGGTGTTCGGATCGTCCTATCGGCGGATAGTGTCGCCGTTCGATAGCCAGGTGGTGCACATCTTCGGCGCGAGCTTGACCATGCAGCGCCTGCTTGTCGTGGTGGTGGCGATCGCCGTGATGG
>JAYVOF010000028.1:0-6593 GCA_043758105.1 Rhodospirillales bacterium | reverse complement strand
GGATGAAAGGTCGCAAGCGGAGCATGTTCTATCATGCGCACCATTTCGGCCCATAACCGCAACCCGCTCAAGGCGGGTCAGCCCGGACGCTTACCATCACCGCGAGGTATTCGTCATAGAACCGGCGATGCGTCTGGACCTTCTCGGCGTCGCCGGCCACCAGGTGATCGAACTGGGCGCCGAATGCCTTGATGTGCCGGTCCAAGTTCATCGACATGAACGCCGTGAGCTGCATGAACCCCGGATACACACGGCGTCCGGCGCCCGCGTGCCGCGCCGGCACGGTTGCGATCAAATTGTCCTCGAACCATTTGATGGACTTGCTCTTGGCCAGCTCGTTTACCTTGGTCGGATTGATCCGCGTATCGACAGGGCCCGCCATCAGCGTCATGGAGGCCGGCTGCGCCAAGCTGCGCGCCTGGGCCAGCAGCGAGACCGCCGTGAGCACGCCCACCGTCGGCTGGCACACCGCCAGCACGTGGCCGCCGGGGCCGAGGGCCTCGATGAAGCGCATAGTGTGCTCCACGAAGTCGTCCAGGCCGAACGGCCCATCGCTCAGCGTCACGTCGCGCGCGTTGCGCCAATCGGTGATGTACACGTCGTGTTCGGGCAGCAAAATCGCCACCGTGCCGCGCAGCAACGTGGCAAAATGTCCCGAAAGCGGCGCCACCACCAGCAGGCGCGGCTGCTGGACATCGATGTCCTTCTCGAACCGGAGCAGGTCTCCGAATGGCAGACTGTGCACCACGCGCTCGCGCACTTCGACCTCGCGGTTGCCGACGGTTACGCGGTCGATCCCGAACGGCGGGCGGGTATGCGTGACGCTTGACCGGGCGACGAGATCCAGCCGCGCGGCCATGCTGCGCCCGGCGTAGCTCGCCTGCACCCACGGCGGCGTCTGGCCGAGCCCGTCCGCCATCAGCCTCGCCATCGCGCGGGCATGGCCCGCAAGGTCGTCCTGCGCTTGATACATGTCATAGAGCATGGAACTCGTTCACCTAAAGCGCGTAGTGCGGGAAGATCGTCGTCGCACCGGGATGCGGTGCACGCAAATTAGAACTCCATCTCCAACTCTGCGACCTCTTCGACCTCACCGGTCGAGGCCTCGATCCACTCCACCAAGTCAGGCAGCGCCAAGATCCGCGCGGCGTAGGCTGCGGATTGCGAATCCATCGCCACGCCATAGGTCTGAAACCGCGTGACGACCGGGGCATACATCGTGTCGGCGATCGTAACGCTTTCGCCGAACAGGAAAGGGCCGCCCCAGGTGGTCAAGCAGTCGCGCCAGATCTCCATGACGGTGGTGATATCCGCGCGCGCGCCCGACCAGATGGCAAAGTTCGTCTTGCGCGCACGCAAATTCATCGGCAGCGCAGAGCGGAGCGCGCTGAATCCGGAGTGAATTTCGCCCGAGATCGATCGGCACCGCGCCCGCGCCACGCGCTCCGCCGGCAGCATCATCGCCTCCGGCCGCAGCTCGTTGAGATACTCGGCGATCGCCAGCGTATCCCACACCGACAACCCGTCATGAACCAAACAGGGCACCCGCATCGATGAGGAGCGCATCAGCAACTCGGCGCGGGACGAGGCGTCGTCCACCACCTCGGTCTCGAACGGCAGTCCCGACAGGCGCGTCAACAACCAGCCGCGCAGCGACCATGACGAATAATTGCGGCTGCTGATGATGAGGGTTGCGGCCATCGGGTCAGCTCCATGACGCGGATTTAGGGACCGCGCACGGCCCGGCGATCGCGACGATAGTGACATTGGCGGCAGCCACGGGAGTTTCTTGATCTCGGTACATGATTTCTGCCCCTAGTATGATGTCGTCCAACATCGCGGCGTTCGCCTCCACCCGGGCGACCGTCTCCATCAACGCACGCAAGCCGCCTTACAAAGTGTTATGCAAACCGCGCGCCACGCAGGCCCCCCTCAACCCCGCCCGTTCTCACACAGCCCGCCTCCACACAGCCCTGGGTATATTCCGATCCTTCCACCGCCCGCGCCCCCAGTTCAGGGATACCGGCATGAACAGACGGCATGTGCTGATAGGCGGAGGGGCGTTGGCGCTGGCGGGCGGTGGCGCGGCGTATGCCGGGCTGCGGCAAATGGGGTCCATGAGCGACTATGAGGCCGAAATTGCCGCGGCCCGGACCGTCCTCGATGAACACGCCGGTTTGCGCGAGATTATCCGATACGCGACGCTGGCGCCGAACGGGCATAATACCCAGCCCTGGCAGTTCCGGATCGATGAGGGCGGCGTTGCCATCACGCCCGACTTTACACGGCGAACGCCGGTGGTCGATCCCGACGATCATCATCTGTTCGTAAGCCTAGGCTGCGTCGGGGAGACCTTGGCGTTGGCCGCCTGTGCGCGCGGCCACTCCGGCACGCTTGGGTTCGACCCTCATGGCGCCGTGACGTTCACGTTCGGGGACGGCCCGAACGCCGAGGCGGCGCTGTTCGATGCGATCCCGCGGCGTCAATCGACCCGGGCCGACTATGACGGGCGCGCGGTGAGTCTGGATGATCTGACCCTCCTGGCCGGCGCCGCGGCGGTGCCCGGGGTCGATGTCGTCCTGATCACCGGCCGACCCCAGATGGACCAGGTGCGCGATCTCGTCATAGCCGGCAACACCGCGCAAATGGCCAGCCCTGAGTTCGTGCGCGAGATCAAATCATGGCTGCGCTTCAGCCCCCGGCAGGCGATCGAAACCGGGGATGGCCTGTTCAGCGCAGCGAGCGGGAAGCCGCCGCTGCCCCCGTGGCTCGGGCCGTCTATGGTCGATTGGTTCTTCAACGCCGCGGCGGAGAACGACACCTACGCCCGTCAGATGCGTTCGTCGTCCGGCGTGGCGGTATTGGTGGCGGCCGAGGCCGATCCCGAGCATTGGGTGCGGGCGGGCCGCGCCTGCCAGCGCTTTCTGTTGCAGGCAACGGCCCTTGGTCTCAAATGCGCGTTCATGAATCAGCCGGTGGAGGTCGCGCCGCTCCGGCCAGAGCTGGCGGCGGTCGCAGGACTGCCCGGCCGGCGTCCCGATTTGGTCATCCGCTTCGGCTATGGACCCATGATGCCGTTCTCGGCGCGGCGGCCACTGAACACCGTCATCGTCTGACCGGCCCTCGTCTGACCGGCCATCGTCTGACCGGCCATCGTCTGACCGGCATGAGTAGTTTCCGACCCTGTGCCGCCACGATCGGGGTGCCCAGGTATTGGGTTGGCATCGTCCGCATGGAGAAGAACAATGTCCAACGACAGTCAGCTGAACGACAGTCAGCTGCAGGAATCGGTCCTCACGGAATTCAAATGGGAGCCGGGCGTGACCGCGGGCCATATCGGCGTCACGGCCAATGCCGGGGTGGTGACGCTGTCCGGCCACGTCGATAGCTACGCCATGAAGCACGCGGCCGAAATGGCGGCGCGCCGCGTGAAGGGCGTGAAGGCAGTAGCCGAGGAGATCGAGGTCCGCCTGCCATTCGATACTAAACGCACCGACGAGGAGATCGCGGCCGCGGCGATCGATCGCCTGTCATGGAACATGTCGATCCCCAAGGACAGCATACAAATAAAGGTCGAACACGGCTGGGTCACCCTGACCGGCCAGGTCGATTGGTGGTTTCAGAAGGACGCCGCCGATCAGGATATTCGTCCGTTGCACGGCGTGGTCGGCGTGTCGAACCAGGCTACCATCAAGCCCCGCGTGAACACCGCCGGGTTGAGCGATGACATCACCCACGCACTGCATCGCTCGTGGTTCTTCGACCCGCAGAACGTCCATGTGCGGGCCGATGGTGGCCGGGTCGTGCTGACCGGGACCGTGCACTCGTCCTATAAGCGGCAGGTGGCGGGCCGGACGGCGTGGTCGGCACCGGGTGCCACGGCTGTCGAGAACGACATCGCCGTCGTGTGATCCCAACCGGAGGACGTGATGCTGAAATTGGTGCAGAACGCCCTCCAAACACCGCGTGTCCAGACCGCGATCGGTCATCACGGGTGCCCGTAGCGCCTCTCCGCCCGGCGATGAACCATATGGGTCATTGCCGGGCATAGCGGCCGGCATATTAAAAGTGCGTGCTCCCTTCTGAATAAAGGATAGACCCGTGAAAGAAGCTGACCTCACCGTGACCTTCGGCCCCACTGCCGGTGACCGGAGCACGCTTTCGAAATCGGGCCGGGCGACGCTCGATGCGCTCTACAGGCATCCAGTGGCGCACAATCTCGAATGGACGGATGTCGTCGCTCTGTTCGAGAAGATCGGCACCGTGGACCACAAAGCCCATGACGAGATCGCGTTCGGCATCGGCGGGACGCATCACGTCTTTCGTAAACCGCGCCACAAGGATCTCACGACCGCGGAAATAATGGATATCCGCCACATGCTGTCGCGGGCCGGCTGGTCACCACAGGCCGCAACGGGGCCGAATGCGGAAATAGTCGATCCCACGAAATCAAGTACGGCGATCAAGGCGCCGCCGGACCTCCTGGTCGTCATGGACCATCGCGAGGCCCGGCTTTATCACTTGGAGATTAATTCCGCCGATCATGCGGACCATGTGATCCGGCCGTATGATCCGCACCATTTCCTGCATCACCTCTCGCATAAGGACCAGCCGCGCGAGAGGGGTCAGCGGACGCCGGAAGATCACAGCTTCTACGAGCACATCGCACAAGCTGTATCGCCGGGCCGTCGGATCGTGCTGATTGGCCATGGCCACGGACATAGCAACGCCGCCGACCATTTGGCCGAATACTTACGTCATCATCACCCCGAAACATTTAAGAAAATTGCTTCCGACATCGTAGCAGATCTTTCGGCGCTGACCGTACCGCAATTGCTGGACCGAGGCCGGCGCGCGCTGACCGTCAAAACTGCTTAGGTCGTTTCCGCGGCGGCCCGGCTGGGAGCGCCGGGCCCTCACTCTATGTATCGCCATCATTTCGAGGGCCGGGCACCCTTACCGGTCGCTCGGCGGTAATCAGTGCCACCTTTAACAAATCGCCGTGAATTGTTTAAAAAATATGTCCATTAGTTAAGAATGTGTTAATTTGCCTCTGCGTTTAGGGGCTTGATTGAACATCATGTTTTTGCGTCCGGTCGGTCTCCGTTCACTCGTTCTCCACCCATGATGTTGGACCATCCAGGGGATATCCCAGCGAACGTCCCGGCGAACATCCCAGCGGACATTCCAATGTACGAGGCGATCGATACGCTTCGCACCCCTTCTGACGGTGTCATCGACGGAGGCTTGCGCCGGGGAATGGTGGCGGTGGCGGAGCCAACCTACCCCAACGCCGAACATGCGACCGTCAACGGCGTTTTCCTGCAGGCCCTCCAGCGCGTATGCGGCCCGGTCGTGTTCGCCTCGACCGCCGTGCAGCATGGGGCGGTGATGGAGGCGGATCCGCGCGCGCCACGGATCGCGTGGGATCAGATTCCGGTGTTACCGCCCGGCGGCGTTCACCTCCGCCGGATCCGCGCTCAATGGGACGCGATGAATGCCCTTGTGCTCCGGCATCGCTCGCCGGCCTTAGTCCTGCTCTCGGCCGGGCCGGAGACCTTGTTCGTGGCCCGGGCCCTGGTCGCCCGGCATCCGCGATTGCGCGTCTATGTCGTCATGCACGGTAACCTGGCGGAGGTCGCCGGCTGGCGTTCCCGCGACCCACGGCGGCGGATGATCGACCTCCGCTCCGGCCTGGCCGTGGCCCGGCACAAACGCATCCGCCTCGTCGTGCTCGATGACTACATCAAGCGGGCAGCCGAACGGCTGGTGCCGGGTCAGGATTTCCTGGTGTGGCCGATCCCCGTCGTCGCGGCGGAGCGCGCGCCGATGTTAGAATGGCACGCGCCGGACAGGCTCGGTCTCACATTCGTAGGCACAGCCAACCGGGGTAAGGGGTTCGACGACTACCTCGCTTTATATCGCGAAGCCGGCCCATCGTATCGATGGTCGGTCGCCGGACGCCTGGGTAACGAATTTGGCCCCGGCGACGTGGGCGATATCCCGTTCTTCACCGGATACTCTTCGCGGGATGTGTTCCTGTCGGAGGTGCGCCGGGCCGATTACGCAGTGCTGGCATTCCGTCCCGCCTACGCGCTGACGACCAGCGCGTCCCTGCTGGATTGCGTGACACAGCGTAAGCCGGTCATCGCCGTCGCCAACGACATGCTGCGGCGGCTGGCCGGCGATCATGGTCCCATCGGCTATCTGTGCCCAACTCTGGAGGCGATGCAGGAGCTCATCGCCACGCCGGAGCGGCTGCGGGATGAGGCCGCCTATGCGCAATTCCAACGCGGTCTCGATTCAATCTACCACTCCCGCGGTTTCGGCCAGCTCACCGTCACGATCCAGCGCGATCTCGTGTCGTAAAAGCCCCCGGATTGCCTCGCCGAGCGGCTGAGAAGAAAGTGCCCAGTACGCCATCAGCAAGATCCCTAGGGCGGATAAGCGCTTGCGCCATCCACCATCCAGCGCGCGCATGTGGCATGGCGGATGGCGCAAGCGCTTATTCGCCCTACAGACGAAATGAACATAGGGATCGCTGCCAGCTGCCGTTGGTGTCATATTAAAGACACGAATGTTTGACCGGTCCC
>JAYVOF010000027.1:0-6599 GCA_043758105.1 Rhodospirillales bacterium | reverse complement strand
GAGAGGGGGAAGAGACGCTCGTATGCCCCACCCCGAAACCTGGCTAAAACCCCTCCCAGACGGCCTCTATTGCGAACCGGGCGATTTCTACATCGATCCGGTCCGCCCGGTGCCCCGCGCCATCATCACCCACGCCCACGCCGACCACGCCCGCCCCGGCCATGGCGCATCCCTCGCCAGCGCGGAAACCATGGCGCTCATGGACGTCCGCATGGGCCTCGGCCGGTCCGGCGAAATCCAGCAAATCCTGGAATACGGCGAGCCCCTCACCATCAACCAGGTCCGCGTCTGGCTCGAACCCGCCGGTCACGTGTTGGGTTCGGCGCAGGTCGCCATGGAATATCAGGGCGCCCGCGCCGTGGTCAGCGGCGATTATAAGCGCAGTCCGGACCCCACCTGCCGCCCGTTCATTCCCATCCCCTGCGACGTGTTCGTGACCGAAGCCACTTTCGCCCTCCCGGTGTTCCGCCACCCCCCGGCGGCGGACGAAATCGCCAAACTCCTGGCCAGTGTCGCTTTGTTCCCAGACCGCACCCACGTGATCGGAGCGTATGCGTTGGGCAAAGCGCAGCGCGTGATCGCCCTGTTGCGCGAAGCCGGCTGGGACGCCCCAATCTATCTGCACGGCGCACAGATCCCCCTGTGCACCGCTTATGAACGCCTCGGCATCCCGCTCGGCACGCTGTTGCCGGCCACCGTTGCGGGCAAGGAAAAGCTGGCCGGCGCCATCGTTATCGCGCCGCCCTCCGCCGTCGCCGACCGATGGGCCAGGCGCTTGGCGGACCCGGTCGTCTGCGTCGCCAGCGGCTGGATGCGGGTCCGCCAGCGCGCGCGCAGCAAGGGCGTGGAGCTACCCCTGATCATCTCCGACCACGCCGATTGGGACGAGCTCAACGCCACCATGGACGAGGTCGGCGCGCCGGAAATCTGGGTCACCCATGGCCGGGAGGAGGCGCTGATCCATGAAGTCGGGAAGCGCGGCATCCGCGGCCGGGCGCTGCGTCTCCTGGGCTATGGCGACGAGGAAGAAGAACTGCCGGAAGCTGCATGATCGCATTTGCGAATTTGCTCGAACGCTTGGTATTCACGCCGGGGCGGCTTGCGAAAATCGCGCTGCTGCACCGCTATTTCGCCGATCAGCCCGATCCGGACCGTGGCTACGGCCTGGCAGCGCTGACGGACGAGCTGTCCTTCACCGCCGCCAAACCCGGCATGATCCGCGCCCTGGCGGAGGCGCGCACCGACCCGGTGCTGTTCGCCATGTCGCACGATTACGTGGGGGACCTCGCCGAGACCGTCGCCCTGATCTGGCCCGGACGCCAAACCAACGCACAGCCGCCGACGATGACGGAGGTCGTCGAGGCGCTGACGACCACGCCGAAATCCGAGCTGCCGTTCGTCGTGGCGGGGTGGCTCGATGCGTCCGACGCCTCCGTCCGTTATGCGCTGCTGAAGCTCATCACCGGGTCGTTGCGTGTCGGGGCGTCCGCCCGCCTCGCCAAGATCGCGCTGGCCGAAATCGCCGCCGGGCGGATCGCGCCCGATGAAATCGAAGAGGTCTGGCACGGCCTCACACCGCCCTACGCCACCCTGTTCGCCTGGCTGGAAGACACCGGCCACCGCCCCGACCCGGCCGGCGCGCCGGTGTTCCGCCCGCCGATGTTGGCGCATCCATTGGAGGCCCCGGACCTCGCCGCGCTGGACCCGGCCGCCTACGCCGCCGAGTGGAAATGGGACGGCATCCGCGTGCAGCTGGTCAGCACGCTGGGCGGCAGGCGGGTTTATTCGCGCGGGTCGGACGACATCAGCGGCGCGTTCCCGGAAATCCTCGCCACCATGGACTGGCAGGGCGTGCTGGACGGCGAGCTGCTGGTGGTGCGCGGCGGCGAGGTGGCCCCGTTCGCCGATTTGCAGCAGCGCCTTAACCGTAAATCGCCCGGCGCCAAGATGCTGGCCGACTTCCCGGTCCACGTCCGCGTCTATGATTTGCTGTTCGACGGCACGGAAGACATCCGCCCCCTGCCCTTCACCGAACGCCGGCCCCGGCTGGAAGCGTGGGTCGACTCCCACCCCTCGCCGCGCATGGACATTTCCCCACTTATCCCCTTCACCACGGTCGCCGAGCTCTCCACCATCCGCGACGGCACCCGCGCCGCCAGTATCGAGGGGCTGATGCTGAAACGGAGGGACACCCCCTACGTGCCGGGCCGTCCGAAGGGTCATTGGTGGAAATGGAAGCGTGACCCGCTCACCATCGATGCCGTCGTGATGTATGCCCAGCGCGGCCACGGCAAGCGCAGCTCGTATTACTCGGACTACACCTTTGGCCTCTGGCGCGAAGACGGCGAGTTGGTGCCGGTCGGCAAGGCCTATTCCGGCTTTACGGACGCGGAGCTGGTGCAGATGGACCGCTGGATCCGCAACCACACCACCGCCCGCTTTGGCCCGGTGCGCGAGGTGGAGCGCGGCCTGGTGCTGGAAATCGCCTTCGATGCCGCCCAGCGCAGCGGCCGCCACAAATCCGGCGTGGCACTCCGCTTTCCCCGCGTCGCCCGCCTTCGCCCCGACAAAACCCCGGCCGACGCGGACCAGCTAGAAACGCTGCTAAAGCTGATTTCTTCCCCCTCTCCCTCCGGGAGAGGGCCGGGGTGAGGGAGACAACAAGTGCAGGCTAACGACATAAAAACGCCCTAGCCCAACGACCGCCCATACACCACCGCCCGGTCCACCCAAGGCCCCGCCGCCGCAACCGCCGGGCCAAGATCGAAGGCCAGGGCGGCGTCCGGGCCCAGCAAATCCACGAGATGTCGTCCGCTCCGCCGCACCTCCCCGGCCATCGCCTCGACATGCTCATGCGCCGCCTCCCGCCCCATCGTCTGACCGAGCCGGGCCGCCGCCGCGTCGGCAAATAACAAACCATTCGTGCGGCCGATATTTTGAAGCATGCGCGCCGGGTCCACCTCGAGTCCCTCGGCCAGCACCCGCCCCTCCCGCAACGCGCCCGCGGCAAGACCGAACAAGGCCGGCAGGGCGTGCCACTCCGCATGCCAGAGCCCCGGCGGACGCTCATGCAGCGCCGGCATGGCGTTCTGCAGCGTGGCCACGAACCCGCCCGCCGCCGCCTGCGCCGCCAGGATCACCGTGCACGACACCGGATTGCGCTTATGCGGCATGGCGGACGAGCCGCCGCGGCCGGGCACATAGGGCTCATTGACCTCGGCCACCTCGGTGCTGGCGAGGTGGACTACGTCGGTCGCGAGTTTGGCCAGCGCGCCGATCAATTGCGCAAGCCACTGCCCCGCCTCCAGCATCCGTCCGCGCAGCGCGTGCCAGGCGAGCGGCGTGGTGCCGAGCCCCAGTTCCGCCGCAAAACCGTCCAAGAGCGCCGGGCCCGCGCGCAACATGCCGACCGGGCCGCCCAAGGACGCCACCAGCACGTGAACCCGCAACGCCGGCAACGCGGCCAGCACATCCGCCACGCCCACGAGCCACACGGCGCATTTGAACCCGAACGTCACCGGCGCCGCGTGCTGCCCATAGGTGCGTCCGACGCAGGGCGTGTTTCGGTGCGCGGTCGCCAGCGTGATCAACCCGGCCATTACGCCCCGTAGCTCATCCTCGATTAGAACCAACGCGTCCCGCATCTGCAGCACGAGGGCGGTGTCCATGATGTCCTGCGTGGTGGTGCCGTGGTGGAACGCTCGTTCCAGCTCCGGCGGCAGCGTGGTCTGCACGGCGGCAACGAACGGAATGGCCGGGACGCCCGCCAGCGCGGTGGCTTGGCCGAGTGAGGGGAGGTCCCACTGGCGCGGGGTCAGCGCCGGCGCGAGGGCGGCCGGCACGAGGCCCAGCTTGGCCTGCGCCCGCGCCAGTGCGGCCTCGGCCTGGAGCATGGCATCGAGCCGGGCTGTGTCGGCGAAACATGCCTGCATGGGTGTTGTGGTGAACAGGGGGCCGAGCACGCCGGAATCCAAGGCTGAAAACGTCATATGCTAGACCATTTGCTGCGCCCTCTCCCTGCGGGAGAGGGTTGGGGTGAGGGAAACGACATGCACTCGCTTTCTTGGGCCCGGGACGTTACGCGCTGTTGACGCGAGCTCCTGTGGCTTCCCTCACCCCGGCCCTCTCCCGGAGGGAGAGGGGGAAGGGAGGCCGAGCAAATCCCGCAGCGTCACGGTAATCTGCGCCGGGGGGGTTTCGTGGGTGAAATTCGCGGCGAACCGCCCGCTTCGGTCCATGGCGTAGATGATGCTGCTGTGGTCCATGTCGTATCCGGCCTCGGTCAGGTGCTTGGCGTAATATACCCGGTATTCCCGCGCCGCATTGCGGATCGCGTCGACCGACCCTGACAGGCCGGTGATCGGCGCGTCGAACGCCGCCACGTAGTCGCGCACCACGGATGGCGTATCCCGCTCCGGGTCGATGGTGATGAACAGCAGCGCCACCTGATCCCGCGCGGTACCGAGCGCGTCCACGGCGTTGGCCATGTCGGCCAGCGCCGTCGGGCAGGCGTCCGGGCAATGGGTATATCCGAAATACACCAGCATGACCCGGCCGCGGAAATCCCGGTCCGTCACCGTATGCCCGTCCCCATCCAGCAGTTGGAACGGCCCGCCGATCCGAATGGTGGGTTCCGGGCGCAGCGCCACATACGCCGCCACCCCGGCCAGCCCCACCCCCAGCGCTCCGGCAGGGGCGAACAGCATCAGGCGGCGGCGAGCGATCGGGGTCATGACTGCAGAATGGGGCGTGCGGGTCGAGTAAGGAAGCCTCTGTTTTTAGTATCAATTATCAGCTATTCCATTCGAGACCCCGAATGGGGACGTCACCTGGAGGAATTAATCGATGCTGCGCCGTCCCCTCATGCTCGCCACCGCCCTGTCCGCTATCCTCGCCCCGTTGATGGCCGGAGGGTCCGCCCGCGCGGCCGACACCATCCAGATCGGCGTCACCGGCCCATTCACCGGCGGCTCGTCCAGCATGGGCGTCTCGATGCGGGACGGGGTGAAGCTCGCGATCACCGAGATCAACAAGGCCGGCGGCGTATTGGGCAAGCAACTCGCGGCCGTCGAGCGGGATGACGAGGCGCGCAACGAATTGGGCGTGCAGATCGCGCAGGAGCTGATCAATAAGGAGCACGTCGTCGCCACCTTGGGCTTCATCAACACCGGCGTCGGCCTCGCCTCGCAGCGCTTTTACCAAGAGGCGGAAATCCCGGTCATCAACAACGTGGCGACCGGCACCGTCATCACCCAGCAATTCGCGGCGCCGAAGGAGAAGACCAACTACGTCTTCCGCACCTCCGCCAACGACATCATCCAGTCCGCCATGATCGTGGACGAGGCCGTGACCCGGCGTGGCTTCAAAGCCCCGGCGATCATGGCCGACAGCACCAATTACGGCCAGCTGGGCCGCGAAGACCTGGAGCGCGCCTTGGCCGCCAAGGGCGTGAAGCCGGTCGCGGTCGAAAAGTTCAACATCAAGGACACCGACATGACGGCGCAGCTGTTGCGCGCCAAAGAAGCCGGGGCGGACGTGATCCTGACATACGGCATCGGACCGGAGCTGGCGCAGATCGCCAATGGTCAGGCGAAGTTGGGCTGGAAAGTGCCGCTGATCGGCTCCTGGACGCTGAGCATGAGCAGCTTCATCGACACCGCCGGGCCGAACGGGGATGGGGCGATGATGCCGCAGACCTTCATCCAGCTGCCGAACACGCCGAAGCGGCGCGCGTTTATCGAGGCGTATCAAGCCGCCTATAAGACCGAGCGTATGCCGAGCCCGGTGAGCGCCGCGCAGGGCTATGACAGCGTGTATCTGCTCGCCGCCGCCATCAAGCAGGCCGGGTCCACGGATGGCAAGAAGATCCATGACGCGCTGGAAAACCTGAATGACAAGGTGGAGGGCGTGATCACCGTCTATGACCACCCCTATTCCGCCACCGACCATGAGGCGATCAGCAAGAACATCCCCGTGTTCGGCCTGGTGAAGGACGGTAAAGTCGTCCCCGCCCACGATGAAGACGTGGCGGGCGACAAGGCCATGCGGATCAAGCCGCGCAGCTGATGCCGACCGGCCCCTGTTGTGTAGCAGGGGCCGTTTGCTCGAGGACTATCGATGCAAATCTTAGCCCAATTGCTGGTCAGCGGTATCGCCGTCGGCATGATCTACGGCGTGATCGCCTTCGGCTATCAGCTGACGTTCGCCACGTCCAAGACGCTGAATTTCGGCCAGGGTGAGGCCCTGATGCTGGGGGCTTTGGTCGGTCTGACCGCGCAAGCCTATGTCGGCTACTGGCTGATGCTGCCGATCGTGCTGGCGTTCGGATTGCTGCAGGGTGCGGTGGTGGAGCGGCTGGGCGTGCGGAAATCGATCGAAAGCGGCTCCGAGAGCGGTTGGATCATGGCGACGATCGCGCTGGGCATCATTTTCAGCAATCTGGCGGAGAACATCTGGGGCCGGGACGACCTCAAATTTCCGAGCCCGCTGAGCGAGAATGCGATCGATGTCGGCGGCGTCCGCGTGCTGCCGATGGAGATCGCCATCGTCATCGGCGCCATCGGGCTGATGCTGGCGGTCGAGTTCTTCAACCGCCGGAC
>JAYVOF010000026.1:0-6604 GCA_043758105.1 Rhodospirillales bacterium | reverse complement strand
ATCCAGGGTCAACGAGCGCGCCTGTCGCCCCTGGATTGCTTCTCCGCCAAGCGGCGGCTCGCAATGACGGTGTTCCTGTTGCTGCTGTTCCCCCTCGCCGCCCAGGCCGCCCGCACGCCGTTGCTGCTGGAGGGTAAACAATCCCTGTATCAGCGCGTGATCGCCCGGCCCGGTGCCACGCTCTCGCCCGGCGTGGAGGGGACCGGGGCGCATCCGGTGCCAGGCTTCACGGTGTTCTACGTTTACACCATTGGTGCCCGGCTCGAGGTCGGGCGGACCGCGGACGGGCACGTGGACGGCTGGATCGAGGCGGAAAAGGCGATCCCCTGGAAGCACACGATGGTCGCGGCCTTCACCAACCCGGCCGGGCGGCAGCCGGTGCTGTTCCTAGGCGACCCGGCGGCGGAGCGAAGCCTGATCACCGACGAACACGCCGGCGACCGCGCCAACACGCTCCGCGCCAACGCCCAATCCGGTGCGCCGGGTCCGGTGCTGGCGATGGAGCCGGCGCGGGTCGTTGATTTTGCCCATAATTTCTACCTCATGCCGATTTTGTCGGCCGAGCGGGTAGAGCGTGAGATCGGCGGTCCGTCCCGGCTGCTGGAAGTGATCTCCGCCCCGGCCGACGCCGCAGCGCCGCCGCCGCCCGCGCCGTTCAAGGCCGGGTTGGTGTTCGTGCTGGATACGACGATGAGCATGCAGCCCTATATCGACCGCACGCGCGAGGCCATCCGCGGGATCGTGACCAGCATCGGCGCGTCACCGGTCCGGGATAATTTCCGGTTCGGCCTGGTGGCCTACCGGGACAGCCTGCTGGACAATCCGGGGCTGGAATATGCCACGCGGGTGTACGGCAAGCCGGATTTCAGCCAACCGCCCGGTGCCATCAACACCGGCATCGCCGCCGCGCATCAGTCCGAAACCAGCTCGACCGGGTTCGATGAGGACCCGATCGGCGGGATCAAGGCGGCGTTGGACGAGATCGACTGGGCCCCGCTCAATGGGCGGTTCATCGTGCTGATCACCGATGCCGGGGCGCGCCCGGCCACGCATCCGCATAGCGTGACGCACCTCAACATCGCCGATATCCGGGAGCTTGCGAAGGCGAAGGGGGTGGCCATCATGACCATCCACCTGCTGACGCCAGAGGGCCGGGCGCTGCATGATCACGAGCCGGCGGCGGCGCAATATCGGGAGCTCACGCGGGATAATGCCGCCGGATCACTGTATTTTCCGGTCCCGGGCGGCACCCCGGACGCGTTCGCCCGCACCGTGCAGGAACTGAGCCGCACGGTTTTGAGCGAGGTCGCGACCGTCTCCGGCCATCCCGTGCCCGGCACCGCGGCGTCACCCGCGATGCAGCAGGCGGTGCGGGTGGTCGGTGAGGCGATGCGGCTGACCTATCTGGGCCGGGTCGAGAACACCCGGGCGCCGGACGTGGTGCGCAGCTGGACAACAGACCGTGATTTGCAAGATCCCTCCATCGGGAGCCTCGATGTGCGTGTGCTGTTGACGCGTAATCAATTATCGGACCTGGCGCGCAGCTTGCAGAATATTATGCAAGCGGGGCTCGCGGGCCGGACGGAACCGAGCAATTTCTTCACCGAATTGCGGAGTACTTTCGCCGCCGCCGCCCGGGACCCGCAGCGGATCGCCAGTGCGACGAAGATCGGCGGAATGCTGGGGGAGTACCTCGATGACTTGCCGTATCAGTCGGAGATCATGGACATTCAGGAGGCGGACTGGCTGGCGATGGGTGCGATTGCGCAGCGGACGGTGCTGAATAATATCGAGGCGAAGTTGCGGTTGTATCAGGAGTTCCAGGCGAATCTGGATTTATGGGTGGACCTGTCCGGCTCCCGCAGCGCCGGTGAAGCGCTGTATCCGGTGCCGATCGAGGCACTCCCGTAAATGAGCCCTTCTTTCCCGGTCGTCTGCGTCGGCGGCTCGGCGGGGGGTCTCGATGCCTACACCCGCTTGCTCACGCATCTACCGGCGGACCTTGGTGCCGCGATCGTTATCGTGAACCATCTGCGGGTGGTGGCGACGCAGCTTCATGAGATCCTCCCGCGTTACACGAAAATGCCGGTCGAATTGATCACCGACGGGCTGCGCATCGTGCCGAATCGCGTGTTCATCATACCGGCCCAGCACGATCTGCACATGGAAGACGGTGAATTCCGGCTGCGGCCGATTTCCAAGCCGAGAGGCTGGCCCGACGTGATCACCGTCTTCCTACGCTCGCTCACCCGGCATTGGCACGGGTGCCTCGTGGCGGTCATCGTGTCCGGCTATGATGGCGATGGGGCGGAGGCCCTGTGCGAGATCTGGGACGTCGGCGGTGTCACGATCGCGCAAAAGCCGGAGACGGCACGCCAGCAGGACATGCCGGACAGCGCGATCGCCACCGGATGCATCGACTTCGTCCTCTCACCGGAGGAAATCGCTGTCGAACTCACCAAGCTCATCCGGCCAGCCGCGCACCAACAGGATCAAAACGCGTAGCACCTATATCAGCGGCATCAACCAATGCCTCGTCATTGCGAGCCCCGCTTGGGGCGAAGCAATCCAGGGGCAACAAGTGCGCTTGCGGCCCCTGGATTGCTTCGCCAAGCGGCTCGCAATGACGATGAGGGTCGCCCGGAGGCCTGTCCAAACCCCCAGCGGTTCGAACCGCCGTCATCAACCCTTGCCGATCGGGCCATAGACGGTGCGGTCCGATAGCGGGCCGAGTTCGAGGCCGTGGACCGGGCGGCGCAGCACGGCGACGCTGGTTTCCTGCAGCATGATCGCATACGGACCGCGAATCATGACGTCACGCTGCAGCGCCTCGTACAGACCGACCCGCCGGCCCGCGTCCTGTTCCCGCACCGCCGCGAGCGCCCGGGCCGAGAGGTCGGGGTCGGCCCAGGCCTGATTCCACGCCGTCGTGCGGTTGGTGCTGGCGTCCGAATTGTCCTCGTTCACGCAGAACGTCTGGGCGTTGCTGTGCGGATCGAAATAATCGCTGCCCCAGAGCGAGATCGCCAATTGGTGCTGCCGCGCCCTGATCTTGGTCAGGATCTGCCGCCCCTCCCCGGCCAGCAGCGTAAGGCGGATACCCGCCTCGTGCATCTGCGCCTGCAGCGCCTGCGCGATCTCGGCGCGGGGCGAGCTGCTGGCGTGGTCGAATTGCAAATCGATCCCGCCCGGGAAGCCGGCCTGGGCCAGCAGGGCGCGGGCGCGGGCCGGATCGTAATGATACGGGTTGTCCGTCACCGCGGCGGGAAAACCGGTGGGCAGAAAGGCCTGGTGCACGTCAAACGTCTCGGGCGTGAGGTTGGTGGCGATGGCCTGGTAATCGATCGCCCAGCGCAGCGCCTCCCGCACCTCGGGATGGGACAAAGACGGGGTGCGGACGTTCATCGACAGATGCATGAGGCTCGCCTTGGAGACGCCAATCACCTCGAACGCCGGGTTGGCGCGGGCGGTCTTGATCCCCTCCGGCAGCAAATCCCGCACGATGTCGGCGTCCCCTTGTTGCAATAGCAACAGCTGAACGGACGGATCCGCCACGTGCCGGATGATCATGCGCCGGGCGAGCGGCGGCGACGGATGGTTCGGGTTCGCGTCCAACGCCACCAGCTCACTGGCCCGTGCCGTGCGCAGCACCCACGCCCCCGACCCGGCGCTGTTGGTGCGGAGCCATGTGTTGCCGAGATCGTTATCAGTGGCGTGCGCCATCGCCACGGCCTTTTCCACCACGCCGCCGACATTGGCGGACAGGCAGTATAGCAAGAAGGTCGGCGCCTCCCGCTCGGCGATCTGGATCACCAGCGTATGGGGGTCGGTGGCGCGGATACGCTCCATGACGTTGGCAGGCGTGAAGCCGAACTGGCTGATGATGAACCCGGGTGCCTTGTTCAGGATCACCGCCCGCTGCAGGCTCCAGGCCGCATCCTCGGCCGTCACAGGCGCGCCGGAGGCGAAGCGGCGATCGGCCAGAGTAAAAGTCCAGGTCAGCCCGTCGGCGCTATTGGTCCAGCTCGTGGCCAATTGCGGCTCGATCTTGGTGGGGTCCGCGGCGGCGGGGGAAACCAGCTTCTCATAGATGTTCCCGCTGATCTCGCTGCCCGAATACTCGAAGCTCTCGGCCGGATCGAGGCTGATGATGTCGTCGATCCGCTTGGCCATGACAATGGTATTTTTGGGCGTTTCGGCCAAAGCGGGGAGCGTGGCCCAGAGCAGCGGCGTGGCGAGGAGGGCGCGGCGTCTATGGCTTACCATCGAAAACATAGTTCCTTTCAGCACCAGGACGCCTGGCAGCCTCGGCATTTCGGGTTTCGAGTTTCGGGTTTCGAGTTTGTAGGTCCATTCTGACCTCGAAAGAACATTGCAGTAACCCGTATAATCCCTCATTGTCCCACCGATGACAATTATCAATCAGACAGCTTTTGCAAATGAGATGTCCTATGAGTGATGCTGATGAGCTAGCAAAGCTTGC
Source organism: Rhodospirillales bacterium (assembly GCA_043758105.1). Lineage (GTDB taxonomy): Bacteria > Pseudomonadota > Alphaproteobacteria > Acetobacterales > Acetobacteraceae > JANPPS01. Next base: position 2,121 of record JAYVOF010000026.1, on the reverse strand, counting down.
GGCCTTGAAAGATAAGGGAATTATAACAGCGAGGGAGTATGAAAATAAGAAGCGTTACATTTTACAGAATAAAGCGACATCCAAACAACCAGGGATTGAGTATAAGGACAGGCCGGGGGTTCCTTGGGGTAAAGTCGCTCTGATTCTTGTTGCGCTGGTTTTAATTGGTAAATTTGTAGACCTGAAAGACCACTCATCGGGTAGCGCATCTAACGAACCGCAGGTCATCGTTCCGAATTCTGCAGTCGTTGGCGAAGAGCTCATGCGATCTAAAATGCCCCAACCCAAATAGCATTGGTGAATGCTGTACAGGCCGCTCGTAACCAATATGATGCTGGCTTGAACGAAATGTCCAAAGGAGCTTCGCGGCCTTCCCGCGCTAAGGCGATCTGTTCGATATTGCAGAATCGCAGCGTTACGGATTGGGTTGGAACCGTCGATTTGCAAAACTCGAACGGCGATGGTAGGGGCGTTTTAGGCCTAAAGATTGGTCCTGGCATGTTTGCAAAAACTTGGAATAATAGTTTGTCAGACATCAGTGATCACACGCTAATCGATCCGAGTTCAAGACTGTTTCAAACTGCATCGAGTTTCAAAGTTGGAGAGCTAGTAAAGTTTGGTGGTCAGTTTTTCCAATCGGAAACTGATTGCATAGAAGAAGGCAGTGTAACACTCGCTGGATCAATTTCGCGGCCTGATTTTATTTTTCGTTTTGCCGAAATTATTTCAAGTAAATAATAGAGCATCGTAGGATTGCAATATGGGACGGCCCTCAGGAGGCCGCAACGGTGGGGCGGGGAATGTCGGGCATTGACTATCTACGGGCCATGCGGGATGGCGCCGTGGGCCGGGCACCGGTCGCGATGTTGCTCGGCCGTGGCATGGCGGAGGTGGAGCCGGGCCAGGTGGCGGTGACGCTGGAGCCCGGCGAACATCAGCTCAACCCGCCCGGCACTGTGCCGGCGGCTTTGCTGGCCACACTAATGGATAGCGTTATGGGTTGCGCAGTGCGATCCCCCCTTGCCGCCGGGGCGGTGCTAAAAGACGCTTGAGATCAAGTCGAGGTATATCCGGGCGGTCGTGAGCGCGACCGGGATGCTGTCGGGCGAAGGCCGCGCGGTGCACACTGTGCGGCAGGTTGCCGTGGCGGAGGGGACAATCAAGGATCCCAGCGGGTGCCCCTTTGTGAATGCAAGCACGACTTGCTTGGCGTTCGATATTCCTACGGCTGCGGAATAACCTTCCTTGGAATACGATCCGGTCATTGCGATAGATTTTGTGTTGAAAAGGTTGAACCACCAAGACGCCAAGACACCAAGAAAATTTGAAGGAACCAGCTCCTTGGCCGCCTTCTTGGTGACTTGGCGTCTTGGTGGTTAACGGAGCGATTGTTCCGGGAAGTCCTTGTCGAGGTGTGAGCCGACAGTTAAAGTTACAACAGGCTGCTCAGCCCTCCTCGTCCAAGAAGAACTGATCCGCCTCCTCGTCATACGAATACAGCTCCGCATACCGCCCCCACGCAATGACAGCACGCAGCGTGTCGTCGGCGTAGTCGGGGGACATATGATCCTCCAGCTCGTCACGGAAGCGGACGGCGGCGGCGCGGTGGTTGGGGCGTTCGTCTAGGACGTGGCGGATTTGGGCGGATAGCGGCACGTTGGCGCGCAGCGCGGCGGCGAAGATGCGCTTGCGTTCGTCGGTGTCGGCCTCGACGAAGGCGCGGCCTTGGTCGGTCAGGCGCAAATCGCCCTCTTCCAGCAGGCCCAGATGGAACAGCTGTAAGGCCTCGCCCATCGGCAGCAAATCGTCCAATTCCAGCTGCAACGACCCGGCCAGTGCCGGCAAATCGGCGCGTCCGTCATAGGGGGCCGCCTCCAGCGTCTCCATCAAGCCGGCCAGCAGGTTGGTGCTGATGGGGTGCAGCTGTAGCGCCATCGTGGCCGGGGCGGGCACGCGGGCGGCGGGGGCGCGGCGGGTCATCAGCGCATAAATGTCGTCTACCATCTGGCGGAACGCCGGGTCGTTGCGGTCGCGCGGGTGCGGGAATGGCACGCGCAGTTCGCTCGCCACACGCCCGGGGTTGGAGCTGAACACCAGGATGCGGTCGCACATCAGCACCGC
>JAYVOF010000025.1:0-6646 GCA_043758105.1 Rhodospirillales bacterium | reverse complement strand
CGGCTTCAAGCAGGGATGGCGTGGCGGCGCCGGGTCATTCAGGATGTTGGACATGAGCGATAAGCGAGACGGCGGAGGACGGGATGGCGGGCGGGATAGCGGTGACGGCCGCAATGGCGATGGCCTGAACACAGGGGTGGTCGTCCGGGCCCGGCCGAAAACCCGCAAGCCGGCGATGTATAAGGTCCTGATGTTAAATGACGATTACACACCCATGGAGTTCGTGGTTCACGTCCTGGAACGGTTCTTCCAAAAGACCCGGGAAGAGGCCACGCGAATCATGCTGCATGTCCACCGGCGTGGCGTGGGTGTGTGTGGCGCCTACACCTACGAAGTCGCCGAAACCAAGGTCACTCAGGTGATGGACCTAGCCCGGCAGAACCAGCACCCGCTTCAGTGCACGATCGAAAAAGAATAGCCCGCCGAAAAGTGAATCCTTTTCGTATTGCGTAAACTAATCTCTGCGACACTCTGCCAAAGCGGCCGCAATGACCGCTCGAACGGGTGATCCCAGCGCGAAGGAGTGTCAGGCGACATGCTATCACGTAACCTTGAACAGACCTTGCATCGTGCTCTGTCGCTCGCGAGCGAGCGTAAGCACGAATATGCCACGTTGGAGCATCTCCTGCTCGGATTGGCCGATGACAGTGACGCCGCCACCGTGCTGCGCGCCTGCGGTGTCGATCTAGACAAGCTGCGGCAGGATTTAGGCGAGTTCCTGGATAAGGATCTTTCCGGCCTCGCGACCGACCGGCCCGGCGATCCGAAGCCGACCGCCGGCTTCCAGCGCGTGGTGCAGCGCGCCGCCATCCATGTCCAGTCCTCCGGGCGCGACGAAGTGACCGGTGCCAACGTCCTTGTGGCATTGTTCAGCGAGCGTGAAAGCCACGCGGTCTATTTCCTACAATTGCAGGACATGACCCGGCTCGATGCGGTCAACTTCATCAGCCACGGCATCGCCAAGGCCCCCGGCCGCACCACGCAGCGCCCCACGACGGGCGCCAAGGAAGAGGCACCCGAGGGTGCCGAGCGTGAGGAAAAGCCCGGCCGCCGCGCCCAGGATGCGCTAAGTAATTACTGCGTCAACCTGAACAAGAAGGCCATTTCCGGGAAGATCGATCCGCTGATCGGACGCGACTCCGAGATCGAGCGCACGATTCAGATCCTGTGCCGCCGCACCAAGAACAATCCGCTGTATGTCGGTGACCCGGGCGTGGGCAAGACCGCCATCGCCGAGGGCCTGGCCAAGCGCATCGTCGAGGGCGATGTGCCGGAGGTGCTGGCCAAGAGCACGATCTTCGCGCTCGATATGGGAGCCCTGCTCGCCGGAACCCGCTACCGCGGCGATTTCGAGGAACGGCTCAAGGCGGTCGTGACCGAACTCGAGGCGCATCCCGGCTCGATCCTGTTCATCGACGAAATTCACACCGTGATCGGTGCCGGGGCCACCAGCGGCGGGGCGATGGACGCCTCCAACTTGCTGAAACCCGCTCTGGCCGCGGGTAGCCTGCGCTGTGTCGGCAGCACCACCTATAAGGAATATCGCAACTACTTCGAAAAGGACCGCGCGCTGGTGCGGCGCTTCCAAAAGATCGATGTGAACGAACCGACGCCGGAGGACGCGATCAAGATCCTTCGCGGCCTGAAAACCAACTACGAAAAGCATCACAACGTCCGCTACACGGAGGAGGCGATTCGCGGCGCGGTCGAGCTGTCGGCCAAATATATCAATGACCGCAAGCTCCCGGACAAAGCGATCGACGTGATCGATGAGGCCGGGGCGTCGCGCATGCTGCAGCCCGAGGGGCAGCGCCGTAAGCTGGTGACGCTCAAGGATATCGAGGAGATCGTGGCCAAGATCGCCCGCATTCCGCCCAAGAGCGTATCGACCGACGACAAGGAAACCCTCCGCAATCTGGAGCGTGACCTCAAGGCGATGGTGTTCGGCCAGGATAAGGCGATCGAGGCGCTATCGGCCGCGATCAAGCTCTCCCGCGCCGGTCTGCGTGAACCGGAGAAGCCGATCGGCAACTATCTGTTCAGCGGCCCGACCGGTGTCGGCAAAACCGAGGTCGCCAAGCAACTCGCATCGACCTTGGGGATCCAGCTGACCCGGTTCGACATGTCCGAATACATGGAGCGTCACAGCGTGTCCCGCCTGATCGGCGCCCCGCCGGGTTATGTGGGATTCGACCAGGGCGGCATGTTGACCGACGCGATCGACCAGCATCCGCATTGCGTGCTGCTGCTGGACGAGATCGAGAAGGCGCATCCGGACCTGTTCAACATCCTGTTGCAGGTCATGGATCACGGCAAGCTCACCGACCATAACGGCAAGGTGGTGGATTTCCGCAACGTCATCCTGATCATGACGACCAACGCCGGCGCGTCCGACATGGCGAAGGAGGCCATCGGCTTCGGGCGCGAAGAGCGGGAGGGTGAGGATACCGAGGCGATCAAGCGTTTGTTCACGCCGGAATTCCGCAACCGGCTCGACGCGACCATCACCTTCGCCGGCCTCACGCCCGAGATCGTCGGACGTGTGGTGGAGAAGTTTGCGATGCAGCTCGAGGCGCAGCTGGCGGACCGCAACGTCACGATCGAACTGTCATCCTCGGCCAAGGAATGGCTGGCAGAACGGGGCTATGACCGGCTGTATGGTGCGCGTCCGCTCGGCCGTGTGATCCAGGAATACATCAAAAAGCCGCTTGCGGAGGAACTGCTGTTCGGCAATCTGGTGAATGGCGGCTCGGTCAAGGTGACGCTGAAGGACGACCAACTCGCCTTCGAATACGTTGCCGCCGAGAAGCCACCGCCGAAAGAAACCGAGAGTGACGACGCCGACGACGATGGCGCGTCCGAGCGAGAGCCGGAGACGGCGGGATGAAGGCGATCTGGCACGACACGGTAATCGCCGAAAGCGACGACATCGTGACGGTGGAGGGGAATGCCTATTTCCCCGCCGCCAGCCTTAAATCCGAGTACGTGAAACCCTCCAGCCACACCAGCGTGTGTGGCTGGAAAGGCACCGCCCAGTATTACTCGTTGGAGGTGAATGGGACCGCGAATAAGGACGCAGTGTGGTATTACCCGGATCCGAAGGACGCGGCCGCCAATATTCGCGGCCGGGTCGCATTCTGGAAGGGCGTTAAGACTTCCGCTTGATCATCAGCGGGCCGGCCGATTGGCACGTCGGCATCATTTCGACCCGATTGATGTTGACGTGCGCCGGCAAGTTCACCACCCACGCCACGGTTTCGGCGATATCCTCGGGCGTGAGCGGTGTGGTCCCAGCATAGACCGCCGCCGCTTTTTCCTTGTCGCCGCCAAACCGGATGCTGCTGAATTCGCTGCCACCCACCAATCCGGGTGAGACGTCGGTCACGCGCACGTTGGTGCCGACCAGGTCGCATTTCAAATTGGCGCTGAAATGCGTGACGAACGCCTTGGACGCGCCATACACGTTGCCGCCCGGATACGGGAACGTCGCGGCGGTGCTGCCGAGGTTCACGATGTGACCACGGTCCCGCTCGAGCATGCCCGGCAGCAGCACCCGGGTCATCCGCATCAGCCCGGCGATGTTGGTCGCCACCATCGTCTCCCACTCATCGATATTCGCCTGCTGCGCGGGTGCCACGCCCAACGCGAGGCCGGCATTGTTTACCAGCACATCGACCGCCTGAAATCCGGCGGGCAGGCTGCCGGGCAGGGCGGCGACGGCCTTGGCGTCGGTCACATCGAGGGCGTGGATCGCCACATTCGGTCCCAACTCGGCCTGTAACGCCCGGAGCCGGTCGGTCCGCCGTCCAGTGGCGATTACGCGGTGGCCGTCCCGGATGAACCGGCGGGTGATGGCTTCGCCAAACCCGGCGGTGGCACCGGTGACGAGGAGGGTGAGGGGCATGGGATCGCCTTGTTGTTGCCGTCGCAGCTTAACGGGCTAATCCGGCAGGCGAAAGCGGACCGACACCGGGCAGTGGTCCGACAGCCGCGCCTTCGCCGGAGCGTCCTTTTCGCGATAGACCATGACCCGTAGCGTTTCCGGCTCCATCCATCCGCGGGCGGCACCGCCGGCCATAATATGGTCGATGAAACTGCCGCCGCCCCAGCAGGGTGAGCCGCGTCCCTCGGTCGCGCGTGACAACGGTGCCATGCTGTCGAGCGCGGTCATCACATCCTCCCGCTTATCCATGCGGCGGTTGAAGTCACCCAGCAAAATGAACGGCGTACCCTCGTCCCGCCGCTGTGCGATCCAGCCCTGCAGCGCCGGCAATTGCCCGCGCAGCGTCTCACACTCCCGGCGGGGGCTGACGCTGAGCGGGTCGTCATGGCAGCCGGTCTTGAGGTGCACCGCCAGGAACCGCAGCGTTCCGCCCGGCAGATCGAGGGTTATATCAAGCCCGCTACGCAGCCGATGCCGGGCCGCCGGGTAGAGGTCGAGCGCCACCAGATCCGGATTGCGGCGGACCGGAAGGCCGAGGCGCACCGCGAACCCCACGCGCTGGATCACATGGTCCCCGGTGAAGATGAGTTGGTAGCGGTCCGGGGTGAACACCTGCGCCGCGACCTCCGGCCCGTCCACCTCCTGCAGAGCGACCACGTCGGCGTCCAGAATGTCGGCATAGCGGCGGAGTGCCGCGATGTCGGGGGCTCCTTTCGGCACGACATCCTCGGGTAATTCAGGGTCGCCTTGGTGACGCAGCGTCAACCATTCGAGGTTCCAAGTGGCGACCTTAAGTTCGGACGCCCAGGCCGGGAGGGCCAGAACAAGCATCGCACAAACGAGAGCAAGCGGGCGGATCATAGGAGGCGGGCTCCGGCCAAGGGATCATTATCCGCGGCCTCACCGGCCAGGTCCAGCGTCACGGCGCCGCATTGTTCCAGATACTGCGCCGTGCGGTCGTAGCCGTCCGGGTCGCGCGTGGGGTCACGGGCGTCGCCCTGCGGCATCCAGATGAAGGTGCCATGCCGGGCACGGGTCAGCAGGACGCGGTAGGCATTGAGCCGGTTGGACACCGCCTCCCTCCGATGCAGCGCGGTCCAGGCGCTGCCGCGGAATTGCCGGGCGATCCAGGTGCCCCGGTGCAGCAAATCGGCGTCCCAGCAGAGCCCGATATGGTCTAGTTCGACGGTACTATGTAGCATCCGCCACCACAGGAACATAGCAGCGGACCCAGTCCTCCGGTAAATTACCATCATGGAAAACGATAACGTCGTCAGCGGCCTACTGCGCCGCCGCCAAGAGTTAGCCGATCGCCTGGACATCGTGCAAGGCCAAGTCCGCCAGACTGTGATTGAGCTAGATGCCATAGATGTGACAATCCGGCTATTTCGACCTGATGCAGAAATCGGTGTCGTGCGTGTAAAGCCCATCCCGCGCCGTCACGCGGCCCTACGGGGCGAGTCCACCCGCATGATGCTTGGGGCATTGCGGGAGGCAGGGGAACCCCTAACCACGAGGGGGATCGTCCGTAGGGTCATGGAGGCCCGCGGCATGAACACATCTGACACGCTGATGGTGGAGACCATGACAAAACGTATGCGCTCTAGCCTTCGCCGGTTGCTTCACCGGGGAAAGGTGGCCGTAGCAGACGGGACGGCAGGATCAAGACGTTGGAAGCTGCTTGCGCCTTCTCCTTAGCCAAACTGCATATTTCCTAGGTTCAGCTCATAGGGACGTAGAGTGACTGTAATCACCAGTCGGACCTCATTCACGCTCCTGTCGGGGGTCACAAACTGCAATAGCTGATCGGTCTCTACCGAGACTTTCGTAATTAGCTTGTCGTCTTCAAGGAGGCAGAAAAAGGGCGTTTCTCCGGCCTCTTTGGTCTTCAAGTGGTAGTTCTCTCCTGCTTCGGGAATTCGGAGCGCATCGAAGAGCGTCTTAAGTCGATTATCGATATCGCCTGACCGCAATACCGCGCCGGGGCGGTCGGGACGTAAGAAGAGTATGTCCAATCCACAAATAAGGTCTAAGTCTTGAGTGACTAAGGGCACGAAGCTCCATCCGTAAAGGCTGTGTCGGGCTGAGAGTAAGGCAATATCCCTCGGAAGCGACCGTTCCCCGCCAAACGTCAAAGCGCCCGGCCCGCTTCCGGCTCCTGCCTTAAGATGAGGCACGATCTCCCATAAATGTTTGAGCTGAAGATGGAATGCTTGCCGGATGTCGTGTTTATGAATGCCGCGCTTATCTTGTTGACCATTGATTGGATCACGCTGCGTTGCAAAGAGAGGCCCATCATAGGTAAGCCGAAACTGCATGAAGCGCCCTTCATCAGGTTGATTATAAGGGTCGTCAAGCAGGACAAACCTATTTGGTCGGACAAACTCGGGAAGTGCAGGAGCCGTCATGAATGTTCACCGTTGCTTGCCTTGCATATGGCGGAAAAGGAGCTTGCCGTGAAGGCGTCTCGGTTTCTCAAGGCCGAGATGAAGCGTGCCGGTGTCACCTACGCCGAGTTGGCCAGACGAATGAAGGAACACGGGTTGGAGGAGACTGAGGCTTCGATCACCAGCAAGCTCGCTAGGGGAACGTTTGCAGCGACATTCCTGCTGGCGGTTATGGCGGCACTTGAGATAGGCGAATTGAGATTGGACAGCCTATAAACCGGGAAACCAACCGAGGATACTGCCGCCATGACCGGTG
>JAYVOF010000024.1:0-2257 GCA_043758105.1 Rhodospirillales bacterium | reverse complement strand
TTGCGCGGTATCGAAGCCGGCACCAACCTGAAGCGCCGCCTGGGCCGTGGTCTGGGCCGTTGCTGCCGTGACCACGCTGAAGGTGTCCACGCCGCCCGCGGTCCGGGAGAAGCTTTCACCGATTAGGGCGGCGAGGCTTACGGCCAGGGTCGAGTTGTCGGCACCGTGGATCGTGCTCTGTGAGCCGTACTCGTTGGCGATCACCGACTTGGACGAACCCGCGACGGCACCGGAGGCCGCACCGAGCAACGTCTGACCGTTATAGGTCGAGCCGTCCACGGTGTTGGCGACAGCCTGCACCAGGTTGTTGAAGTTGGAGATATACTGCGTACGCTGGCTGGTGCTGATGCTGGCATCGCCGATCTGGACGAGCAAGCCCTTCGCCGTGGTCAGCGAGGCCGAGAGGGAGGTCAAGGCGGTCTGGGTTACGCTCACGAGGCCCTGGGCATTGCCGAGGTCCGTGTTGACGGCCGTGAGCGCGCTCACGTCGGAACGAACTTTTTCCGCCACCGCGAAGGCGCCGCCGTCGTCGGACGCGTCGGCCACGCGGTAGCCGGTGCTGATACGCTTTTCGGTCTTTGCCAACAGGTTTTGGGTGTTGGTCAACGACTGCAAAGCGATCTGGGCGCCGACGTTGGTGTTTACTGACGTTGTCATTTCATTTTACCTTTATGCCAGATTGACTGATGTGCCAGATTGACTGGTCGCCAACTTGGGGGTGCTGCACGCGCCCTTTTTGTGGGCACATCGGTAAAATGCCTGAGAATGGTTAATGGCCCGTAAACAAGCCGGAAGAAAATTCTTGGACGATTGAATTATTTTTGAGCGACCGCGATGGCGATGCAGCGCCGCATGACGGCCGGCAATGCCTCTCCCGCCAACCGGGCGCAGGGCCGAAGCAGCCCGGGCGCGGTAATCCCCACCACGCGCGCCGAAAACACCGAAACCGTCAACTCGAAATGGGTGAAGGCGTGCAGCGCACTACCCTTACATATCCACTGTGCCGGCTGCGGCGCGTGCAGCATCGCGTCCGCGGGCGTCCATGGCTCCTGCCGCCACGGGGTGCCCGGCAGCTCCAGCATGCCGCCCAACAGACCGGAGGGCGGGCGGCGGCGGAGCAGGACGCTTTCACCGTCCGTCAGCCAGAATTGCGCGCCGTAGCGCATGGGCCGGGCCTTGCGCGGCGCCTTGCGCGGTAGTTCGGCCGCCTGGTCGCGCCCGGCGCACTCGCCCTGCCATGGACAAATGCCGCAGGCTGGCGCGCGCGGCGTGCAGATTGTGGCGCCCAAGTCGAACAGCGCCTGAGTGAAGTCCGCCGGGCGCGCCTGCGCCAGTGGATCGGCGCCGAGTGCGGCCGCCGCCCGAGCGACCGCACCGCGCGCCGCGGGCAAGGGGTCCAGGATGGCGAAGACCCGGGCCACCACCCGCTCCACATTGCCGTCGATTGGCACGACCGGGTGGCCAAACGCGATACTGGCCAGGGCGGCGGCGGTATAGGGGCCGATGCCGGGCAATTGGCAGAGGCCGTCCAGCGTGTCCGGAAACGCACCCAGCGCGGCCACGGCCTGCGCACATCGATGCAGATTGCGGGCCCGGGCATAATAGCCGAGCCCGGCCCAGGCCTCCATGACCGCGCCCTCGTCCGCTGCGGCCAACGCCTCCACCGTCGGAAAACGCTGCATGAAGCGGTCGAAATACGGTATGACGGTGACGACGGTCGTCTGCTGCAGCATGATTTCGCTGAGCCACACCCGATACGGGTCCGGCACCTCACCGGGGAGCGCCCGCCATGGCATGGCGCGGCGGTGGCGGTCATACCAGTGCAGCAGCGCGGCGGCGGGTGGAACGGGAAGCGCGGTTAAGCTATGGGGCACGGGGGAGCTATGACGGCGAGCAAGCAACCGGACAAGTCCAGCATCCGGCACGTTTATGGCCCGCGCGCGGTGGGGACGCTGCTGCCCGGCCTCACCCGTGCGGCGTTCAAGGCGCGGGCACCCTCGGCGGCGCAGATCATGACGGATTGGCCGATGATGGTGGGGCCGGCGCTCGCGGCTGTGACCGCGCCCCGGCGGTTGCAGGGTGGCACGCTGCTGATCGGTTGCGCGGGTCCGGTGGCGATGGAACTGCAGCACCTGGCACCGGAGATCATCCAACGATTGAACGCCGCCGTCGGACGGGACGCGGTGCAGCGGCTCCGATTCGTACAGGATTTTCGGCCGGGCGCGGGACCGGAGCGCGTGGTGCCCCGGTCCCGGCC
>JAYVOF010000023.1:0-6677 GCA_043758105.1 Rhodospirillales bacterium | reverse complement strand
CACCTCCAGCAACGGACCGCCCAATTCGGGACGGGACGGGTCGCCCGCCAACGCCGCCGTCCGGACAGACGCCGCACGCTTGGGGGCCCCCCGCATGTCCCGCAGGCGCCAATAAATGCCCTCGGGCGCAAACAGCACGACGGCGATGATGATTACGCCATAGAGCACGCCCTGGATGCCGGGCAACCGGCTTCCCAGTTGCGCCTGCAGCGTCTCGCCCAGCGGCACGAGCACCGCCGCCCCGATCAGCGGGCCCCAGACCGTGCCCGCGCCGCCGAACAGCACCAGGATCATGGCCTGCGCCGAGACCACCAGGCCGAATACGCTGGAGGGGGTGATCACTAGGAGGACGTCCGCATAGAGCCCGCCGGCCACCGCGGCGGCGCATCCGCTGAGGGCCATTGCCTGCAGCTTGCAGTACCTGGTGTCGATCCCGGCGGTTTCGGCCGCGAGCTCGTTCTGCCGGATCGCCACCAGGGACAGGCCGAAGCGCGAGCGTTCGATGGCCAGCGAGCCGAGGGAGCCCGCCAGCGCCAGCGCCGTGGCCAGCACGACATACCAATAGGTGTCCGCGAACTGCATGAACCAGACCGGGTGGTCACGGTGCAGGGGGATCGAGACTTCCTGGTATCCGAGCCAGGCGAACAAATAGGCGAGCATCAAGGGGTAGGCGAGCATGGCCAGCGCGAAATAGCTGCCGCGCAGCCGGAACGTCGGCCAGCCGATCGCGATGCCCGCGAGCCCGCCCACCACGCCCGCGACCGGAATGCCGATCCAGGGGGTGAGGCCGAAGCGGATGAGCCCGAGGGACACGGTATAGGCACCCAGCCCGAAGAACGCCGCATGACCGAACGAGACGAGGCCGGAATAGCCGGAGAAGATGTTCCACGACGTGCCGAACAGCGCCCAGATCGGCACGAGTGTCAGCAGCAGCAGATAATAGGGGTTGGTGACCAGCAGGCTGCCGCCGGCCCAGAGGGCGGCGACCATCACGAGGAGGGCGGCCGTGCGCATCAGGCGCGCTCCACGCTGCGGCCGAACAGACCCTGGGGCCGGAACAGCAGGATCAGTAGGAACACGAGAAACACCATCGCGTTCTGCAATTGCAACGGCAGCACCAGCGACGATAATTGCTGCACGAGGCCGATCGTCATGCCGCCCCAGAACGCGCCGGTGATGGAGCCGATTCCGCCCAACACGACGCCCGCATACATGATGATTATGAAGTCGGTGCCGACGAAGGGCTGCACCGGCGTGGTCAGGACGATCAGGCCCCCGGCGACTCCGGCGACCGCCGCGCCGGCGCCGAACGCGATGCGGTGGGCGCGATCGACGTCGATCCCCATGTAAGTCGCCGCCTCCGCGCTGTCGGACGCCGCCCGCAACGCGCGGCCGAGTTCGGTCGAGCGGATCAGCCGGAACAGGCCGAGCGCGATCAGCACGCTGAGTACTGCGCCGATCGTGCGCGCCTGGTTGAGGAACAGGGTGCTGTCCTGGTCATAGAGCAGCGGGATCTCCCACGCGCGGGACGCAAGCGGTGAGACGATGGATTGCGGCGAGGACCCCATCAGGATCAGCGCCCCGTTCTGCAGCACGAGCGCGATGCCGAGCGTGAGGATGAGCTGCGCCTGGTGCCCGTCCCCGGACAGGCCGACCGCGCGCATGCCGGTGGTGCGGGAGATGAGGAACCGGTGCAGCAGCGCGCCCGCCACGAACAGCACCGGCCCGGCCAACCCAGCAGCCAGGAACGGCGCGGCCTGGCCCAACGGCGACAGCAGTACCGAGAAGGTGACGGCCAGATACATGCCGGCCATCATGAAGTCGCCCTGGGCGAAGTTGATCACTCGCATGGTGCCGAAGATCAATGACAGCCCGGCACACAGCAGCCCGAACAGCGCGCCCGTCAGCAGCCCGGCCGCGAGCGATTGCACGATGAGTTCGATTTCGGCGCCCATGGCGGGGGTCATGCTTAAAGCACCGCCACCGGCGCCACCGGACTGCCGGTCGCACCCACGATCGGCAAGGGGCAGGCCACGAACAGGAACGCGGTGGCGCCCGCCTCTGCGAGGGGCCGGAGCACCAAGCCCTCGAGCAACGGGATGCCGTAATCGCGGATCAGCTGCTGGTGCACCGGGAACACGGTGCCGGCGGGGAAGGGCATCGCCTCGATGGCGAAATTGTCGGCGCCGACGATCGCCGCACCACTCTCGGCCAGCCACAGGGCGGCCTCGACGTCGATGCCGGGCTCACGGTTGAAATCGACTCCCTTGGCCGGGTCTTGCGATTCGAGCCAGCCGGTGCGGATCAGCACGGCGTCGCCGTCCTGCAGCGTGACGCCGGCGCGCGCGGCGGCCCGCTGCAGTTCGGACTGGCCGATGGTGTCGCCGGGCGGGACGGGGGCGCCGCGCAGGCCCGCCACGTCCAGCAGCACGCCCCGGGTTACGAGCGGCGGGATTTTTTCCACGCCGCAGCGCAGCGCCCGCGTCGTGCTGCGGACGGTGTTGCCGGGGAACCCGTTATACAAATGATCGTCGCACCAGGCGTGGCACAGCGCGTCGATGTGGGTGCCGAGATGCAGCGGCAGGATCACCGTGTCCTCGGCGAACTGGAAGCCACCGGGCCGTTTCGCACCGGCCGCGTAGTCTCCGCCGTCCCGACCCATGAAGTGCTGCACGTTTGCCCGATGGAACGGCACGGGCAGGCGGTCGCTGATGGGCTGGGTGAGGCTGATGACCTGCCCGGTCTTCACCAACGAGATCGCGTGCTTGACCTGCGGCGGGCCGATCAGGTTCGGCGCGCCGGCCTCGTCGTCTGCGCCCCAGCGGCCCCATGCTTCCTGAGCCATCAGGCGACCGGTATTGCGGCGAGGGCGAGGGCCTTGAGCTCGCGCCGCATCAGCTTGCCGGTGACGGTGGTGGGGAGCGACGCCACGATCTCGAACCGGTCCGGCACCTTGTAGCTCGAGGCGATGGTGCGGCAATGCGCGGCAAGCTGCTCGGGGGTGGGCGCGTTCGCGGCGTTGGCGGCCACCACGAAGGCCACGATCGATTCGCCCGCGTCCGAGGGCACGCCGATCACGCCGGCCTGGGCCACGCCGGGGTGTTGCAACAACACGTCCTCCACCTCGGCCGGGGAGACGTTGATGCCGGCGCGCTTGATCATTTCGGTGGAGCGGCCCTGGAACACGAACGCGCCGTCCGCGTCCAATGAGCCGATGTCGCCGCTGCGGAACCAGCCGTCGGCGGTGAAGCTGCTGGCGTTGTGCTGGGCGCTGCCGCAGGTGTAGCCGCGCATGACGTAGGGGCCGCTGACCTCCACCTGGCCGGGCTGGCCCTGCGGCACGGGCGCGCCGTCCTCGTCCGCGATGCGCAGGCGGACGCCGGGCAGCGGCAGGCCTTGGCAGTTGGCCCGGCGCTCGAGCGGCCAGCTGTGGTGGGTGACGCAGCAATTGCCGCCCGTCTCGCTCGCGCCGAAGATGTTGCACAGCTCGGCCGCGCCCAGCACCTCGACCGCCATGCGCACGTCTTGCGGGCTGCCGATGGTCATGCCGGTGCGGAGCGACCGGGTGCGTTCGGGGCTGAACGCTGCGTGGCGGACCATGGCGCTGGTCATGCTGGGGAGGGTGTAGATGGACGTGCAGGCGTGGGCCTCGATCAGGTCGAGCGCCTGGCCCGCGTCGAACCGGCCTTGCAGCACGAGGGCGGCGCCATGGGTGAACGTGGCCGGCAGCGCGTTCACGCCGCCATAGGTCCAGAACAGCGGGGGCGAGAGGTGCACGCGGTCATCGGCGCGCAGGCCCTGGCGCTCGCCGATGTTGAAGCCGTTCTCGACGATCAGGTAGTGCGCGAGCGGGATGGCCTTGGGCCGGCTGGTGGAGCCCGAGGTATAGAGGATGATTGCGTCGTCGCTGGCCCCGGCCCCGTCGCCGGGTGCGGGGGTGTCCAACCGCGGTGCCGCGTCGCGGAGGGCGGCCCAGGCGTCGAGCATTAGCACGTGCCGGAGCAGGGCGTGGTTGGGGGCGATGTCTCGCAGGATGGCGGCGTAATCTTCGCGCGCAAAGTTCGGCAGCGTGATCAGGACGCTGATTGCGGCGTCGCCGATCAGGAAATCGAGTTCGGCCCGCGTGGACCAGGTGCTGAACGGGACCGCGACGGCACCGAGGAGCCATGCACCGAAGGCGATTTCCAGCCATTCGATCCGGTTGTTGATGAGCAGGCCCACGCGGTCGCCGCGCCCGACTCCCATCGTGCGCAGCGCGCCGGCCGATTGGCGGGCGGCTTGGGCCAGGCCAGCATAGGTGAAGCGGCGGCCTTCGCAGATCACCGCCAGCCCGTCCGGATTGCGGGTGGCCTGCTCGTCCAGCAGCTCGAACAGGGTACGGCTGTATGGCTGCTGCATCGTCTCCCCCGGCTGATCAGTATTCTTACCGATGAGTATGATCCCATCCCAGCGGATTGTGCAAGAGGCGTGGAAGGGCTACGGTGTGCGTAACAAGGCAAGGGGTGGGGAATGCGCGGGTTAGGCGCGATCACGGGTATTGCGGAAACCGCTTACATGCGGGGATCGCCGCATAGCGCGTTCGAATTGCAGGTCGAGGCGTCGCTGGCGGCGATCGCGGATGCCGGGCTCGATCCCAAGGACATCGATGGCGTCATCCCGATCGGCATCACCGGGGCGCCGGCCGAGGCGTTCATCACCAATTTCGGCCTGCCGGACGTGACGTTCTCGGCGCTGGCGCCGTTGGGGGGTGCCAGCGGGATCGCGGCGGTGCAATGCGCCATTGCGGCCATCTCGGCCGGGCTGTGCCACCACGTGCTGATCCCCTCCGGACGCAACGTGTCCTCGGGCGCCCGGGCCGGGGTGCGAATTCACCAAATGCCGCAATTCCACCTGGTGACTGAGTATGAGCTGCCGCAGGGTGCTGTCGCCCCGGCGCAGCTCTATGCGCCCATGGCAAGGCGGCACATGGAGCTTTATGGCACCACCAGTCTGCAGTTTGCCGAGATCGCGGTGACGATGCGCACGCACGCGCTGCTGCATGGCAATGCGGTGATGACGAAGCCGATCACGGTCGAGGACCATCAGGCGTCCCGCATGATCGCCGACCCGTTCCGCTTATTAGATTGCAGTCTTGAAAGCGATGGCGGGGCGGCTTTGGTGGTGAGCTCTGCCGAGCGGGCGCGGGATATGAAGCAGCCGGTGGTGCGGGTGCTGGGCGTCGGTGAGGGGCATCCGGACTCGCCGAGCTCCATCACGCAGCGTCCGGACATGACCCGGCTCGGTATTGCGAAGTGTGCACGCCGGGTGTTCGAGATGGCGGGGGTGACCCATGCCGACATCGATGTGGCCGAGATCTACGACTGCTTCACCTACATCGTGCTCTGCCAGCTGGAGGATATGGGGTTTTGCGCGAAGGGTGAGGGCGGGCCGTTCGTGGCGGACGGCAAGCTGCGCCTGGGCGGCGCGCTGCCCACCAACACCCATGGCGGCCTGCTGTCCCAGGCGCACATGCTCGGCATGAACCACATCGTGGAACTGGTGCGGCAACTGCGCGGCCAGGGCGGACGGACGCAGGTCGCCGGCGCCGCAACCGGCCTGGTGACCGGCTACGGCGACATGGGCGATGGCGCGATGGCCATCCTGCAAAGGGGCCAATAATGAGCGACGAACGACCCGTGCCGCACCCGGAACCGGGTGAGCTGCCCTATTGGGAGGGGGCGGCGGCGGGCGTGCTCCGCCTGCAACGCTGTGGGGCCTGTGGCCTCGCGCGGCACTATCCGCAACTGGTGTGCCCCCGGTGCTGCTCGCTGAAGGTCGAGTGGTTTGACGCGAGTGGCCACGCCACGGTGCATAGCTGGACCGTGGCGCATCACGCCTTCCACCCGGCGTTCAAGGCGGACCTGCCCTATACGCTGGTCATCGTCGATCTGGACGAGGGTCCGCGCGCCATGGGCCGGCTCGACCCGGCGGCGCAAGATCGCCTGCGCCTCGGCCTGCCGGTCACGGTCTCGTTCTCGCCAGGCGCCACGCCATTGCCGGTGTTCCATGCCGCCTGAGGTACTCGTCGCGCACGAAGACGGCATGGTGATCGTGACGATCAACCGGCCGCAAGTGCGGAACGCCGTCAATCAGGCGGTGTCCGAAGGGGTCGCCGCCGCATTCGACGAACTCGACGCCCGCCCCGGCCTGCTCGTCGGCATCCTGACCGGCGCGGGCGGCACGTTCTGCTCCGGCATGGATTTGAAGGCCTTCTTGCGGGGCGAGAGCGTGCACATGCCCGGCCGCGGCCTGCTGGGCATCGTGTACCAGCCGCCAAAGAAGCCCATCATCGCCGCGATCGAGGGCTACGCGCTGGCGGGCGGCTTCGAAGCGGTGCTGGCCTGCGACCTGGCGGTGGCCTCCCGTGACGCGCAATTCGGCTTGCCCGAGGTGAAGCGCGGCCTGGCCGCGGCCGCCGGCGGGTTGTTAAGGCTACCCAGGCTCATCCCGGCCCGGATCGCCATGGAGATCGCGCTGACGGGCGAGATGATCGGCGCCGAGCGGCTGTATCAGGTTGGCCTGCTGAATAGCCTGGCGGAGCCGGGCCAGGCTTTGGAGGCGGCGAAGGCGCTGGCGCGCAAGATCGTGGTGAATGCCCCGATGTCGCTGGCCGCCAGCAAGCGCGTCATCACCGAGGG